>NZ_UQXD01000003.1 GCF_900544955.1 uncultured Oscillibacter sp.
GCGAAGCGGTCTCTGCGGGGAGCGGAGGAGCAAGGGAGCGGGCGCAGTTTTCGCCACAGGCGGAAACTGCGGCATGCGGACTTTGCGACGACGCCATGGGGAGTGCATTCCGTGCCGCCCCCGTGGGGCGGAATCCCGTCGTCCCCGCCCGACGGCGGCATCCCCTCGTCCCCGCGCCGTGCGCGGCTATCCAAGACAATATCCAGTCCGTCAGTTGAACTGATTCATCGCCTTCTGGCACCCCTCCCGGATGACGCACTCCGCCGCCTGAAGGGCCTTTTCAAAGCTCTCCGCCAGAACCTTCCGCTCCGCCTGGGAGGGCACCCCGATCACCCAGTCGATCATATCGCCCCCCTCGCCGGGGGCCCCGGTGCCGATCTTGATCCGGGGAAATTCCTGGGTCCCCAGATGGGCGATGATGTTCTTGATGCCGTTGTGCCCGCCGGCGGACCCGGAGGGCCGCACCCGCAGCTTTCCCACCGGCAGCGACACATCGTCGTAAATCACCAGCACATGGTCCGCGGTGATCTTGTAAAACTGGGCCGCCTCCCGCACCGCCTCTCCGGAGAGGTTCATATAGGTCTGGGGCTTCATCGCCAGGCACCGGCACCCGGCGAAGGGGAAAATGTTGTAGGCGGACTTGAACTTCACCTTATTCAGCTTCACACCCTGCTGCTCCGCTAGCAGGTCCAGGGTGAGAAAGCCCATGTTGTGGCGGGTGTGCTCGTATTTCTGGCCCGGGTTTCCCAGGCCCACCACCAGCCAGTCCACGGCGGAGGATTTGCTTCCAAACAGCATAACAGGCTCCTTCAAAATCGAATGGCAGAGGCGCAAGGCGGGAAAGAACTCTTTCCCGCCTTGTCCGTTTTATTCACGATGTAGGGGGCCGTCTCTCAGCGGAACAGCTTGGAGATGGAGACCTCCTGGTAAATGCGCTCAATGGCCTCGCAGAACATGGGGCCCACGGACAGGTACTTGATCTTGCTGCTCTTGGCCGGATCGATTTCCGGCACCGTGTTCAGCAGGGCCAGCTCCTCGATCACACTGCTGTTCACCCGGTCAATGGCGGGGCCGGACAACACGCCGTGGGACGCGCAGGCGTGGACGCTCTTGGCGCCGCCCACTTCGACCAGCGCCTTGGCGGCGTTGCACAAAGACCCGCCGGTATCCACCATGTCGTCGAAGAGGATGCAGTCCTTGCCCGCCACGTCGCCGATGACGTTCATGACCTCGCAGCTGTTGGCCTTCTGGCGGCGCTTGTCCACGATGGCCAGATTCATGTGCAGCTTCTGGGCGAAGGCCCGGGCCCGGGCCACGGAGCCCACGTCGGGGGAGACCACCATCATGTTCTCGCAGTCGGCGCCGAACTTCTTGGCGTAGTAGTCCACAAAGATGGGGTTGCCCGCCAGGTTGTCCACCGGGATGTCGAAGAAGCCCTGAATCTGGGAGGCGTGGAGGTCCATGGTCAGCACCCGGTCGGCGCCGGCGGTGGTCAGCATGTTGGCCACCAGCTTGGCGGTGATGGGGTCCCGAGCCTTGGCCTTGCGGTCCTGCCGGGCATAGCCGAAGTAGGGAATCACCGCGGTGATCCGGCCGGCGGAGGCCCGCTTCAGCGCGTCGATCATGATGAGCAGCTCCATCAGGTTGTTGTTGACGGGGGTGGAGGTGGACTGGACCACGAACACGTCGCTGCCCCGGACCGTCTCATACAGGGAGACGAACACCTCGCCGTCGGAGAAGGTACCCACCTCCGACTCGCCCAGCTTGGTGCCCATCAGCTTGCAGATCTCCTCCGCCAGCTTGGGATTGGCATTGCCGGAGAACACTTTGATATCCTTGCCGTGAGAAATCATTTTCCAAACGCCCTCTTTCTATATTCTGTCATTTTTGACGCATTTGCCATGGTAAGATATCGGGAAACTCACTGCTCCCCGCCGTGCATCCGTCTCCGGCGGGCCGCCCAGCCCTCCAGATTCTTCTGCCGGGCCCGGGCCACCGCCAGCGCGTCGGCGGGCACCTCGTCGGTGATGGTGCTGCCGGCGGCGATATAGGCGCCCTCTCCCACCGTCACCGGCGCGATGAGGTTGGTGTTGCAGCCGATAAAGGCCCCGTCCCCAATGGTGCAGCGGTGCTTGCGGAAGCCGTCGTAATTGGTGGTGATGGTGCCGCAGCCGAAGTTGACGCCGCCGCCCACGTCGGCATCCCCCACATAGGTCAGGTGGGACATCTTGGTACCCTCCCCCAGCACGCAGTTTTTCAGCTGGACAAAGGCGCCGATGTGGCACCGGGGCCCCACGGTGCAGTCCGGCCGGATGTGGGCATAGGGCCCCACGTCGCAGCCGTCGCCCAGGGTGCTGCCGCTGACCTGGGAGGCGTTGATCTCCACGCCGTCCCCCACGGTGCAGCCGTCCACCACCGTATGGGGGCCCAGGGTGCAGCCCCGGCCCACAGTGGTGGCCCCCCGCACCAGAGTGCCGGGCAGGAGCACGGTCCCCGGGCCGATGTCCGCCCGGGGGTCGATATAGACGGCGGCGGGGTCCAGCACCCGGACGCCCCGGCGCATGTGGTCCTTCACAATGCGCTCTCGGAGCATCGGCTCCAGCTCCGCGATGGTCTCCAGTCCGAAGATGGGCAGCCACCCGGGCACCAGCTCCGCGGCGGTCACGTTGTTGCTCATCCGCTCCTTCCAGCTCTCCTGCAGCTCATAGCCGGGCGCTGCGTAGACGAAGCCGGGTCCGGCCTCTGCCATGGGCAGGGCCGCCCGGGGCAGTACCAGCACCGGGTCCGGGCTGTTCAAAAAAGCCGTCAGGTCCGCCTGCTGCTCCGACACGGTGACCTCCGCCTCCGCCGGGAAGCAGGCCCGGGCCTCCTCCGCGAACCGGGGGCCGCAGACGACAAAAAACCGCTGCACGCCATCGGCCACCAACTGCTTGCTCGCCCAGGTCAGGATCGGGCAAAAAAGAACGGCTTCCAGCATCAGCGGTTTGGAATACTCCGGAATGGAGGAGTCCTCTTCCAGAAAGAACACGGCACGCTGCGGACAATCCATGGGGATGCCCCTCCTTTACATAGTCCCATTATTTTAGTACACATATGGGTATGCGCACTCCGTGCGCAGGGTTATTATATCAAACTTTTACAGGAAATCCAGTGTTTTTGGTGAATTTATTGTAATAACTTCTTCCAAATCTTTTCCGGAATCCCCAGTATTTTTGTCGGAGGCAACGGAATTTCCCTCGGAGCGTAGAATTCCCCCTTCCTTTTTTCATCATTTCGTAAAAATTCGTTTCCATCTCTCGTACTTTTCTCCGAAATCCGCGTTTCTGTCTCATATTATGGTTGAATTTGGACAGGTAAAGGATTACAATAACATTTACTTACCGCAAAACCAGGAGGTTCCGTCTTATGCTCAACATCGTTCTGGTCGAACCGGAAATTCCGCAGAACTGCGGCAACATCGCCCGCACCTGCGCCGCCACCGGCAGCCGCCTCCACCTGGTCCGCCCCCTGGGCTTCGACATCTCCGACCGGGCGGTGAAGCGGGCTGGGCTGGACTACTGGCACCTGGTGGAGGTCTCCGACTACGAAAATCTGGAGGACCTGTTCCACCGCCACCCCGAGGCCGGGCCGGAGGCCTGGCTCACCACCACCAAGGCCCCCCGCTCCTATCAGGAGGCCGTCTTCACCCCGGACAGCTGGCTGTTTTTCGGCAAGGAGACCGCCGGACTGCCCCTGGATTTCCGGGAGGCGTTCCGCAGCCGCTGCATCCGCCTCCCCATGGTCCCCGGCGCCCGGAGCCTGAATCTGAGCAACACCGTGGCCGTGTGCGTCTACGAGGCCCTGCGCCAGACCGGCTTCCCCGGCCTGCTGGATACCGGCGAGATGGCCCAGGACTGAGCCCCGCCCTGGGGCAGACATGCCTCCCCGGCAGGCGGACTCTGCCCGCCGGAGATCTCCCATTGCCCCGGAGTGCACCGCAACAGGCGGGCAGTTTCAGGGAGCGGTCCCAGGCCGTACCGGTCTCCCCGGCCCTCCGGTCTCCTGGATGCAAATGGGACGGCGCGGGGCTGAGCCCCACCCCTTCCGCGCATACTACCCCCGTCCTTCCCGGCGCCGGCGCGCCGTAAACTTTTACCCACTATGGAGGAATCCCTGATGAACTACAACAAACAGACCGTACGCGACGTGGACGTGGCAGGCAAGAAGGTCCTGCTCCGCTGCGACTTCAACGTGCCCCAGGACAAGGAGACCGGCGCCATCACCAGCGACAAGCGCATTGTGGCGGCCCTGCCCACCATCCGCTACCTGCTGGAAAACGGGGCCGCCGTCATCGCCTGCTCCCACCTGGGCAAGCCCAAGAACGGCCCCGACCCCAAGCTGAGCCTCCGCCCCGTGGCGGAGCGCCTGGGCCAGCTCCTGGGCCGGCCCGTCCTCTTCGCCGCCGACGTGGTGGGCGAGGACGCCCGGACCAAGGCCGCCGCCCTCCAGCCCGGCCAGATCCTGTTGCTGGAAAACACCCGCTTTGAACCGGGCGAGACCAAGAACGACCCCGCCCTGGCCAAGGCCATGGCCTCCCTGGCGGACCTGTACGTGTCCGACGCCTTCGGCGCCGTCCACCGGGCCCACGCCTCTACCGCCGGCGTGGCGGAGTACCTGCCCGCCGTCTCCGGCTTCCTGATCCAGAAGGAGCTGGACTTCCTGGGCGGCGCCATCGCAAACCCCAAGCGCCCCCTGGTGGCCATCCTGGGCGGCAGCAAGGTCTCCTCCAAGATCGGCGTCATCAACAACCTGCTGGAGATCGCCGACACCATCATCATCGGCGGCGGCATGGCCTACACCTTCTCCGCCGCCCAGGGCGGCAAGGTGGGCGACAGCCTGCTGGAGGCCGACTGGCTGGACTACTCCCGGGAGATGGTGGCCAAGGCTGCGGACAAGGGCGTGCAGCTCCTTCTGCCGGTGGACACCGTGGTTGCCGACGCCTTCGCCCCCGACGCCAACAGCCGGGTGGTGCCCTCCGGCGAGATTCCCGACGGCTGGCAGGGCCTGGACATCGGCCCCGAGACGGTGAAGCGGTACTGCGCCGCCGTGGCGGACGCGGGCACCGTCATCTGGAACGGCCCCATGGGCGTGTTTGAATTCCCCGCCTTCGCCAAGGGCACCGAGGCAGTGGCGGAGGCCCTGAGCAAGACCGGCGCCATCACCATCATCGGCGGCGGCGACAGTGCCGCGGCGGTGGAGCAGCTGGGCTACGCCGACAAGATGACCCACATCTCCACCGGCGGCGGCGCCTCCCTGGAGTTCCTGGAGGGCAAGGACCTGCCCGGCGTGGCCTGTCTGCTGGACAAGTAACATCCGTCTCCGGGCAGGCGCCGGGAGCGGCGGCGGAGGGGAAGCCCCCTCCCGCCCGCCGGGCGGACAAAGCGGTTCGGCCCAAGCGCCGCGCCTGGAAAGCAGCGGGGGGAGCCGGCGGTTCCCCCTGCGTTTTCCGTTCAGAAACCGCCTTATTTTTTGGAAAACGCGCCGAAATGCTTGACAAATTCGGTGGTTTTCGCTATAAGTTAATAGGTTTACACATCTCTCACGGCCGCGGGCACCGCATCTCCCGTCCCGCCGCCCGTGCCCAGCGCCTTCCCCGGCGGCCCGGCCGCCGCATGATTTTGGATAGACATCATTAAAGGAGACATGAACAACATGAACCGCAGATATCGCAAGACTGTCATCGCCGGTAACTGGAAGATGAACATGACCGCTACCGAAACCAAAAAGTTCGCCGAGGACATCAAGAAGATCATGCCCCGCGCCAAGTGGTGCGAAACCCTGATCTGCGTGCCCGCCTGCAACATCTCCGCGGCCCTGAAGGCCTTCAAGGACCTGCGCATCTCCGTGGGGGCGGAGAATGTGTACTTCGAGGAGAAGGGCGCCTACACCGGCGAAGTCTCTGCCGATATGCTGAAGGATCTGGGCGTGAAGTACGTCATCGTGGGCCACAGCGAGCGCCGCCAGTACTTCTGCGAGACGGACGCCTCCGTGAACAAGAAGGTCCACGCCGTGCTGGCCGCGGGCATGAACCCCATCATCTGCGTGGGCGAGAGCCTGGAGCAGCGGGAGACCGGCGTCACCGCCGAGTGGATTGCCCTCCAGGTGAAGAGCGCCCTGTACGGCGTCCCCGCCGACAAGCTGCGCCGCTGCATCATCGCCTATGAGCCCATCTGGGCCATCGGCACCGGCAAGACCGCCACCGCCGAGCAGGCGGGCGAGGTCTGCTCCAGCATCCGCGCCACCATCCGCGCCCTGTACGGCGCCCGGGTGGCCCGCTCCGTCACCATCCAGTACGGCGGGTCCATGAACCCCAAGAACGCCGCGGAGCTGCTGGCCCAGCCGGACATTGACGGCGGCCTCATCGGCGGCGCCGCCCTGAAGCCGGACCAGTTTGTGGACATCATCAACGCCGCGAACCAGGAGTGAGCCCCTGACGGGGGCGGACGCCCCCGCCCTCCCCTCGACTGTTCCGACGTTCCTTTTCTTCACGCGATTGTCTGGCCAACGCCAGCGAGAGGACATGGTTTTTTTATGAATAAAACACCAACTACCCTGATTATCATGGACGGCTTCGGCATGGGCGCCGGGGCCGCCGGAGACGCCGTCGCCGCCGCCCAGACGCCCCGGCTGGACCAGTTCTTCCGGGACTTCGCCCACACGGAGCTGTCCGCCTCCGGGCTGGACGTGGGCCTGCCGGAGGGGCAGATGGGCAACAGCGAGGTGGGCCACACCAACATCGGCGCGGGCCGGGTGGTGTTCCAGGACCTGCCCCGCATCACCAAATCCATTGCCGACGGCGACTTCTTCCGCAACCCCGCATATCTTCACGCCATGGACGCCTGCCTGGAGAAGGGCACCGCCCTGCACCTGATGGGCCTGCTGTCCGACGGCGGCGTCCACTCCCACCTCAGCCACCTCTTCGCCCTGCTGCGCATGGCGAAGGACAAGGGCCTGGAGAAGGTCTACATCCACGCCTTTTTGGACGGGCGGGACGTGTCCCCCACCTCCGGCGCCGACTTTGTGGCCCGGACCGTGGAGGCCTGCCGGGAGCTGGGCGTGGGCAAAATCGCCACCGTCATGGGCCGCTACTACGCCATGGACCGCGACAAGCGCTGGGACCGGGTGGAGCAGGCCTACGACGCCATGGTGTACGGCGAGGGCGCCCTCTTCAACCCCCTGCCCGTGGCCGCCGTGAAGGACTCCTACGCCGCCGGCGTCACCGACGAGTTTGTGGAGCCGGTGGTGTGCGACACCGACGGCACCATCTCCGACAACGACAGCGTGATCTTCTTCAACTTCCGCCCCGACCGGGCCCGGGAGATCACCCGCGCCCTGGTGGACCCGGCTTTCGACGGCTTCACCCGCCAGTGCTTCCCCCTGACCTTCGTGTGCAACACGGAGTACGACGCCACCATGCCCAACGTGGAGGTGGCCTACCCCCGCACCAGCGTGCGCAACGGCCTGGGGGAGTACCTCAGCCAGATGGGCCTGACCCAGCTGCGCATCGCGGAGACGGAGAAGTACGCCCACGTCACCTTCTTCTTCAACGGCGGCACGGAGACCGTGTTCCCCGGCGAGGACCGGGTGCTCATCCCCTCCCCCCGGGTGGCCACCTACGACCTCCAGCCGGAGATGAGCGCCGTGGAGGTGGCGGACAAGTGCGTGGAGCGGATTGAGTCCGGCGCCTACGACGTCGTCATCCTGAACTTCGCCAACTGCGACATGGTGGGCCACACCGGCGTGTTCGACGCGGCGGTGAAGGCGGTGGAGACGGTGGACGGCTGCGTGGGCCGGGTGGTGGACGCCACGCTGAAAATGGGCGGCATCGCCATGATCACCGCCGACCACGGCAACGCCGAGCAGATGGTGGAGCCGGACGGCAGCCCCATGACCGCCCACACCACCAACCCCGTGCCCTTCATCCTCTGCGGCGCCGGCACGGAGCTGCGCCGGGGCCGCCTGGCGGACATCGCCCCCACCATTCTGGACGTGATGGGCCTGGCCTGTCCCCAGGAGATGGACGGCAAGACCCTGATTGTGAAATAAACGCCTTGTAAAAGGAGGCCGCCTGTCCGGCGGCCTCCTTTTTTGTATAATTTCTGGCAATCCTGTTCATACTTCCCTCAAACCCAAAATTCGAGGGAGGAATCTACATGGAACACAAATGGAAGACGGTTCTGGGGGACGGCGGCTTCTACGTCCTGGCCGCTGCCTGCCTGCTGGCGGTGGGCGTGGGCGGCTATTTCCTGCTGCTGGACCGGGACGCCAAGCCGGCGGAGGCGGAGCTGCCGCCCCAGACGGAGGCCGCCGCCCCGGCCCCGGAGATCCGGGAGCCGGAGGAGCCCGCCGTGGTGGAGACCATCCAGCCCGCGCCGGTGGAGGAGCCCGCCCCCATGCCGGAGCTGGAGATCGACGACACGCCGGTGGTGGCCCAGGCCCCCCAGTTGGTGGTGTCCCCGCTGAAGGGGGAGGTGCTCACCGCCTTCTCCGTGGACGCCCTGGTGTACAACGCCACCCTGGATGACTGGCGAACCCACGACGGCGTGGACATCGCCGCCAAGGCCGGGACCACGGTCCTCTCCGCCAGCGCCGGCACGGTGCTCCAGGTGGACGCCGACGCCATGATGGGCACCACCGTGGTCATCGACCACGGGGACGGCTACCAGACCACCTACGCCAACCTCCAGGCCCAGCCCACCGTGGAGACCGGGGACAGCGTGTCCGCCGGGCAGATCATCGGCGCGGTGGGCACCACCGCCGCGGCGGAGGCCGCCCAGGGCCCCCACCTCCACTTCTCCGTCACCCGGGACGGGGACGCGGTGGACCCCCAGGAATACCTGAACCGATAAAAAGAAGCACCCCCCGGACGCCTGCGGCGTCCGGGGGGTGCTTTGTCGCGGTGTCACTGCGCCGACGCCTGGGCCATTCGGGCCCCGGCGCTGCGGACCGTCCGCCGCAGGAAGATGGTGCTGAGGGTGATGGAGGCGATCTCCGCAATGGGGAAGGCCCACCACACCAGCTCCAGCCGCCCCGTCTGGGCCAGCAGCCACGCCACCGGCAGCAGCACCAGCATCTGGCGGCACACGGAGACGATCAGGCTGTAAAAGGGGTTGCCGATGGCCTGGCACACGGACCCGGCGATGATGCAGAAGCCCGCCAGCAAAAAGGAGATGCTGATGATCCGCAGGGCGGGCACGCCGATGGCGGTCATGGTCTCCGAGGCGTCGAACAGGGCCAGCAGCGTGGCCGGCATGACCTGGAAGAGGCCGAAGCCCACCGCCATGATGGCCGTGGCGGTGAAGATGGTCAGCTTCACCGTCTTCCACACCCGCTCCGGCCGGGCGGCGCCGTAGTTGTAGGAGATGATGGGCACCATGCCGTTGTTCAGGCCGAAGATGGGCATGAAGATGAAGCTCTGAATCTTGAAGTAGGCGCCGAACACCGCCGTGGCGGTGGGGGTGAAGGCGAAGAGGATTTTATTCATGCCGAAGGTCATGACGGAGCCGATGGACTGCATGACGATGGAGGGGAAGCCCACCCGGTAAATCTCCCCGGCCACCGTCTTGTCCCAGCGGATCAGCCGGCGGCGGATGTGGATGTCGGGATTGTGCTTCAGATTCATCACCACCGCCACCGCGGCCGCCACGATCTGACCCAGGACGGTGGCCACCGCGGCCCCCGCCACCTCCAGCCGGGGCGCGCCCAGCAAGCCGAAGATCAAAATGGGGTCCAGGACGATGTTGATGGCGGCGCCGATCAGCTGGGTACACATGGCCAGGGTGGTCCGCCCGGTGGACTGGAGCAGCCGCTCAAAGCAGAACTGGCTGAACAGTCCCACGGACAGCCCCAGGCAGATGCGGGTGTAGGCGGTGCCCATCTCCACAATCTCCGGCACCGACGCGGCCTGGGCCAGGAAGAAGGGCCGGGAGAGGAAGATGCCGATGAGGGCAAATACCGCGGCGCTGCACAGCGAGAGGAAGATGCCGCTGCCGGCGGCCCGGTCCGCCATCTCCTGCCGCCGCTCCCCCAGGGACCGGGACAGCAGGGCGTTGATGCCCACGGCGGTGCCGGCGCCCACGGCGATCATCAGGCTCTGGAGGGGGAAGGCCAGTCCCACGGCGTTGAAGGCGTTTTCGCTGAGCCGGGAGACAAACACGCTGTCCACCACGTTGTACAGCGCCTGGACCAGCATGGAGATCATCATAGGGACGGCCATACTGGCCAACAGCTTTCCCACCGGCAACACGCCCATCTTGTTTTCCTGCGGCGCCGCCCCCGCGGCGGAGTGGTTATCGTCTATCATTTGTATATCCTTTCTCTGTCTGTGAATGGCTCTCGTGTCACCGGCGAAAAAGGACGCGGCCCAAAGCCGCGCCTTTTGGTGGCATCCAATTGCATCGCCGGGGCTGTGGGCCGGTTACTTTTTCAGCTCCCCGGTGGCCAGCTGGGTGAGGTAGGCGTTCAAAAACCCGTCCAGATCGCCGTCCATCACGTTGTCGATGTTGCCGGTCTCATAGCCGGTGCGGGTGTCCTTCACCATCTGGTAGGGCATGAACACGTAGGAGCGGATCTGGCTGCCCCACTCAATCTTCATCTGAACGCCCTTGATGTCGGAGATTTTCTCCGCATGCTGCTGGGCCTTCAGCTCCAGGAGCTTGGCCCGGAGCATCTTCATGCAGTTGTCCTTGTTCTGGAACTGGCTGCGCTCCTGCTGGGAGGCCACCACCACGCCCGTGGGCTTGTGGATCAGCCGGACGGCGGAGGAGGTCTTGTTCACGTGCTGGCCGCCGGCGCCGGAGGCGCGGTAGACCTGCATCTCGATGTCCTCCTCCCGGATCTCGATGGACTCGTCGTTCTCGATCTCCGGCATCACCTCCACCGCGGCGAAGGACGTCTGCCGCCGGGCGTTGGCGTCGAAGGGGGAGACTCGGACCAGCCGGTGGACCCCGTTTTCGCTCTTCAGCAGCCCGTAGGCGTTCTCCCCCTCGATGGAGATGGCGGCGGACTTGATGCCCGCCTCGTCGCCGTCCTCATAGTCCAGAATCTTGTAGACAAAGCCGTGGCGCTCCACCCAGCGGGTGTACATCCGGTAGAGCATCTGGGCCCAGTCCTGGGCCTCAGTGCCGCCGGCGCCGGCGTGGAACTGCAAAATGGCGTTGGAGCTGTCGTACTCCCCGGAGAGCAGGGTGGTCATCCGGGTCTCCTCCACCTTCTCCTCCAGCGCGGCGTACTCCGTCTTCAGCTCCGCCAGCAGCTCCTCGTCCTCCGCCTCCTGGCCCATCTCGCAAAGGGCGGTCAAATCCTCCCAGGCGGAGACCAGCTTCTCCTGCCGGGCCACCTTGTTTTGCAGCTGCTTGAGGCGCATCTGCACCTTCTGGGACCGCTCCAGATCGTTCCAAAAGCCGTCCTGGGCCGTCTCATCCTCCAGACGCTGCGCCTCCTGCCGGGCGCTCTCGATGTCCAGCGCGGCGGCCAGCTTCTCCAGCTCCGGGCGCAGGTCCCGCAGCTTCTGTTTATATGCGTCGTATTCGATCAAAGCCATGACCATCTCTCCGTCTTTTGAATTTCATTAGCCATAGTATTATATCGGAGCGCTGTTTATTTGTAAAGAAAAACCTTCTTTTCTGCGAAAAGAGCCGCTTGTTCATAATTTGTTCATGATTATCTCCGCGATTTCGGCTATGTTACAAGAAGGAATACCCTCAAACCATTGGAAGCCATGCAATTTGTCAAATGGAGGTCGCATATGAAGGGATTTTGGACGAGGAAGGTGCCGGCATGTCTGCTGGCCGTCATCATGGTTGTGAGTCTGATGCCTGCCGCCCTGGCGGCGGACTGCGGCCACAACAACTGGAGCAGCTGGCAGAAGCTCAACGACACCCAGCACCAGCGCAAGTGCCTCACCAGCGGCTGCCCCGGCACCCAGGAGGCCAACCACAACTGGGCCGCCGCCTATGAGACCGACCACAACGCCCACTGGCAGCGGTGCGCCGACTGCGGCGCCCAAACCGCCCACGCCAGCCACACCTACGACGGCACCATGCGCAGCGACGCCACCAACCACTGGGACCAGTGCACCGTCTGCGGCTACAAGGAGAACCTGGGCGGCCACGTGGACCTGAACAACGACGGCAAGTGCGATACCTGCGGCTATTCCATGGGCACCGCCAACATCACCGTCACCTTCATGAACGGCTCCAGTACCTATAAGTCCCAGAGCATCCGGAGCGGGTCCTCCCCCTCCAACCCCGGCACGCCCTCCAGGTCCTCCAACAGCAAGGACTATACCTTCAAGGGCTGGAGCACCCGGAACCCCGGCAGCTCCGCGCTGTACGACGGGCAGACTTATCTGTCCTCCGCCAAGGTGGCCAGCACCTCCCTCTCCTCCAGCACCACCTATTATGCCCTGTATGAGAAGAAGACCGACACCACCATCACCTGGAAGGTCAAGCCCGGCAACGAGCTCTCCTTCAAGCGCTCCGACTTCAAGGATCTGTTCAAGGACGTGTACGGCAATACCGAGCTGCTCTATGTGGAATTCGAAGCGGACAGCTCCCTGAAAACCTCCAACGGCACCCTGTACACCGGCCGGGGCACCAAGGATGAGGACACCTTCAGCAAGAGCAATCTGGAGGACTATGAGTTCTATTACAGTAAGAGCAGACACGGCGATTACGCCCTGGAGAGCCTGAGCTTTGTGGCCAACAGCGGCGCCAAGGGCAAGACTGTCACTCTGGACTTCACCATCTACGGCGAAGACGACGAGGAGCTGGAGGGCACCCTGGAAATCGAGATCACCACCAGCAGCTCCTCTTCCAAGAACAAGGGCGACATCTCCTACGAGGTGAAGGCCGGGAAGACCGTGACATTTGACCGCAAGGACTTCAAGAACCTCTTCGACGACGAGTATGACGACGACGACACCTTCCGCTATGTGGTCTTTGAGCCCGACAGCTCCTACAAGGCCGCCAACGGCTATCTCTACTACGACTACAACGGCGGCGACGAGGAGAAGTTCACCAAGGCCGAGCTGGACGGCGAGGAGTTCTATTACACCTCCTCCAGGGGCGACTACGCCCTCAATGACCTGACCTTCGTGGCCGGCAAGGAAGCCGACGGCGAGACCGTCTCCCTGGACTTCACCCTCTACGGCGACGACGAGGAGCTGGAGGGCACGCTGAAAATCCTGATCGGCGACGTGGACAAGGACGACGACGATGACGACGAGGACGACGGCGACATCACCTACACCGTGGACGACGACGGCGAGGCCGACTTCGACCGCAAGGACTTCTACAACTACTTCAAGGACGAGGACGGCGGCACCTTCCGGTATGTCCGCTTCTATCCCGACAGCACCTACAAGTCCGCCGACGGCGCCATCTACTTCGACTACGACGGCGACGACGAGGAGGAGTTCTCCCGCAGCGACCTGGAGGAGTACTCGTTCTATTACAGCTCCGACGAGTATGGCGACTACGAGCTCAAGGAGCTGACTTTCGTGGCCGGCAAGGACTTTGACGAGCCCCTCTCCATCGACTTCCGCCTCTACAACAGCGACGACGATTACGTGAAGGGCACTCTGGTCATCAAGCCCGCCAAGAGCACCGTCATCAGCGGCTCCGGCTACGGCAACATCCGCTATTACACCACCACCGGCAATGCGGTGCAGATCAACGCCAACGACATCGCCCGGTTCTTCTCCAAGGAGTACCCCGGCAGCACCCTGCGGTATGTGGAGCTGATCGGCGTCCCCTCCTCCGGCACGCTGTACCACGACTACTACACCAGCAGCAGCCGCAAGCAGCTCACCGCCAACAACTGCAAGGACCAGTCCTTCTACTACAACGCCACCAGCAGCCAGTACAGCCTGGATGAGCTGACCTATATCCCCTCCGGCACCAACTACTGCGGCTCCATCCCCTTCACCGCCTACGGCACCGGCAGCCAGTCGGTCCAGGGCTCCATCCTTATCAGCGTCACCCGCAGCGCGGTGTCCGAGGTCTACGGCGTCACTCCCAAGAACACCTCCGTCTCCTTCCCCGCCTCGGCCATTTACAGCGCGGTCTACAACGCCACCAACACCGCCCTGGCCTCCATCCAGCTGCTGGAGCTGCCCGCCTCCAATGTGGGCACCGTGAACGTCGGCGGCAACTATGTCAGCCTCAAGGCCAACATCACCACCCGCTACGGTTACAACAGCGGCTCCGAGCAGATCAGCCAGTTGAAATTCGTTCCCTCCAGCGGCTACACCGGCTCCGTGGAGATCCCCTACGTGGCCTATGACAGCAAGGGCAACGCCATTGCCTCCGGCAAGTTCTGCCTGGGGGTGGTGAACAGCGTGAAGCGCTTCAGCGACGTCTCCTCCGACTCCTGGTGCTACAAGTACGTGACGGAGCTCTCCGACGCCAGCATCATCGGCGGCTATTCCGACAACACCTTCCGTCCCAACAGCACCGTGACCTACGGCGCGGCCCTGAAGCTCATCATGCTGGCCGCGGGCTACACCGAGCAGGCCCCCACCGGCAGCAACACCTTCAGCGGCTACCTCTCCAGGGCCCAGAAGGACGGCCTGGTGTCCGGCAGCGTGGACTTGAACAAAGCCATCACCCGGCTGCAGGTGTCCCAGCTGGCGGCCAAGGCCCTGAAGCTGAGCATCAGCAACCTCTCCAGCAACCGTCCCTTCACCGACACCGCCGACGTGTACGTGCAGGCCCTGAACGCCGCCGGCATCGTGGAAGGCTACTTTGACAACGGCTCCAGCACCTTCAAGCCCAACAACACCCTGACCCGCGGGCAGGTGGCCGCCATCGTCTGGCGGATGCGGAATTACAAAGCCTGACCCAAGCGCCCAACAGGCCCGGACTGCATGGCAGTCCGGGCCTGTTTTTTCGCGCCCTCCATCCGCCGCCGGACCGGTGACGCCCTGCCGCCTCAAAAAAAGATTCCCCGGCGGAGGTTCTCTCCGCCGGGGAACGGCCTCACCAGTGGTTGAAGCCCAGGACCTCGTCCAGGGGCTTGCGCTCCTTTTTCCGGGGCGCCTTCTCCGTGGCCGGATAGCCCACGGTGATAATCAGCCGGACGGTGCGCTCCGCCGGGATGCCCAGGCCCCTGCGGAGCTCCTCCTGGCTCATGGTGCCGATCATGCAGGTGCCAAGGCCCAGAGCGGTGGCCTCATAGCACAGCGCCATAGCCGCCATGCCGATGTCCATCTGGGCAAAGTGCTGGGAGCCGTACCGCTCCCCCACCCCGGGCCGCAGGTGGGCCTCGGTCTCGCAGATCAGGATGAACGCGGGCACCTGCCCGCCCCAGGGACAGCCCGTCAGCCCCTCGTCGTCCAGCGCCTCCACCACCCGGGCCCGGGCATCGGCCTCATCCACAATGAGAAACCGCCAGGGCTGCGCGTTGCAGCCGCTGGGGGACATCCGCGCCACCTCCACCAGGTGGGTCAGCACCTCCCGGGGAACGGGCTGGTCACGGTAGGCCCGGCAGCTCTCGCGGGCCATCTGCAATGCCTCAAACTCCATCATACGCTCCCTTTCTCCCGCCGGCTCCCCGGCGGGTGTTCCGTTGCCTCTGGAAAGAGCATACCAGATTCTGGGGCCGGATGCAACCGCCTCCGGCCGCGGACCGGGCTGTTGCCCGGGCACAGGCCGGGGGAAGACTCCCGCCCCGCCTGCGGACACAGGCCGAGGAAGGCCCCGTCCCGCCTGTGGGCACAGCCCTCCGGCAGGCCGCGGCGGGGGCGCTGCTGTCGGGACCCTTTCCCCCGCACGCCCCGGCTTCCCCGATGGCACGGATGCAAAAGAAGAGGGCGGCCGGCAGACCGCCGGACGCCCCCTCTTCCCGTTTTCTCAGGGCGGATTCAGCAGGCGGACGGAAAATTCCGCCTCGGCCCACGGATCGTCCTCCTCCGTCCTCCCGGCACCCCGAACCGAGATTTTCACCGTCACCAGCTCTCCGCCGCCGGGAGTTACCTTCGCCTCCGCCTGGGCGGTCAGTCCGCTGGTGTAGGCCCTCTCTCCCACCAGGTCTTTGCCGCCGACGGTCACCCGGTCATCGGTGCTGCCGACCGCTGCCCCGACTCCAAAGCCTGGACTGTTGAAGGTGATCCCACCCGTTCCGGATACCTTGACTCCGGTGGCGGTGCGCAGCTCGTCGGCCAGGGCGGCGGACAGCGTTCCGCACAGCACCTCCGACTCCGCATAGACGGTGGCCTCACGATAGGCGTGCAGCACGGCGGGCAGTCCCCCCACCAGGGCGGCGGTCATCAGCCCCAAAATCAGCATCGCCGCCAGCATCTCCGTCATGGTGAAGCCGCCCCGCCGGTTCCGTTTTCCTCTCACGGCGCGCCCTCCTTCCGCTCATAGGAGGTGAGGGTGCCGCCGCCCGTCACGGACACGGGGACCTTCCAGCTCTCCCCGCCCGCTTTGATGGCCACCGCCCCCGCTTTTTCGGATTCTCCGCCCACGCCCGCCTCGGCGGCGGACAGCTCCTCATAAAACCGGGCGTCATTGCCCCGGGCGGCGGCGTTCAGCCGGAAGGAGGCCGTCACCATGGTGACCAGCAGCGCGGTGGCCAGGGACACCAGCAGCAGCGCCGCCAAGGTCTCGGTGAGGGTCTCCCCCCGCCGGCTGTTCCACTTCTTCATGGCTCCTCCCCCCTTGTGATGGTGCCCGCCTCCCAGGCGACCCGGTAGGTGCGGACCCTGATAGATCTCTCCCTCTCATTTCCGTCGGCGTCCACCCACGTCTCATGTCGAATCCGGGTCTGGTCCGACACAAGGGCCGGCATGGACAGCACCAGCGGCACCCGGGTGCCCCCGTCCTCCTGGATGGCCAGCGTCACGGTGAGGTTGCACTTCTCATCCATGGAAAGCTCCGCCTCCACCAGGCCGGAACCGTCCTGGAAGATGTCCCCGGCGTCCACGGTCAGCGACACGGGATGGGGCTTCCGGCCATAGAAGGTCTCCTCCGCCGCCGCCTCAACCGTGGAGGACAGTGCCGCTCCGGCCGGGGCACAGGTGGGGCCGAGCGTCAAATCGCCGTCCTCGCTGGTCATGGAGAAGTTCTTTTCGCTCAGCAGGTCCTGCAACAGCCTGGCCGCGGAGGAGACGGCGAGGTAGTCCTGCTGGGCCTGGCGCTGGGTGCGCAGCTGGCCCGCACTGGCGGTGGCCGCGGTGAGAATCACCGCGCCCACCATCAGGCACAGGAGGAAAAAAACCAGGGCAATGAGGATGGAGGCCCCCCTCCGGCTTTTCCATTTTTTCTGAATCGCCCCCATGGGACCGCCTCCTCTCTCGATCAGGATTGCCCTGGCTTGTGATGGATGTATTGCCTCCGGTCCTCACCGCAGCCCGCGCCGGCCAGGGCGGGATAGTCATAGTCCGCCGCCTTGCCCATGGCCTTGAACCGCCGGTCCGCCATGGGCGCAACGGCCTGCGCCTGGAACCAGTCGTCCAACTTTCGATGAATGCCTGTGTAGCGATGGTCCGTGTAGGACCCTGTTTCCATGGCGGGTTCCTGCCAGTTCCAGCTATTTTCATAATAGCGGTAGTAGCCGTCGATGGTGAGGGTGTCCGGCATCTCCTGATACTCCTCAAAGGATGCGTCCTTCGGGAGGACCAGGCGCTTGTACACCGGGTATCCATAGTTGGCAGAGCTGACCGTCTCGACCTTGAGATCCACAGAATAGTAGCTCTGCTCCGCGCTGACGTAGCGGTACGCCTCCACGGTGTCTGCCGTCAACGTATCCAGGTCTTTCAGGCACCAGTATACCACAATGTACCATGCCGCCTTCCCATTGATGGTCAGCCACTCCCGCTGCGCCATCCAGGTGCCGTTTTGCAGCTCCGGGTAGTTTTTCATGGTCTGGACCACGTTCCAGGTGACGGAGCCGTTGGATTGCAGCACGCCGTTTTTGTCCCACGTGCCCTGTACCCTTTTCGGCTCGCCGTCCACGTTGGAGTCGATCTGAATGGTGCTGGTCTTTAGGTACTCAATGACGTTTTTGCAGTCGGTGGTGTCGAACTGGGCGTTGACCAGCTTTCCGTTTTGATCGTAGGCCTCCCCCGGGTTCAGAAGAACGCCCATGCTGGCGCCGCCGGTGGCGGTGCTGAGGCGGTTGACCACCTTGGTGGTCTGGAGCACGTTGTAGAAGGTGACCATGGCCACCAGGGCGTCCCGGTCCGGATTCTCCGCCTCGTCCTCCCGGGTCATGCCGTCGCCGTACCCCAGGAAGCCGCCGATGCAGTCTCCCGTCGGGGTCCATTGTTGCTGTACGGTCACATTCCCCACGGAGTAGCAGGAGAGGATGGTGCCCGCCTGCGAGCGGCCCGCAAACCCTCCGGCATAGGCACCCGGCCCGGCCACGTCCACCGCTCCGGAGGCGTAGCAGGACACGATCAGGGGGATGGTGCCCGCCGTGTCCCGGGAGGTCCTTCCGGCAAAGCCGCCGGTATTGCCCACGGCGCCACCGCTCACCGGTCCGGAGGCGTAGCACTCCTCCACCCGGCAGGCCACCGCCGTACCGGCGAAGCCGCCGGTGTCGCCGCCCGTTCCGCTCACCGGAATGGCGGCAAAGCAGTGGGTCACCACCGAGCCGCTGCCCTCCACCCGGCCCACGAAGCCGCCGGTGCTGCCGGACCCGCCGGACACCTGCGCCGCGCCGCCGGAGGTGCGCACGTCGCACGCCGTCAGCTCGCCGCCGTCCACCCGGCCCGCCAGACCGCCCACGTCCCCGCTGCCGGACACCTGGGGGGCCCGCACCGAGACGTCGGAGAGGATGCCGCCCACGTGGCCGGCAAAGCCGCCCGCCGCGCCGCCGCTGCCGTTGACAACGGCGCCGTCCAGGGTGAGCCCGCCGCCCCGCAGGACGGTGTTGGCCCCCGTGCGGCCGATGAAGCCGCCCAGGACCGCCTGGTTTTGACACGTCATGGAGAGCCCCGTCCAGTTTCCGCCGCCCAGGGTGAGCACCAGCTTGCTGTTGTCCGCCACGCCGTCGCTGCCGGTGAGGCTGCCGAGGTAGCCCCCCAGGTCGGCGTTGACGGCGTTTTCGTACGCCAGCTTGCAGCCGGACACCTTCTGCACCGCCTGGTCCAGCGCCAGGGCGCGGCCGCTCTTCACCCGGCCCAGCAGCAATCCGTAGGCGCTCTCCGCCCCGGAGGCGCTCGCCGCCGTCAGGGTGCAGTCGTGCAGGGTCACCCCGCCGATCTCCGGCGCCTGTCCGGCCCGGGCGACATAGAGGTTGCCCAGGAAAGCCGCGCCGCCGTGACGGGCGCCGCCGTCGCTGGTGTTGTGCAGGGTCCCCACCGTCACCTGGGCGTTCTCCACCGTGATGCTGCGCAGGGAGACGCCCTCCGTCTTCTGGCTGACACAGGCCCCGGCAAAGCCGCCGGTGCCGAAGCCCACCTCCCGGTTGTTGTTGTTCATGGCCACCTGGATGCTCCCGGTGCTGACGGTGGTGCCGCCCCTGGCGGTGATGTTCTCCAGGGAGAGGCTCTTCTCATTGTTGAGCTGTCCGATGACGCCGCCCACCAGCCGTCCGCCGGTGACCTTGGCGGAGATCACGGTCAGGTCCGTGACGGTGCCGCCGCCCATCCGGCCAATGGCGCCGCCCACCAGGTTGTTGCCGGTGACCGTCGGGGACTCCACCGTCACATGCTGCACCGTGCCGCTCTCCAGGCTGCCGATCAGGCCGCCCACCCGGGCGGCGCCGCTGTTGTTCTGGTTGTTGTCCGCCGGAGCCGCCGTCACATGCCGCACCGTCAGGTCCTTGATGGTCCCGCCGTTCACCCGGCCAAACACGCCCATGTGACCGCTGGCGTCCACCGTGTAGGTCTTTCCCGCCAGGTCCAGGACGAAGCCCTGTCCGTCATAGACGGCCTGGAAGGCGATGGTGTCGTTGCCGATGCGGTAGGGGTCGCTGCGGTATGCGGCGTTGGCCTGACTGGTGAGGTCGAGGCCGAAATACATCTTTGTGTACGGATTGTTGGTGCCCATGATCAGGCTCCGCTCCTGGCAGTAAGTGAGATTGCTCTTCCAGTAGGCGGTTCTGCGGGAGAGGGCGGCAAAGTGCCGCTCCGTGCGGAGATAGGCGGTGATGCCGCGGGACGTGTCCACCGGCCGGTTCACGCCCACCGCCGACTTGGCGAAGTGGGGATTGTACCAGAAGGTGCGCTCCCCGCCGCTGCCGTCGGCAACCCGCAGGCTCTGGTAGAAATCGGGGGCGGCGTCACTGGTCACCACCACGTTGGCCCGCAGAAACAGGGGGCGGTACAACTGTTTGCCAACCTCCACCAGGGCGCTCTTCCCGTTGGAGTCCACCAGTTTTTCCTCGCCGTAGTACAGGTCCTCAGAAAAGCCGTCCACGCCGGTCACCGCCGCCTTGCTGTCCGTAACCGTGGACCAGCTCAGCGTAATGGACTCCTCCAGGTCCTTGAGGGGGATGCCGCCGGAGGTGTTGCCCTTGTCGTCTTTCCGGAACAGCAGCACATACCCGTCCTGAACGACGGTCCCGTTGTTCGACAGGGTATTCAGCCCCGTCTGATTCAGGTTTGCCATCCGGTCGCTGTACAGCCCCAGCGTATAGCCGCCGCCTCCGGTTTTATACACCTCGTAGTAGGCCAGCTCCACGTTGGACAGGTCCTTGGTGGGCCAGTCGCCGTAGTGGTCCAGGGCCGTGAGCAGGGGGAAGGGATAGCGCTTTCCCTGCAAGTCCTCCCGGTCCGGGTGGGAGCGGGCCGCCGTGGCCGCGGTCCAGCCGCTGCCAAACCCGTCCGCAGCCATCTGGGCCAGCTGGTCGTAGGTACGGGATTGCCCCGCTCCTCCGGACAGCCCCTTCTGCTCCAGATAGAAGCAGTTGGTGACGCTGTTGACCGCCGCCGGGGCAAAGCCGTAGCAGGTCTGTCCGGCGATGGAGGACAGGGCGGCGTAGCAGTTGGAGGCCGCGGCCGCGCCGTAGTCCCACCGCTCCAGCAGGAATCCGGCGGCCTTCTCCTGGGCCGCGATGTCCAGCAGCGCGTAGCAGTTGGCAATGGTGCCGCCGTTTTTCACCGCGAAGCCCGCCGCGTCCCGGCCCCGGACGGCGGCGTTGGAGTAGGAGCTTTCGATCCGCCCGTCCGCCGTGTTGGTGCCCACAAAGCCCGCCGCCTGCCCGCCTTTGGCGGTGATGGCGGAGCTGGAGACGATGGTGGTCTTGATGGTCCCCTCATTGGTATTGGCCAGAATGCCGCAGGGTCCAACGCCGCTGAGCGTCAGCTCCGCGTTTTGGATATGGAGGTTTTCCAGGACGAAGTTTTTCCCCACCTTGTCGAAGAGGGGCTGGGTCAGGCCGGTGATCCGGTTGTGGCCGCCGTCAATGGTGTAATAGGCCCACTCCAGCGGCGCAATGGCGGTCCACCCGGTCATGGCGATGTCGTGGGTCTGCTTCCAATAAGTACTGCCCTCGCCGGACGTCGTCTGCTCGGTCAATTTGGCCATCTGCGCCTGGGTGCGGAGCTGCAGCGGCCACTGAGCGGTCCCCAGCACCGCCCGCTTCTCCAGCGTCGTCAGGGCGGCGCCAAAGTGTGGATTCACGTAGTAGAATACCGGGTCCAGACACTCGCTGCCGCCGTAGGACAGGGGCGTTCCCTTTCCAAAGGCCAGCGCTCCGCCCCGGTGGGTGTTCAGGTTCCCGCTCATCCCCTGGAGCGCGGCGGCTGTAAAGGGATAGAGATAGCCGACGCCCTCCACCTCCCGCGCCGTGGTCTCAAAGGCGTTCGGGTAGTGGTTGTTGTTGGTATTGAGCTGGTCCTCCCGGGGGCCGGCCAGATACTGGGTGATGTCCACCGGCTCGGCAAAGAGGGCGCCGTAGCCGGTCTCCACAATGGTAAAGGCGTTCCCTTTGAGGGTGGAGTGCCCCTGGGCGTCGAAGTACCCGTAGGACTCCGCCCCCCCGCTGCTCCGATACCTCTCAAAATACACCACGCCCAGGGCGGACTCCTGCTGCTCCTCCGGCCAGTCGCCGTAGTGGTGCAGGCCCGCCCGCCGCGGGAAGGGATAGGGAGTCCCCGGTTCCAGGCCATAGGGCGTGGTGTCTTCGGAGGTGGCCGCCTTCCAGCCGTCCCCCGGGAAAGATACCTTCACCAGATCGGAATAGCTTCGGTTGATGCCCACCCCCTGCCCCGCGGCATCAGCGAGGTAGTACCCATTGGTCACCGTACCGCCGTCGGAAAAGCCGTAGGCATCCTTCACCCCGTCGGCGAGGACGGCAGCGGTGTAGCAATCGGCGTACGTGGCGCTGCCGGAGAGCGTGCAGGCAAAGCCCGCCACCATTTTACTTCCGGAGAGTTCCCCGGCAAGATTCCCGCCCAGATACCCGGCGGCATAGCTGTTGGATACCGACGCGTTCTTCCCCGCTGTGCCGATCAGTCCGCCGGTCGTCTGGATTCCCGTCGCGCCGCCGCTCCAGCTCTCTCCGCCGGCCCTGGTGTTCCGGTAACCGCTGTCGGCGTAGCAGCCGGAGACGGAGCTGCCGTCCAGAACGCCCACCAGCCCGCCGGCGGTGGCGCCCTTCACCAGGAGCAGGCTGGCGGAGCTGGCGGAAATTTCACTGTTATCCAGGGCCATGCCCACCAGGCCGCCCACGGCGCCCGAGGCATCCACACAGTATTGGCCCAGCGGATCGATCCGGGGGTCTTTCAGCGCATCAGGCCGGACATACGCCTGGCAGTTTTTCACGGTGGTATCGAAAATCTGTCCCGCCAGAGCCCCGGCGGTGGTGGCGCCGCTTCTCTCCTTCACAGACACATTTGCCAGGCGGATATTCTCCAGGGTGCCGCCCGCCACGGTCCCGAACAGCCCCAGGTTCTTCGCGTCACCCTCTTGTCGAACGGGCAGGTTGACGATCTCGTTGCCCGCGCCGTCATAGTGGTTCAGGCTGCCGTTCTCAATGGGCCGGAAG
The DNA here is from genome assembly GCF_900544955.1 of uncultured Oscillibacter sp. Classification (GTDB taxonomy): domain Bacteria; phylum Bacillota; class Clostridia; order Oscillospirales; family Oscillospiraceae; genus Oscillibacter. The sequence continues at coordinate 22,981 of NZ_UQXD01000003.1, forward strand.
GTCCAGGACGCCGCCTCCCCGGTCCAGGCATCGCCGTCCGTCTCCCCCCAGGTGATGTCCTTCGCCTGGAGGACTTTGGGGATGTTGGACATGATGCCGGATGTGACGCCGGAAAATTTGGTATCCAGGTTTTGCAGATGGCGGCTATACGCCACCTGCATAGCCTCTATCTCCCCCTCTTCCGTGTACAACCACCCGGCGTACAAGCTGTTGTCCTGCCTCACCGCCAACGCGGGAAGTTTTCCCTCCTCGGTGGCCTCCACCGTCACTTTCAAATCGGCGCCGGGGGTGAACCCTTTGCACAGGTCCCGGAACTGCTGGCCGCTCTCCATGCTGTCCAGCAAAATATGGTAATAATCCCCAGAAATGCCCGGATCACCCGTCTGAAAGGAAAACACCTGCTGACTGTCGCCCCCTATCTCCTCCAGGGTTACCTGATAGGAGACGGCGGTCCCGAAATACTCACCCAACCCAATTTCAATGTACAATTTGTCCTTGTTGACGATCTCAAATTTGGGCACCTCGGTCTGCCCCAGGGCCTCCCGGTCCACGTGGGAGCCGCCGTAGTAGCCGATCAGGGGCCGGAAGTTCCCCCGCGCCTCCCGGTCCAGGCGCAGGCCGGGGGCGGTCTGATAATCCCCGTCGTAAAACGACTCCTCGGCGTAAAACACCCCGTACACCATGGCCGTGGTCTTGTCGTATTCGATCACATAGTACCCACTCCGCACCGCGTCGTCGATGGACCCCAGGGGCAGCAGCAGTTCGGCGGTCGTGTCATTCTTCTCCACATAGACGTAATCGCCCTTTTTCCACTCCGGCCCCTCCGGAAAGTCCTCCGGCTGCCCCGGCATCTCCGTGCCCTCGGCATTGAGCCGGTCCAGCTCCCCGCTGGCTCGCAGGCCGATCATCCGGTTCTGCGCCACGGCGAAAATCTCCCGGGCGCAGGCGTCCAGCTCCGTGAGCTTCAGCCGGTTGCGGATGGTCACCACGCTGGGGATAGCCACGGCCATCAAAATCATCAAAATGGCCAGCGCCAGCAGCAGCTCCGCCACGGTGAAGCCGGCGCGTCTCCGCCCGGCTGCCCTTTGATTCGCCATGCCGCATCCCCCTTTCAGCAGGTCCGGCGGCGGCAGTCGCCCGCCCCGCAGTTCCCATTTGTCTCATGATAACACAACGGGTCAAAATTGCAATTATTTTTGTCGCGCCCCTCCGCGCTCCGTCCGCCGCTTCGACGGATTTTTCGACGTAATTCACATTACGTATTGCATTTCCGCTCTGAAAGCGCGTATAATACAGATGATCGCTGGATATGGCCGCAAATTGCCTTCCAGATCATACCATTTTGCAACGTTCCGTCCCCACCACACCGCCCGGCCCCGCCCGGCGCAGAAAGGGTTTGATATCCATGACCTACAAGCGTCTGGGCGACCTGCTGCTGAACATCGGCCTCATCAGCCAGGAGCAGCTGGAGCAGGCGCTGTCGATCCAGCGCACCACCAAAAAACGCCTGGGCACCGTCCTGGTGGACAGCGGCTTTATCACCGAGCAGCAGCTCATTGAGGCGCTGGAGCTTCAGCTGGGCATCGAGTTCATCGACCTGAGCAAGGCCGTCATCCCCACGGACATGGCCCAGCTCCTGTCCAAGAACATCGCCAAAAAATACAACGTGGTTCCCGTCCGGTCGGAGCGGGACACCCTGTACCTGGCCATGAGCGACCCGCTGAACTTCATGGCCATCGAGGAGGTCAAAACCGCCACCCGGAAAAAGGTGGTGCCCATGATCGCCACCGCCGAGGCCGTGGACCGGGCCATCATCACCCTGTACGGCAACGAGGGCGCCGCCCGGGCCATCGAGGAGATGCGCCGGGAGGCCCGCCCCACGGGGGACAGCGTGTCCGTGTACGCCACCACCGCGGTGGACGAGGACGTGCAGTCCGCCCCCACCGTCCGGCTGGTCAACTCCATCATCGGGCGGGCCGTGGCCGAACAGGCCAGCGACATCCACCTGGAGCCCCACGAGGACGAGCTGCGGGTCCGGATGCGCATCGACGGCATGATGCGCAACGTCCTCACCGTGCCCAAGGACTTGCAGGCCTCCGTGATCTCCCGGCTGAAGGTCATGGGCGGCATGGACATTGCCGAGCGCAAGGTCCCCCAGGACGGCCGGGCCAACGTCCAGGTCAAGCACACCGACGTGGACCTGCGGATGTCCACCCTGCCCACCATCCACGGGGAGAAGCTGGTCATCCGCCTGCTGGATAAAAATGCCCAGCTGCTGGACAAGAAGGCCATCGGCCTCACCGGCGGCGATTTGGAGAAGTACGAGGCCCTGGTCCACACCCAGTCCGGGGTGGTGCTGATCGTGGGCCCCACCGGCTCGGGCAAGTCCTCCACCATGTACACCATGCTGCGGGAGCTGAACACCGAGCAGGTCAACCTGGTCACGCTGGAGGACCCGGTGGAATACCACCTGGACGGCATCAACCAGGTACAGATCAACGAAAAGACGGGCATGACCTTCTCCGGCGGCCTGCGGGCCATCCTGCGCCAGGACCCGGACATCATCGGCGTGGGCGAAATCCGGGACGGCGAGACCGCCTCCATCGCCATGCGGGCCGCCATCACCGGCCACCTGGTGCTCTCCACCATACATACCAGCAGCGCCGCCGCCGCGGTGGACCGGCTGCTGGACATCGGCGTGGAGCCGTATCTGATCGCCGCCGCCCTGCGGGGCATCATCTCCCAGCGGCTGGTGCGGCGCATCTGCCCCCACTGCCGCCAGGAGTACACCCCCGGCCCCGGGGAGCTGGAGGAGCTGGGCCTGGACCATGCCGCCGGCCAGACGTTCTACCGGGGCGCGGGCTGCCCCTCCTGCTTCCACACCGGCTACCGGGGGCGCACCGGCGTATTTGAAATCCTGACCATGGACCGCCAGCTCCGCCGGGCCATCACCGGGGGCGCGGACCGCGACCTTCTCCAGCAGCTGCTGGGGAAGGCCAACTTTGTCTCCCTGGCCGACAACTGCCGCCGGCTGGTGCTGGAGGGCGTCACCACACTGGAGGAGGCCCGCCGCGCCATCAACTCGGCGGACCTTTAGGAGGGACTTCCATGATTGCAGAATTGATCGCCCGGGCCGCGGAGCTGGGGGCGTCCGACCTCCATCTGGTGTGCGGCCTGCCCCCGATGGTGCGGTGCAGCGGCGCCCTCCTCCCGCTGGAGGGCGCCGCCCCCCTGTCCGGCGAGGAGTGCCTCCGCCTGGGCGGCGAGCTGGCCGAGGGGCGGGAGCTGCCCGCCCGGGGCGAGCTGGACCTGTCCCGCACCCTCTCCGGCGTCCGGGTGCGCGTCAACCTCTACCGCGCCCAGGGCCACCTGTCCGCCGCCGTGCGGCTGCTCAGCGACCAAATCCCCCCGCTGGCCACCCTGGGCCTGCCCCCCGCCGCGCTGGAGCTCACCTCCCTGCGCCGGGGCATCCTCCTGGTCACCGGGGAAACCGGCTCCGGCAAGTCCACCACCCTGGCCTCCATGCTGGACGAGATCAACCGCACCCGGGCGGGCCACCTGATTACCCTGGAGGACCCCATTGAGTACCTCCACACCCCCCGCCGCTGCGTCATCAACCAGCGGGAGATCGGCCGGGACACGGAGAGCTACGCCGTGGGCCTGCGGGCCGCCCTGCGGGAGGACCCGGACATTCTGCTCATCGGCGAGATGCGGGACCTGGACACCATCGAAACCGCCCTCACGGCGGCGGAGACGGGCCATCTGGTCCTGGCCACGCTGCACACCAACTCCGCCGCCGACTCCATCGACCGCATGGTGTCCGTCTTTCCCGAGGGGCGCCAGCAGCAGATTCGGATGCAGTTGTCCATGACGCTGCGGGCGGTGCTCAGCCAACAGCTCCTCCCCCGGGCGGACGGCCAGGGGCGGGTGCTGGCCTGCGAACTGATGATGGTCAACGCCGCCATCCGCAATCTCATCCGGGAGGGCAAGACCCCCCAGATCGCCAACGCGGTGGCCACCTCCGCCAAGGACGGCTCCATCACCATGGACAACGCCCTGATCCGGCTGGTGCAGTCCCGCGCCATCTCCGCCGCCGCGGCCCGGGAGGCCGCCTGGGACCCGGAGTATGTGAAGCGCGCCTGCCCCTTCTGACGGCTCTGAGGCGGCAGGCCTCATTCGGATGCCCGCACGGGCATCCGCTTTTCCCCTGGGGAAAAGCGGAATTTCACAGGAAAGGGGCTGCTTCCCATGCCTACCTTTAAGTATAAGGCCGTCTCCCGGGACGGCGGCCCCGTCCACGGGGTCATCCAGGCCTACGACGAGTTTGAGGCGGTGGACCGCATCCGGGAGACCTGCTCCCTCGTCACCTCCATCACCCAGGTGGCGGACCTGCCCCGCACGTCCGACGACCTGTTCGGCCCGCCCAAGGTCCCCCACAAGGCCCTGGCCCTGCTGTGCTCTCAGTTCGCCATCATCCTCACCGCCGGACTGCCGGTGGTCCGGGCGGTGAAGCTGATCGAGGGGCAAACCGCGGACCGGAACGTGAAAAAGCTCCTCTCCCAGGTGGCGGAGGACGTCTCCGCGGGCTACGGCCTGGCCCAGAGCTTTGAGAACAAGGGCGGCAAAATGCTGCCCTCCACCTTCATCGAGACCATCCGGGCCGGAGAGGAGTCCGGCTCCCTGGAGGCCAGCTTCCAAAAGCTGTTTACGTATTACGACAAGTCCGCCAAGGTGAAGGCCCGGGTCCGCTCCGCCATGATCTACCCCATCTTTCTCTCCGTGCTGGCGGCCCTGGTGGTGGGCATCATCATGGTGTTCGTCATGCCGGTGTTCGCCGACTTGTTCGAGTCCATGAACGCCCAGCTCCCAGCCCTCACCCTGGGGCTGATGGCCGTGTCCGGCTTCCTGGCGGGCCACTGGTGGCAGATCTTCCTGGCGGTGGTGGCGTTCATCCTGGCCTTCCGCTTCTACAACGACACGGAGCAGGGCGGGCTGCGCCTCTCCCGGCTCCAACTGCGGCTTCCGGCCCTGGGCCGAGTGGCGGAGATGAAGGGCGCCAGCCAGCTGGCCAACACCCTCTCCACCCTGCTCACCTCGGGATTGCCCATGGTGCAGGCGGTGCAGACCACCGCCCGGGTGCTGGACAGCCTGTGGCTGGGCAGCCGCCTGGCCCTGCTGGTCCCCGCCCTGGAGGAGGGGCGGCGCCTGGGCGCCTGCCTGCGGGAGTGCGGCTGCTTTCCGGAGCTGCTGTGCGAGATGACCGCCGTGGGCGAGGAGACCGGCTCTCTGGAGGAGACCCTCACCACCATCGGCGCCTATTACGACAGCGAGGTGGAGGTGGCCTCCCAGCGGGCACTCAGTATGCTTCAGCCCGCCATCACCGTGGTGATGGGCATCATCATCGGCATCATCGTCATCGCCCTGTACCTGCCCATGTTCACCATGTACGACAACATGGCCTGATATGGTTTTGCCCGGACGGCTTCTGTGTCCGGTAAAAATAAAGTTCAATTTTTAGGAGGAATACATCTATGAACAAGCTCATGACAAAGATCCGCAAGAATAAAAAGGGCTTTACCCTGGCGGAGCTGCTGGTGGTGGTGGCCATCATCGGCGTCCTGGTGGCCGTCTCCATCCCCGTCTTCGGAAGTGCATTGGAAAAGGCCAATAATGCCAGGGACCTGGCCAATGTCCGCGCCGCGTATGCTGAGTTGCTACTTGATAAAATGACCGATCAGGATTTCGGCAGTGGCGATCCGAAGATAACAATTGCATTGTCTGATATCGTGGACAAAGCCGGAATTGCAACGGATCGGAAAACTAACGTTAAGTATTCAGGCGGTGCTGGCGGTACAATTTCAATTGAGAAGGCTGGGTCGTTTAAGGTTGATAACGATGTAACAATTACAACCACTGGACCTTCAGGCACCTGATAGTCCATCTTTATTGAATTTTCCGTTTTCCCCCGCGGAAGCGGGGGAAGGCGGCCCGTCCCGGACCGTCTTCCCCTGCCTCCGGACCGCCCCGCGGCACCGCCCGCCGGAATCCCCGCGGGACGCCCATCGCCTCCCGCCGGAAAGGACTGTCCCATGCTGTATCTCACCCCCGCCCTGACGGTTTACTGCTACTGCCTCACCGCCCTGCTGGGGCTGGTGATGGGCAGCTTTCTCAACTGCCTGGCTTGGCGGCTGGCAAACGGCGAATCCGTCTCCCGCGGCCGCAGCCACTGCGCCCGGTGCGGCCGCCCCCTGGCCCCCCGGGACCTGGTGCCCCTGGTGTCCTGGCTGTCTCTCCGGGGCCGGTGCCGCTACTGCGGCGAGAAAATCTCCCCCCGCTACCCCGCCGTGGAGCTGACCGCCGCCCTGGCGTATGTGTCCCTCCTGGCCCGGTACGGCCTGAGCTGGACCGCTCTGGGCTACGGGGCCCTGGCCTCCGTGCTGCTGGCGCTGTCCCTGGTGGACCTGGACACCCAGCTCCTCCCCGACTCCCTGGTGCTGGCGGCGGGGCTCTGCTCCCTCCTGCTCCTGCCGGACGCGGCCGGGCCCTGGTATCTCGCCCTGGCCCGGAGCGTGGGAAACGCCCTGGCCGTCTCCCTGCCCCTGCTGGCCCTGGTGCTGGCGGCGGACAAACTGCTGGGCCGGGAGACCATGGGCGGCGGCGATTTGAAGCTGCTGTTCGCCATCGGCCTCTCCTTCCCCTGGCAGCAGAATCTGCTGCTGCTGATTCTCGCCTGCCTGCTGGGGCTGGTTCTGGGCTTTGTGCTGGTCCGCGCCCGCCCCGGCGTCCCCTTCCCCTTTGCCCCCGCCCTGGCCGGGGCCGCGTGGCTGACCATGCTCTTCGGCCGGCCGGTGCTGGCGTGGTATCTCTCCCTGTTCTACTGAGCCGCCCCCGGGCCGCCTCCATCCCAAACAGAAAGGGTTGGTTCCTCCCATGAGTAAAACCACCATCGGCATTGATATCGGCAGCTGCGAGCTGAAGCTGGCGCTGTGCGGCGGAGGCGCCGTGCAGCGCCTGGTGTCGGAGCCTCTGCCCGACCAGCTGGTGCGGGACGGCCGCGTGGTCTCCCCGGAGGCCATGGCCGCCTTCCTGAAGGAGACGGTGAAAAAGCACCGCCTGTCCGCCCGCCGCTGCGCCCTGGTCCTCCCCGCCTCCCAGGCCTTCGCCCGGCGCACCCTCCTCCCCGCCATGACCGTGGAACAGTTGCAGCTCAACCTGCCCTACGAGTTCCGGGACTACATCACCGAGGAGAAGGACAAGTACTTTTACGACTACGCCGTGCTCCGGATGGAGCGGGACGAGGCCGGCAAGCCCGCGCAGATGGAGTTGATGGCCGCCGCCGCTTTGAAAACCGTCATCCACAGCTACCGGGACATCTGCCGCTGGGCCGGGCTGAAGCTGGTCACGGCCCTCCCCACGGAGCTGGCCTACGTCAACCTCCTCCGCCGCTGCCAGGAGGCCAACCCCCAGGAGGAGCGGGAGTACTGCATCATCGACCTGGGCCACAGCGCCACCCGGGTGTACATCTTCACCGGGCTGCGGTTCGAGGTGTCCCGGGTGATCGAGTTCGGCGGCATCCAATTGGACAACGCCATTGCCGACGCCTTCCATGTGGACGTCCACATCGCCCGGGCCAGAAAGGTGGCCAACCGGGAGGGGGAGCTGGAGCTCCAGGCCTGCCGGGATCAGTACCGGGCCATGGCCGTGGACCTGATGCGGGGCATCAACTTCTACCGCTACAGCAACCCGGGCAGCCAACTGGACACCGCGTGGCTGTGCGGCGGCGGAAGCCGCATCGCCCCCCTGGTGGAGCAGCTCTCGGAGACCCTCTCCATGGAGCTGCACCCCATCTCCGACCTGCTGGCCCTGTCCGGGGCCGGGGCGGAGCAGGCCGACCTGTGCCCCGCCGCCATCGGCGCGGCGCAGCAGTAAGGGAGGGACGGACGCCATGACATGGAGACAGAAGCCCTACCCCTCTAAAACCACCCTCAACCTGATGATGAAGGAGAAGTCCCCCTACCCGCCCTCCCGCCTGGCGGCGGGTCTGGCGGCGGTGATTCTCCTGATTCTGCTGCTCACCAAATTTGCCGTGGTGGACCGGCTGAACGCCGCCGCCCAGGCCGAGCGCGACGCCGCCGACGCCCAGCAGCGCCTCTCCTCCCTCCAGCGGGAGACCACCGCCTACGACGCGGTGCGCACCGAGTACGCCCGGTATTTCTCCGCCCAGCTCACCGCCTCCTCCGAGGCCCCCGCCACCTGCATGGAGGTGCTGGCCCTCATGGAGTCCTGCCTGCTGCCGGACGCGGGCATCTCCTCCCTGGACTTCTCCGGCACGGTGATCCAGGTTCAGCTCACCGGCACGGACCTCAGCCGGGCCTCCGGCATTCTGGCCAGGCTCTACCAGAGCCCCCTGGTCTCCTCGGTGGACATCTACACCGCCGATGCCGGCGGGCGGAACGAGTCCGCCTCCGGCACCAGCGTCAACATGACCATCACCCTGCAATCGGCGCAGGCGGCGGAAGGGGGCGACGCGCCGTGATGAACCGGAAATTCACCACCCGGGAGAAGGCGCTGCTGCTGATTCTGGCGGTACTGCTGCTGGTGTGCGGCTACTTCGTGCTGGTCTTTCAGCCGGTGACCGACGCCATTGCCGACGCCACCCTGCGCCAGGCCGAGGCGGAGAGCGCGATTCTCATTGAGGAGACCCGGGCCATCCAGCTCCGCCAGATGCAGGAGGCCCTGGACAATCTGGAGCGCAGCGACCACCTCTCCCAGGTCCCCGACTACGACAACACCCAAAACGTGGTGCGCCTGCTCAACGGCGCCCTGTCCGCCGCGTCCAGCTACAATCTGGTCTTCACCCCCGTGGCCTTCGAGGGGAACATCGCCCGGCGGTCCATCGACATGACCTTCACCTCCGGCAGCTACGAGGGCGCCAAGGCCATTGTCCAGACCCTGTACGACGTCCCCTACCGCTGCGAGATCACCGCCCTGTCCCTCTCCTGCGCCGACGGGAACCAGGCGGAGGACATCACCCGGGGCCCGGTCTCCACCCGCCTGAGCATCACCTTCTTCGAGTACGCCGAGGAGCCCCCTGCGGAGGAGGAGCCCGCCGCCTGAGACCCAGACGCCAACCACACAAAACACCGCCGGTCCTATCAAGGACCGGCGGTGTTTTGTGCGCGCTCTCCTGCGCGCCGGAAGCGGCGTGAAAGGGGTACTCGGAAAGGAAATGCCGCAAAAAGGGGCGCCGCCGAAAGAACGCCGTGGGAAGCGCACCGCGAAAGGGGCGCCGCCGAAAGAACGCTGCGGAAGGCGCGCCATGGGAGGGGCACTCTGGAAGATACGGCACAAGAGGATCGCCGTGCAAACAAGCAGCGCGAAAGGGGATGTTCCAAATGCGATGCCATAAAATAGGACGCTGCAAAAGACATGGTGCCAGAGAGCGGCACGAGAGGGGAAGACGCAATGGGGCGGCCCGCCAGAGCGGAACAGCGCCCGGGGCACAGACACCCTCCCTGTCGGGCAGGCCGCGCCGCCGGGCGGCGTTCCCCTACCGGCGGGGCAGCATAAATCTCCTGCCAGGTCGGGCGCTCGCCCCCCTGCCGGGCCGCTACGCCTGAAAGCCGATGGTCCGGGCGGCGGGCCACGGGCAGTCCCGCCACTGGCCCTCGCCCTCCGCCGCCCGCCCGGTCAGCAGGTCGGTGGCGGCGTCCGCCAAAAAGCCCAGGTAGCTCTCCGCCGCGCCGTCGCCGCACAGCAGCTTCCACAGCAATCCGCCGAACAGGTAGGACTGGGCGAACTCCCGCCAGCTGTGCAGCTCCTCCGCCGCCCGCCGGGCGAGATCCCACAGGATGCCCACGGCCTCGCCCTCGGTGAGCCAGCCCAGGTAGCAGCCCCACCGGGCCAGCATGGCCGCCCGGCCTACATCCCAGCCGGTCAAAAAGCCCGGCCCGAAGTGCGCTTTGTAATGCTGCACGAACCGCCAGCCGCGGCAGACCGCTTCCCGCGTCTCGTCATCGCCGGTTTCGTCGATCAGCGCCTCCGGGGAGGCCGCCTCGCAGTACATCCGGTAGCGCAGGGCATAGCCCTCCCGGGCGAGGTCGCGGATGGTGTCCAGCAACTCGCCTCTCCCGTTGATGCCCCAGGTACGGCGCACCAGGGAGACGATCTGCTGCTCCATCACCGGAATGTGCTCCTCCACGTCCATGCCGTCCAGCCGGTGGTCGTTCAGGCTGGAGATGATGCCGGAGAGCAGGATGCCGAACCGCCCCCAGCGGGGATCGTCCCTGGCATAGGGGACCGGTTCCGACTCGGGAAGCGCCTCCACCTGCCGGAGCTTCTCCTCCAAAATCCCATAGAGCTCCTCCTCCAGCGCCAGGTCCAGCGCTTCCCCCTCGTCGTCCTCGTCGCCGCCGTCCTCCATCGCCAGGGTCTCCAGCGCGGCGGCGATCACTCCCATGTCCTCGCCGAAGAGCTGGCCCATCATGCCCTCCGCCCCCAGGGCGGCAGCCTCGGCCACCTTTTCGTCCACCATCTGCTGGATCATCGCCCCGGTGTCCGCCGTCTGGGCCATGTCCTCCGGGCGGAACATCTGCCCCAGAATCTCCACCTGCCGCTGCCGGTTGGCGGCGTCCTGTTCGGCAGCCCGGGCCTCCCGCTGCCGGGCGGCCCTCTCCTCCGCCGCTTTTTCGGCGTCCGCCTGCGCCCGTTCGGCGATTTTCCGGCTCTTTTCTATGGACTCATTCAGCTGCCGGGACGCGGCCTCGCTGGCCTCTTGGGCCCGCCGCATCATTTCCTCCATGTCAATCATGCCGTTCCTCCTTTTTCTCCCAATCCGGCGGGAGGGAATGCCACGGGGGCAGCTCCTTTTTCCGGAAGAACAGCCCCTTCAGGCCGCCCAGCGCCCCCTCCACCAGATGAAACCAGGCGTGGCCAGCGATGAAAACCACGGCCAGGACCACCAGCACCACGCCGATCTCTCCCCAGGGCATTTTCTTCCTCCCTACTTGGTCTGAAAATGATTCATAAAGAAATCGGTAAACGCCCGGACCTCTTCCTCCTGGGAGACATAGACGTACAGGCTCTCGTCCTCCAGCCAGTCGCAGAGGTTGATGCCGATGTAGCCCCTCCGGTCCGGGTAGATGATGAAGGCGTCGGTAGGGTACTTGTTGCGGTAGGCCTTGTGGATGTCCGAACGGCGGTAATACGCGGGGTCGCCGCAGCCGGAGAGATCCGGCACGGTGGGCACCACGGCGATGGTCTCGCTCTGCTCGTTCCAGCCCACGATCAGGTTGCCGATTTTGGTCTTGCTGCCGTGGACCAGCCCGTAGTTGAAGCGGCCCACGTCCTCCGTATAGCCGTATACCAGCCGGTAGGCGCCGCCGTCCTCCACCACCTGGTCAAAGAGCGCCCGCATCTTCTGGCGGTTGGCCTCGCTCTTGGCCAGGTCCACCTCCGGTCCCTTGAACAGCTTGCTGAAAATTCCCATGGTTGGTTCCTCCTCGTCTTTATGAATGGCTTTTATGTTTTTGTGGGATTAAAGGATGCCGAAACCCGCGCCGGAGCGCAAGGGGGTTTTTCGGAAAGGGGGGCGCCGTCCTGTCCGCGGCGCAGCGCCTCCATATGGTCCAACAGGGCGTTCAACTGAAAGGCCGCCATCTCGTCCGCCGCCTCTGGAAAGAGGAAGGGCAGGGTGTTGGGAATCGCCTTGCGGACGATTACCACCGACAACAGCAGGTTGCACAGAAATTTCGCGGTGTGCGCCTCTGCTGGAATGCCGAAAATTTCCAAAATGCTGGCGAAAAAGGTAAACTGCGTCTCCTGCAAGGCCCGGTGCTTGTCCGGCGACAGGTGCCGAAACAGCTCCTGCTGCTCCTCCACGGTCAAAATGGCGAAGCGGTTCCCTTCGGTGTGGCAGAAGTCGTACAGAAACTGCCGGACCCCGTCCCGCCAGCTCAGGGCCGGGTCCTCCATCAGCTCCCGGGCGTGGGCCACGATATGCGGCCGCTGCCGGTAAAACGCCTGCACCACCAGGTCCTCCTTGGCGGGAAAAAAGGTGTAGAAAAAGGTGCGGGAGATGCCGACGCGGGTGTAGATTTGCTGGACGGTGGTGTGCTGAACGCCCTGCTTTACAAACAGCTCCAGCCCCACGGCGATCAGCGCCTCCCGAATCTGCTCCCGCTCCTCCCCGGAGTACGCAATTTTCGGCACGGTCACGCCTCCCCTCTCCAATAAAAACAATTTTAATATTTTATCTTTATTTGTATCGTAACACACGCGGCGCCATTGTGCAAGTCCCGGCAGATGGTTTCTGCCCGGTGTTTCCGCCGCCGGACCGGCACGGCCCTGCCAATCTCCTCCTGCGCCGGTCAAACAGTTGCTATTTGCCCAGACATTTGCTATACTGAATGTTATCTACAGGCAGCGAGGCAGTCTCCGGGCGCATCTCCGCATTTGCGGGGCGCCGCGGGCAGCGCCTTTCCAAGCCGCCGCCGCGCCCAGGCCCCGGAACACGGCGCCGCAGGAGCGGGCAGGGGCTCATTTCTTTCCAAACCAAGACGGCCCGGGCGCCCCAGAGGCCCCCCGGCCGCCGCATCGTAAGGGGGATCATCGTGCAAAGACTGTTGGATGGGCTCAGCCCGGAGGGCGAGGCCCTGCTGGACCTCATTCCCGGCGGGGTCATGCAGTGCAAAAACGACGGCCAGTACACCATTGTCGGCGTCAACGAGGGGTTTCTCAGCATGTTCGGATTCACCCGGGAGGAGCTGGCATCCCAGTTTCAAAACCAGTTCCTCGCGCTGATCCACCCGTCGGACCGGCAGAACTTCCTCCTTGAAATCGGCCGGCAGCTGAACAAGGGCGACCGGCTCTCCCTGAGCTACCGGGTGCTCTGCAAGGACGGCGGCTACAAGTGGACCGCCAGCAGCGCCAAACTGTTCGGAGACGGGCGGGAGGAGCGCTTTTTCTGCATTTTCCTGGACCTCACGGAGGTGCGGGACGCCCAGGAGAAGCTGCGGCTGTCCCTGGAGCACCTGGAGATCATCATGAACCAGTCCTCGGACATCATTTTTGAGTGGGATTTTGCCGCGGACACCATCTCCTTCTCCCCCAACTGGCTGGAGAAGTTCGGCTATGCGCCCCACTACGACGGCAGCCTGCCCAAGCGGGAGCTTTTGCGCCATTTCCACCCCGACGACGTGGACCCCATGGCCGAGCTCCTGGAGGAGACCAAAAAGGGCGTGCCGAATTCGGTTCTGGATGTCCGCATCTGCAACGCCAAGGAGCAGTACATCTGGTGCCGCATCCGGGCCGCCACCCAGTACAGCGCCGATAAGACGCCGCTCCGCGCGGTGGGGACCATCTCCGACATCGACGAGGAGAAGCGGATGATGGAGGACCTGCGCCGCCGGGCAGAGCTGGACGCCCTGACGGGGCTCTACAACCACACCGAGATCCAACGGCGGGCGGAGTCGTACCTGGCGGGGGCGCCGAAGACGGTCTGCGCCATGTTCATCATCGATGTGGACGATTTCAAGCAGGTGAACGACCGCCAGGGGCATTTGTTCGGGGACGCGGTCCTGGTCGAGCTGGCGGCGGGCATGAAGAAGCTGACCCGGAAATCCGACGTGATCGGCCGGATCGGCGGGGACGAATTCGCCGTCTTTCTCAAGGACATCCCCTCCATCCAGGTGGCCGAGGAGAAGGCCGTCAAGCTCCTGAACCTCTTCCAGCACCTGTTCCAGGGGGAAAAGCAGCCCGTGGAGGTCACCTGCAGCATCGGCTTCTCCCTCTATCCCTGGGACGGCCGGGACTACCAGACGCTGTACCACTGTGCCGACCTGGCGCTGTACCAGGCCAAGAGCCAGGGGAAAAACCAGTACGCCCGGTTCGACGCAAAGAGCATGGAGACGGTGGACCGGATCGGCTACTCCTCCCTGGGCGCGGCCATTGATTCCGACAAGAGCGCGGATGGGAAATCCGGCGACCTGGTCAACTATGTGTTTCAAACCCTCTACGACACCCACGATATCGACTGCGCCGTGGAGGCGATTCTGGAAATCGTGGGCAGGCGCTTCGATGTCAGCCGGGCCTACGTCTTTGAAAACGCCCCCGGCGGGGCGTATACCGACAATACTTACGAGTGGTGCAACGAGGGCATCTCGCCCCAGAAGCAGTTTTTCCAGCATTTTCCCTATGACGCGGTGAAGGGGTACCAGGAGCTGTTCCGGGATCACGCCGTCTTTTACTGCCGGGACATCCACACCCTCTCCCCCGCCCAGGCCGCCCTGTTTGAGATGCAGGGCATTTGCTCCACCCTCCAGTGCGCCCTGTACAACGGGAAGGAATTCTGCGGCTTCATCGGATTTGACGAGTGCACGGGCCTGCGGATGTGGAACAAGGAGGAGATCGGGCTGCTCTCCCTGGTGGCCCAGCTGCTGACCACCTTCCTCCTGAAAAAGCGGGAGGCGGACCGCAACCAGCAGATCATGGTCCAGCTCAACACCATCCTGGACCTGCAGGACGCCTACATCTACGCCATCCGGCAGGACAACTACCAGCTGCTGTACCTGAACCAGAAGACCCTCCTCCTGGACCCCTCCGCCAAAATTGGGGACACCTGCCACAGGGCGTTTTTCGGCCGGGACCTCCCCTGTGAGACCTGCCCGCTGTCCGGGGCCACGGAGGTGTACAATCCCCAGTACGATGTCTGGACCCGGGTGCGGTACTCCCCGATGAAGTGGGAGGAGTGCGACGCCTACCTGATCAACTGCACCGACATCACGGAGTACAAGCGCCTCCAGGAATCGGAGTCCTGAGCCGCTCTCCCGGCCCCCGGAAACGGGGGTGCGTCAGAGGCCGCCCCATACGGGGCGGCCTCAGTCATTTGGCGGCGGCTCCGCCGGACGGCCCAGGAATGCCTGTAACGTCATCGCCTCGGCATCCTCCGGATAGCCCAGCCATTCCGGCAGGCAGGCAAAAAACGCCCGCTGGGCGTCCTTGTCCATGGGGGAACCGTCCAGATCGCACCGGCTGGTCTCCGGCTCCCCCTGTCCGTTGTAGCCGGAGACGGTGTGGCGCAGCACCCAGCGGCCATCCTCGAAGGAAAAGAGCCGGTATGCGTCATCACCGTCATTCCCATAGTGCAGCACCAGATCCTCCCCGTCCTGATAGCGCATCTTATTCCAGTAGGTAACGCCGTCTCCGACCCAGCCAACCCGGTTGGGGAGCGGGTTGTGGGACGCGAAGAAATCCGCTCCCAGGCAATCCGTCAGACCGCCGTCCGGTGCGGCGCAGTAAAGCCGGACTTGGATGCTGCCGTCATCACAGTTTTCCGCCGCAGCGAATTCACAGAGTCCGTCCCGATTGAAATCGTAGAAGACGCAGTTGTTCCCATGTTCAAAAAGTCGTCGTCCGCCACGTGGAGCCGCGTCTCATCCAGAATCCGCTGTGCCATCTGCCGGCAGGCCGCCAGCTGCGCCGCAGGCTCCGGCGTCTGCGCTGAATCTGGGCAGCCGGAGCCGTTCCCCGGTTGCTCCGCCCCGGCGGCGCAGCCCACCAGCAGCACAAGCAGGCACCCAGCCAAAAAAGACCGCCAGTCGTTTCCTCTCCTCATTGCTGTCCTCCCATCCGGGCAAGTGCCCCCCTGCCCCTTTTCCGTGAGAAATCCCCCATCCATCTTCCTTCCAGGCCATGACGCAATTCCCTCCACGACATCGGTACTGTCTCCCCGCGGCAAGCACGATGCATTCACGCGAAACGCAGCCGCCCACGAGTCCCTTTCAGGATGGTTCCATCCCCCGCAGCGGCTTCGGCTCCTGTCACACGTCTCGCCCCACCCCGGAACCGCCGAACCCTGTCGAGATCATTTTATGCGGTTTGTGCTCATCCGGCAAGGCCCTGCCCCCGATTGTGCTTCCGGTAAAGCCTCCCATGCCAGCGGAAAAATGACCAGACGGTGTAACCGTCTGGCCATTTTTTACGCACAGCAGCACTGTCCGCCTGACCGCAGCCGCTCACAGCCCCTTGCAGAACGGCTTTGGCTGACCGTAGGCGGGGTCCCCTGCGGGATAGTCGCTGCGGTAATGGCTGCCGCGGCTCTCCTTCCGCGCCTCCGCGGCGGCGGCAAGCAGTTCGCCGGTGACAATGCGGCTCTCCAGGGCCAGAAGCTCCTCCAGGGTCCCCTCCCCCGCCGCATCGCCGCTGCGCAGGGCCTCTTTCCAGCCGGCACAGCTCCGGCGGAACGTCCGCAGGCCGTCCTGATTCCGGACGATCAGGAGGTTTTGGTCCGCAGCGGTCTGCACCTCCCCCAGGATCTGCCGGTACCGTGCAGCGGACAGCCGTCCAAATCCCCGGAGGCGCCGCACCTCCTCGCTCAGCACTGCCTCATCCAGGCCTTTCCGCTCGGCATGGCGGGCAAAGTCGGCGGCAAAGACCCCCGCCCTGCGGCCAAAGACCATGCAGGTCAGGGACATGTTGCCGCCCAGCCGGTCCGCGCCATGGGGCCCAGCGGCGATCTCACCGGCCGCATAGAGGCCCGGCAGGCTGGTGGCCCCGCGCTCGTCGATCAGCACGCCGCCGTTGACGGCGTGCGCAAAACAGGCAACTTCGATTCTCTCCCGATAGAGGTCCACGCCGAGGCTCCGGAAGCGGTCATAGGTCAGCTGCCAAACGGATTGGAACCCCGGGTTTTCGCGGAACAGCCTCTGAAAGTCCGTCTCCAGGAAATCCAGGTAGACGTTTCCCCGGGGCGTCGGCACCCCGCTGCGGATCTCTGTCTGAACGGCGATCTCCAGATATTGGGAAACATCCCGGGTGCTGAACGGGAAATGCCCGCCCTTGGCCCGGAGGACCTGCGCTTCGGAGGCCTTCCCGCCGGTATACCGTTCAATGAACCGCTCCCCGTCTCCGTTGGTCAATCTGGGCGCCGCCTGCCAGAGCTGATTGCCGAACAGATTGGGCTGCGGCCACGCCAGGCCGATCCCCGTCTGGAGAAACTCCAGGTTTTGCAGGCAGGCGCCGGCCCGCCACGCCATTGCATAGCCGTCGCCGGTGATGAACTCCGGATAGAGATGATGCCGGAACAGGGTGCTGCCGCCGCCGGCAGCCAAAATCACGCTGCCGGCCAGAATGGGGGTCAGCTCCCCCTCCCGCAGCATAAACGCCCCCAGGCAGACGCCGTGATCCACGATCAGGTCCGTCACCGTGGCATCCTCCTGTATCTGGAGCTCCTTCCGCGCCGCCTGCCGGAGCAGCGTCAGCATGATGGGCTGAAAATGATCCTTCACCACATGCGACCGGGCCCTGCTGGAAAAGCAGGCGCGATAGCCCATATAGCTCCCGTCCGGGTTCCGGGCAAAGTGCATTCCGCAGCGCTCCAGATACGCCTTGGCGTCGATGGCCTCATCCGCCAGGATTCTGGCCAGCTTCAAGTCCGCCATCCCCAGTGCCGCGCGCTGGATGTCCCGGTAAAACACATCCGGGTTGTCCTCCGGATCAAACGCGCCGTCCGGAACGTTGAATGCGCCGATCTCCGCTACGCTGCAATAGGTGGCGCCGCTCTTGCCCAGGCAACCCTTGGTCACGATGGTGACGGACACGTTTTCCTCGGCTGCGGCGAGCGCGGCCCGCAGGGCCGCCCCGCCGCTTCCGATGACGAGCACATCCGTCCGGAGCGCAGGCGCGCACGTAAATCCTCTCGTGCCTCCCATCTCCCCGTCCTCAAAATGCGCTGGGCATCAGCAGCTTCGGCAAAAACAGCGCAATCTCCGGGACGAAGATGACCACCAGCACCAGCACGAGGAACATGAAATAGAACGGAAACAGGAGCTTGGCCGCGTCCATGCTGCGCACGCCCGCAATCTGAGAGGACAGCAGCAGGGTGATGCCGTAGGGCGGCGTCATCAGGCCAAAGCACAAGACCAACGAGATAACGATGGCCACATGCATGGGATCGCAGCCGATGGACAGCGACATGGCGTTGACGATGGGGTAGAAAATGACGATGGCGGGCAGCGCGTCCATAAACATGCCGATGATGATGAACAGCACGGTGAACACCAGCAGCAGAGAGGTCGTGCTGCTGACAAAGCGCGACATCACGCTCATCAGCAGATTGGGGATGTTCAGGTAGGCCAGCATCCAGCCGAAGAAGCTGGCGGAGGCAATGCAGAACAGGCAGGGCGCCGAGCTGATGGCCGCGGATTTGAACAGGCGGAACAGGTCCCTGGCCCTGATGGTCCGATAGACGAACATGGCGACCAGCAGGCAGTAGACGGCGGCGACCATGGCGGCCTCCGTGGCGGTGAAGATCCCGGCCACAATGCCCACAATGATGATGAACGGCACCAGCAGCGCCGGCAGGCAGGTCAGGAAGTCCTTCCAAACCTGGGCCAGCGGCGCCCGGCCATGGGCCGCCAGCAGGTTCTCCTTCTTCGCCGTGCGATAGACCACGATCATCTGGGTGATTCCCACCAAAATGCCGGGCAGCACGCCCGCCAGGAAGAGGGCGCCGGTGGAGACGCCGGCGGTGGAGGCGTACACCACCATAATCAAACTGGGGGGAATGATGGGGCCCATGGTGGCGGCCGCCGCGCTGATGGCCGCGGCCAGCTCCCCGCTGTAGCCGTTTTTTTTCATCATGGGGATGAACATGCCGCCGACGGCTGCGGCGTCCGCGGTGGCCGAGCCGGAAACACCGGCCAGCACCATGTTGCAGACCACCACGACATGGCCCAGAGAGCCGGTGACGTGACCCACACAGGTGTCGGCAAACTTTGCGATGCGGGTGACGATGCCGCCGGACTCCATAAAGGTCCCGGCCAGCAGGAACAGCGGGATGGCCAGCATCGTAAAGCTGTCCAGCCCCTGCCAGATCTGCTGGGCCACAATGATCAGGTCCACCCCCTCCCTCCACGCCGCCACGACTGCGGAGAGCAGCAGCGCAACGGCCACAGGGGCACGCAGCAGGCACAGCAGCAAAAAGGTTCCGAACAACAGCCATGCAGAGCTCATGTGTCATCCTCCCTTTTCTCCGCGCCCCTCTTCTTTGCATCCATACGGAGCCAGCAGCGATAGATCACCGCCAGAAGGATGACCACGCCGCACACGGGAATCATGCTGGTCAGATACGACATGCGGATGCCCAGGGCGGGCGAAAAGCTCTTGGCGCAGTTCTTCACATAGCGGAGTCCCTCGTAGACCAGCAGGCCGCCGAACAGCAGAACGCTGACCATTTCCACGCCGAACAGCACGCCGTCCAGCTTCTTTTCAATCCGCTCCGGAAAGACGCTGACCTTATAGTGGATGTCGTCGATGAAACCCACCGCGCTGGCCAGCAGCGCCATGCAGATGAAGGACAGCGTACTGCCCTCGTTCATCCACGTGACCGAGCTGTGCAGAACGCTGCGGAACAGCACGTCCAGACCCACCAGCACAAAGAAGAACGCCAGCATCATCCCGGCAAGGCCGTTGATACATTCCATCAGTCTTTTCATTGGACCATTCCCTTTCTATCAATCACCGCAAATGCGTCAGGGAATTTGCGCCATTACATCTTGTCGCGGATCATCTGCAGCACATCCGCGACCCCATACTGACCGGCGACCTCATCCTGCAAGGGCGCCAGGATCTCGATGAAGGCCTCCTTGTCCACGTCGTCGTTGATGACGCAGCCGCCGGCGGCCAGGTCCTCCAGCGCCTTCTCATTGATCACAATGTCCTGTTCGCGCTCATAGGCGCAGGCCTCCGCCAGGCACGCCATCACGGTGCCGTACAACTCCGCCGGCAGTTTCTGGGCAACCTTGTCGCTGACGAACACGGGGGACAGGAAGAACTGGTGCTCCGTCAGGGAGTAGTACTTGGCGACCTCGTGGAACTTCCAGCTGTAGACGATGATGGGGGCGTTCTCGGCGCCGTCGACGACCTTGGTCTGGAGTGCGCTGTAGGTCTCGCTGGTAGCAATGGAGGTGGGCATGGCCCCCAGCGTGGACCAGACCTGGGTCTCGATGGGAGAGGACATGACCCGCAGCTTCAGCCCCTTCAAATCCCCGGGCTCCACGATGGGGTGTTTGGAGTTGATGACGCTGCGCTTGCCGATGGTGAAGATCCCGCCGACGGTTGCCCCGGACTCCTCAGCGGCCACCAGCTCCTTGATGCGGGCGATCATGTCGCTGTCGTCGCTCACACAGGCGTCAAAGTGCTGTTGGTCCTGGAACAGGTAGCTGACGCTGAACAGCCCCAGCATCGGGAACACCGTGGCGGCATTGGAACAGCCGCAGGGGGCGAAGTCCACGGTACCCATCCGGACGCCCTCCAGCAGGGCGGCCTCGTCCCCCAGCTGGGCGGAGGGAAACACTTCAATCTTCACCTGGCCGTTGGTCCGCTCCTCCACAAGGCGCTGGAATTCCAGCGCACCGGCGTGGTAGGAGGCGTCCGTGTTGTTGTCGTGGCCGAACTTCAGGGTGTAGGTCGTTTCACCGCCCGCCGCGGCGCCGCCGGTCCCATCCGCCTCCTGGGGAGAACCGCCGCAGCCGGTGGCCAGCGCGAGGATCATCGCAGCAGACAGCGCCATGGACAAAAACTTTTTCATGTGATTCACTCCTTTATTTTCATTGGGGATTGCGCTTGTTTTCAGATCTTCATGTCCAGGCCGGCGCCCATCTCGACGGGGTTGCCCAGCTTGGCATACAAGCTGAGGAACCCATCGTGCACGCGGCAGGGGGGCGCCGTCCATTCCGCTCTTCTGCGGGCCATTTCTTCGTCGCTGATATGGATCTCCAGGCTCTTGTTCTCGATGTCGTACTCGATCATGTCCCCGTCCCGCACCAGCGCCAGCGGGCCGCCTACCGCCGCCTCCGGAGAGACCTGGCAGATATACGGCGCACGGCCAAAGCCGGACACCTTGCCGTCCGTCAGCATACAGCAGGTCTTATACAGGCCGCTGGCCTGCAGGTTGCAGACAACGGAGAGCAAATCCGTGGTGCCGGGGCCGCCGCGGGGTCCCTCGTAGCGGACGACCACAATGCTGCCCTCCTTCACAAGGCCGCTGCGAATACCGGCGTCCGCCTCCTCCATGGAGTCGAACACCTTGGCGGGGCCGCAGTGATGCCGCATCTCCTTGGCCAGGATGGAGGGCCGGGCGATGGCGTTGCCGGCGAGATTCCCCTTCAGGACGGCTAGCCCCCCCTCGTACACGGGCGCCTCCAGGGGATGGATCATGTCCTCGTTGTACACGTGGGCTTTCTTCAAATTTTCCCCCACGGTGGTGCAGGCAACGGTCATGCAGTCCAGATGCAGATGCGCCTCCAGCTGCTTCATGACCCCCTGAATCCCGCCGGCCTCGTCCAGATCGCCCACCGTATAGGGGCCGCTGGGCTGGATAGCGGTGATGCAGGGAATCTCCTCCCCCAGCTTCTCGATGAAATCCAGATTGATCCGGTCCAGGAGGTTCAGCTCATGGGCAAGGGCCAAAAGATGGATGATGGTGTTGGTGGAACCGCCCAGCGCGTGGAGGACCTTGATGCCGTTTTCTATGCTCTTGGCGTTCAGGATGTCCCGGGCGGAGATGCCCTCCATAATCAGCTTCACAATCTGGCGGCCGGACTGCTTGGCCAGCGCCAGACGCTTGGTGGACACGGCGGGGGCCGTACCGGCGCCGGGCAGCGCCATGCCCATAGCCTCCGCCATGCACTGGACCGTGTTGGCCGTACCCAGAACGGCGCAGGCGCCGGCGGAGGGGCAGATGCAGTCCTCCATCTCAATCAGTTCCTCGTGGGTGAGTCGGCTCTTGCCCATGCTGTAGGCATAGCCTTCGCTCATCAAAAGATCGGTCATGATGGGCTTTCCCTTGTAGTTGCCGGGCTTCTGGGAACCGCCGGGAACGATGATCGTGGGCAGGTCCAGCCGGGCGGCCGCCAGCAGAAAGCCGGGAATGATCTTGTCGCAGGTGCCGATCATCACCAAGCCGTCGAACATGTGCAGCTCGGTGGCCGCCTCCACGGAGAAGGAGAGAATGTCGCGGGTGGCGGTGTCATAGCGGATACCGTGGGAGCCCTCCACCTGATTGGGACACTGGGCCATGTTTCCAAACTCCAGCGGCACGCCCCCCGCCTGCCAGACGCCGGCCTTCACCACCTCCGCAATCTGCCGCAGGTGGGAATGGCCGGGGCCCATCTCCGCCCAGGTATTGGCAATGCCAATGATGGGGCGCTGAAAGTCCTCATCCGTCAGTCCCACCGTCTTGAAGGTCGTCCTGCCGCCTGCGGCGTCCGGAGAGCGCCACATCTCCTTGCTTCTCCACTTTTCCATGTTTTTCCCTCCATAATTTGATATATCAAACCTAGTTTGGAATTTAGGGCTGAAACAAGAGGCAGTTCCCTGCCCTCTTGTTTTTGCGGCGTTACACCGGCACGGCCTGCTTACCCAGCGCGGCGGAGATTTGCGCCGCGGCCTCCTGTATCAGCTTCAGCTGTTCTTGGCAGTTCTCCAAATCCAGCTCCTGGCAGAGGCCGCCCATGGCAATGGCGCCGCAGACCTCTCCGGTATAGTTATAGAGCGGAACGCCGATTCCGTTGATGTTGGGCTGACTGGCCTGGGCATCCACGGCATATCCCCGCTGCACGGAGCGCTCGCATTCAGCCAGATAGGCTTCCGCAGAAGACGCCGGGCCGCTCTCCATATCAAAGTGCAGCATGCGGAGCAGCTGCTCCTGCCGCTTTTTGGATTCCCACGCCACCAGCGCTCTGCCGGTCGCGCTGGTCTCCAGCCGGATTTGGGCCCCGATCCGCGTGTGGGTAAAGGTGAAATTGGCGCCGTCCACGCGGTCCAGAAATACGCCGTTCAGGTTTTCATTCAAAATGCCCAGATGTACGGTCAGCTTTGTCTTTTTCGCCAACTCCACCAGAAACGGATGCGCCGTTTTCCAGATATCCAGATTCCGCACCGCGGCCTGTCCGTATTCAAACATCCGGAACCCGATGTGAAACCGCTTTTCCTCATCCTCCCGGACAAACCGGTTGCTGGTCAGTGCCCGCATGAGCTGGTAGAGGCTGGACTTGGGAACGTCCACGTTCTCGCACAGCTCCGAAAACGTGCTTCCCGGATTTTCCAGCAAGTAATCCATGACCTTTTCAATTTTCGAGAGTGCCGAAACACTGTATTCCCGCCGCTCCGCCATAGATGCATCACTCTTTTCCATGATCTGTCCTAAACGTACCAATTTCCCCATAAAAAGTCAATTCACATTTTTCACACAAATTCGCCCGTTTTTTGATATTTCACATAGTTTTTGAAATATCAAACCAAGCAAAAGAGAGCCTCCCCGCTCCCCGTCATACCAAAGCCGGCGCCATGTACCATTGGTACATGGCGCCAGCTTATCAAAAGTTTACCACGGAAGGGGCCTGTCGCGTTGCGTCTCCTGCCGCGCATGCCGCCGTGCCGGATGGCTCCATCCCCGGCGCACCAGCGCGTCTTTTCATTCCGCCATGTGCGGCGCGGTATGCAAAACCGCGGAATTTGCCGTCAGTCTTTCTCTCCCCTTTGTGCCGCGCAGATTTCCCAATAACGGCCTGCTGGGCATCCCCCGCGGCCTGCGCGCATTTTTACGCGTGAGACCACACGCACACACCGTCCTTGTAGGTCTCCAGTACCCGTATCCCGCGGATGTCCGAGGCGGGGGTCTTCAGCGGATCGCCATCCAGCACGACGAAGTCGGCGCGCTTTCCGGGGGTAATGGTCCCCTTCTGATCCTCCTCAAAATACTGGTAGGCGCCATTCACCGTCACGGCCCGCAGCGCGTCCATCACGGATATCCGCTCCTCCGTCGCCAGCTCCACGCCGTTTCTGGTAATGCGGTTTGTTGCACACCAGAGCGTCTCGATGACGTTCGGATCGAGAATCGGCGTGTCCTGATGGAAGGTGAACCGGACGCCCGCTTTCAGCGCACTGCCCGCGGCGCTTACGCGGCTCCCCCGCGCCTGGCCGAAATTGCGCAGGTGCACGTCTCCCCAATAGTAGGTATGCGCCACAAAAAAGGTGACCAAGGCGCCCAAGCCGGGGACACGCGCCAGCTGGTCCTCTTCCATCAGCTGCGCATGGACCACAAGCGGCCGCAGCTCTGCCAGCGCGGGATACTCCTTTTCCACGCGCTCCAGGCAGTCCAAATACTGCTGTGCGGCGGCGTCGCCGTTGCAGTGGCCGAGAATCTGGCAATGCATCTCCGCCGCCTTCCTGAAATTGGCCTCCACCGCCGCATCCGTCAGGGTGGGATAGCCGCAATAGCCGGGATCGTCCGCATAGGGCTTCCGCATCCAGGCCGTGCGCCCCTGGGGAGAGCCGTCCAGGAACATCTTGAGACCCGCCACCCGCATATGGTCGTCGGGCTTCAGATGCCCAAACCGTTCAAGGGCCTCTTCATAGGCAGGCGGGTCGATGTACATCCTCAAATCCACCTTCAGGAGACCCCGATCATAGATTTCCTGAAACAGGGGCAGGTGCTTTTTCCACACGATTCCATCCTGAACCGTTGTGATGCCGTTGGACAGGTACATCTCCTGCGCCTTTACAAACGACTGGAAATACGCCTCCTCGCTGGGCTCCGGAAGCTTTGCAACATATTGGAAATAGGCGTTTTCCTCCACATAGCCGGTCAGTTTTCCATCCGCCAGCCCAATCACCCCGCCCTCAGGCGCCGGCGTATCGGGGCGGATGCCCATCAGCGCCATGGCCGCGGAATTCATCAGGGCCATGTGGCCGTTGGCGTGATGGATGAAGAGGGGGTTACGGGGCGCGATGGCGTCCAGCTCCTCCAGGGTGGGATTTTGAAACCCGGGCATGAAATTGTGGTCGTAGGCCCGGCCGATCACCCACTGACCCGGCTGGATGTGATTCGACTCGATAAACGTATCCAGGCGGCGTTTGATCTCCTCCACGGAGGTCACGTCCCGCAGGGAGGCGCGAAGCAGCTTTTCAGCCAATTCAGACAGGTGCCCATGGCCGTCGATGAAGCCCGGCAGCATGGTGGCGCCGTTGAGATGGACCTCCTCACAGTCCCCGGCCCGCTCCCGAAGCGCCTCCGCACTTCCCAGGGCCAAAATTTTCCCATCCTCCACCAAGACCGCATCGGCATACAGGGGATCCGCCATTGTCAAAATGGTACCGCCGTAAAAGAGAACCCGCATTTTTCTGACCTCCACTCTCATCATCGTCGGCAGAATTGTGTGAATCTGCATTTGCCGCCCCATCCTACCAAAGCACTGGAACCATCCATACTTTATAACGGGCTTTTCAGCGCTGTCAATGTACATTTGTAAAGACGCCTTTCCAAATTTGGAGGCGTGCCGCCCCTGCCCCATGCGCCAAAAAGGGGGGAATCTGACGGGGACGCTCCCTTTATGGGCGTATAAACCAAGAATCTGGAATTCATCGTGCACAATGGAGACATGGCCAGGCTTGTGGCAGGTGGGCCGCTGCATGTCAAGGGGGTGAACATCCGTGCAGTGAAAAGGAGGTGGGGACCCGGCGGGCAGCGAAACGGCGCCCCCGCTTTTGGGCAGATGTCCCAATCTCTGTGCCTGTCCGTTTTCTGGAAGGAAGTGGTGAAAAAGGGAATTGTCCGGCACAAAATGGCAAAGTTCTGCCGCCTCAGATGCCGTCAGAACATGCGCCGACTGGAAGCCGGGCGGCAGCAATTGTGTACATTCTATTAACAAATGATAATTACAAATCGCTGATATTCGGGTATACTGAACAAAATTGAGGCGGATTATGGTGGAAACTATGATGAAAAAGGCTGAGATTATGCCTCTCATTGAATATTTGGAGACGCTCCGCAGCGGAAAGGTCTCCGAGGAGATGATCCAGGCGCTGTGCGCCGCAGCATATGAAAAAAAGGTCAAGGCCGGGACGATTCTCGTCTATCCGGGAGAGGTTCTGGACCGGGACATCATCGGATTTGTGAAGCGGGGCTTTTGCAGGTGCTACTTTCTGGACAGCCGGGGGAACGACGTCACCCGGAGTTTTGTGCCGGAAAAGGACTTTGTGTTCACGGAGCTGCGGCTGATTGAAAAAGAGGCGCAGTTCACGGTAGAGACCAGCGAGGACTGCGAAATCATCATGCTGGACCTGAAACGGCTGGTGCACACGGCCGGAAACAACCTGGAGCTGCAAAGCGAACTGTACCTCTACTACATCGCCGAACTGGAACAGATCATCAAGAAGATGGTGCTGCGGGATTCCACCTTTCTAATGGCGGACGCGCAGGAACGGTACCGGGAATTCTGCGAGCTGTTTCCGGAAATTGAAAAACGGGCAAAGAAGTATCAGGTGGCATCCTATCTCGGCATTACATCCGTCTCCCTCAGCCGCATTCGGAGAAAGATGAAGAATGCAAAAGAGGAGACGGCACGGGGGACATGAGCGCCGTCCGGCCTGCCGCCGGCCCGGCTGCTGCGTTTCGGTATCCGCGCGGGATGCCGCTGCCTGCCTTTGGTTAAACGTCATGACGAAATGACTTTAACAAATATGTTTGTGGGAGGGTTTATTGGTTTATGGAGATTATGACTGCAATCGCATGGCTGGGCGTAATGGTCCTGGTCGGTATGGTCCTGCGGGCAAAGGTCCCGTTCTTCCGGAAGAATCTGATTCCCGCAAGTGTCATCGCCGGTCTGCTGGGGTTTGTCCTGATGAACCTGAACGTGATTCCGGTTGCCTATGATTCCTATAATGTCATCGTCGGGCAGCTCTTCACCTTCGTCTTCATCTCCATGGCCATGACCAACCACGACAAAAGCGGCGAGAAAGTTGACAAGAAGAGCGGCTCCGGCAAGTGGACCCTCCGCGGCATCCTGGGCATGGGCTCCTGGTGGGCCGTTCTGTACGGCACCACTCCCATCCTCGCCTACTTCCTGCTGAAGGTCGTTGGGAAGCCCTTCGGCATGGACCCCGTGTACGGCTTGCAGATTCCCTTCGCATTCTGCCAGGGCCCCGGCCAGTCGGTTGCGTACGGTGCGCAGATGGAGGCGGACGGCGTGGTAAACGCCGTCACCGTGGGTATGACGTTCGCCTCTATCGGCTTCCTGTTCGCCTTCGGCATCGGCATTCCCATGGCAAAGTACGGCATCAAGAAGGGACTGTGCTACGCCACCGGCGGCAAGATCAGCGATTCTGTCGCCGCCGGCGTGTTCCCCAGGGAGGAGCAAAAGCCCTACGGCAAGGTCACGACCTATTCGGGCAATGTGGATACCCTGACGTTCCACGTGGCGCTGATCGGCCTGGGCTGGATTGTGGGCATCTATGCCGGTAAGCTGTGGCTTTTGATTCCCGGCTATGTCGGCAACTTGATGTCCGGTATGCTGTACTTCAACGGCATGTGCGTATCCTACGGCATCAAGGCCCTTTTGAAAAAGTACACCCATGTGATGGAATACGTGGACAGCGGCACACAGAACCGAATCAGCGGCATGGCCACCGACCTGATGGTGGTGGGCGCCTTCATGGGAATTGAGTTTGCCGTTATCAAGGACTGGATCATTCCAATTCTGATCGTCTGCATTGTCGTCGCCGTCTTCACCTGGTTTGCAAGCCAGTGGTATTGCCAGCGGATCGGCGGCCCCTGCGACTTTGAGCGCACGCTGGGCATGTGGGGCGCCAACACCGGAACCGTTCCCAGCGGCCTTGCGCTGATCCGCATCGTCGACCCCGATCTCAAGGCCTCCGCCTCCATGGAGATGGGGCCCATGAACCCCGTCAACAGCCTCGGCTCCAACATCATCCTGCCTGCGATTTTGACGTTCGCAGCCGGGGCATGCAGTTTTGACTACGTGCTGATCGCCTGTCTGGGCGTCTCTGCCGCCTATATGGTTTTCATCATCGCGGTGGGGGCCTTCGGCAAGAAGACTTACGACCTGCGCAAGGCGGAGCTCTATCCCGTCAGAGGAAACCTGCTGAGACCCGATCTGCAAAAAGCAGCGGATACACAGGCCGCTGCAAAGGAGTAGGCCTTGCCGGGAAACGGCATACGGAATTTTAAGAGGGCGGTGCAGCAGCAAGCTGCACCGCCCTCTTTTTCATCGGCCCGATAAGTTTTTTATGGCAGGCGTTGGCCCGATGCCCGGGCCGCCCGGCTTCCCGCTCTGCAAGTCTACTTGGGCGCGGACCCGGCGGCGGGCGGCGCGGCGTTTGCCTGCCTCTCCGCGAGCACCGCAGGGAGCAGCGCCCCGCCCACGATGATAACAGCGCCGATCACCTGGAGGAGGGACATGCGCTCCTGAAAGGCGAGGATTCCCACAATTCCGCCTACGACCACCTCCAGCGAGGAGAGAATGCTGCAAACCGTCGTGTTGATATAAGCGGCGGCGTTTACGAAGGAGACGTTTGCAACCATTGTGCATAAAAATCCGAGGCAGAGTGCATGGATGAGGACCATGGGCATGTGGGGGCCGTGGATGCTCTGGGCAATCTTGTGAAAATCCGTCAAAAAGGACAATCCGATTGCCGCGCCGAAAAAGCCGTAGACGAGCATGGTGTCTCTCCGATAGGTCTTTAAAAACAGCCTGGGAATCATCAGTTGCAGGGCAACGCCGAACCCGTTCACAAGCCCGGCGGCGATTCCAATGGAATCCAGCTGCCCGCCGGCGGTGCCAAATACGTTTGCCACAAGCGAGGCGCCGATGATACAGATCAAAATGACGGCCGCAGTCTGTGCGCGGAGTTTTTCTTTGAAAAACACAGCGCCTAAGACCACCACCCAGACGGGAGAGAGAAACATCAGCACCGTTGCAACAGCCACCGGAATCCGTTCCAGGGCGATTCCATACGCCACAAACCCAACCGCATAGGCGGCCAGACCGTAGTAAAAGCAGACGAGCAGGCCCTTGCCGTCAATCTTCAAACTGCCGGGGTCGGTCGCGGCCTTGAACAGGAAGAAGCCGATTCCCGCAAGAAGACACCGCAGAAACGAGATGTCGTAGCTTGAATACCCGACGGAGGACAACCCCCGCACAAAGATCCCCATGATCCCCCACATGGCGGAGGCCATCACCGCCAGGAAAATTCCCTTCAGCGGGTTTTGCCCCATACGCAGTTCGTTTTCTTGACGCATCAAGCTCCATCCCCTTCTCTCCGGCGCCGCCGGCGGCAGTGCCCCGGTCCATGCTCCGGCTGCGGCATACAGGGCCCCCCGCTTTGCCGGATACAACCCTGGTGGAAATTTCCCTGTGAGGAACCATGCGGAAGCAGCCATTGGAAGGCTCTCCCTCTTTGCCCTATAGTATAGAAATCTCGGAGGGGGAATGCATTTTCATTTGTTAAAATGCGGCGGCAAATGTTGCAGAAGAACATGCAGCCGCAGGGGAACCCACTTTACAAGAGGAGGCCGGAGCCCCCTGCCAGGGCTCCAATGGACCCAAAACCGCGGCACCGCAGATACCGGTATCTCCCCCCGTCCAGATAGGACAAAGAGGCTCCTTCCAATTGCACGAAGCCTCTCTGCCGCCCAATTTCTTTTTGGACCCCCCGATCCAATCGGGGCCCCGCTGTTCTTCCCCACCGGTCTCAGGCAGATTCCTGCGCAGGGCTGCCCTCGACCGAAGCGGATGGATGCAAACCCACCTCCTCCCTCCGGCCACAAGGCCCTGTATCGCCTTCCGGGCCGCATGACGCGGGCCGCCTCGCCGCCCTCTACGCTGGAGGGAAGCCAGCCGCCCCCTTTTACACGCGGTGTCAGGCAGGGATTTGAAGCAGCCCCCAAGCCCTGCATCTTCAAAAAAAGGAAAACAAAAACGCTGCAATCTCAAGAGATTGCAGCGTTTTGGCACCCCGGACCAGACTCTAACTGGTGGCCTGTCGCTTAGGAGGCGACCGCTCTATACAACTGAGCTACCGGGGCATCTGTGGGAATCAGGTCTCCGGTCCCCCGGGCGGGAGAGACCTCTCCCGCCCGGGGCGGATACCAGGGGTATTGTACCCGATTTCCGGGGGACTGTCAATTCACACCGCCGGATTCCGGCGGAAAACCCTCACTCGATGACCCGGACCCGGATCACGCCCGTCAGGTTCCGCACGTCCGCCACCACATCGGCGTCCACCCGGGTCCCCAGGTCCACCATGGTGTAGGCGTAGTCGCCCATGGACTTGTTGCTCAGGTTCTCCACGTTCACCCCGTCCCGGCTGAGGAGGGCGGTGATGTTGGCCAGCATGGCGGGGATGTTCCGGTGAATCACACACAGCCGCATGACGCCGCTGCGCTCCATGGAGACGGCGGGCAGGTTCACGGAGTTGCGGACGTTGCCGTTTTCCAGATAGTCCCGCAGCTCCTCCACCGCCATGGCGGCGCAGTTCTGCTCGCTCTCCGGCGTGGAGGCCCCCAGGTGGGGCATGGCGATGACGTGGGGGGCGGCCACAATGTGGTTGTTGGGGAAGTCGGTGAGGTAGGCCGCCACCTTCCCGGTGTCCAGCGCCGCCAGCATGGCGTCGTCGTCCACGATCTCCCCCCGGGCCAGGTTGATGAACCGGACGCCCCGCTTCATGGAACCGATGGCCTTTTCGTCGATCATGCCCCGGGTCTTTTCCGTGTAATGGATGTGGATGGTGATATAGTCGGCCCGCTTGTACAGCTCCGCCACGTCCTTCACCACATGGATGTGGCGGTCCAGCCGCAGCGCGTTGTCCACGGACAAGAAGGGGTCGTAGCCGTACACGTCCATGCCCATGGACAGCGCGATGTTGGCCGTCAGGGAGCCGATGGCCCCCAGGCCGATGACGCCCAGGGTCTTTTTATAAATCTCCGGGCCCACGAAGGCGGACTTTCCCTTTTCCACCACGGTGGTCACGTCCACGCCGGCCGCCACCTGCTCCTTCACCCACTCGATGCCGCCCAGCACGTCCCGGGAGCCCAGCAGCATGGCGCACAGCACCAGCTCCTTGACGGCGTTGGCGTTGGCGCCGGGGGTGTTGAACACGGCGATGCCCGCCTCGGAGCAGCGGTCCACGGGGATGTTGTTGACCCCCACGCCCGCCCGGGAGACGGCCAGCAGATTGTCCGGGAACTGGTAGTCCAGCAGCTTGGCGGAGCGGACCAGGATGCCGTCCTCGCCGGTCTCCTCGTCCCCCACCGCGTACAGCTCCGGGTCGAACTTGTTCAGGCCCACGGGAGAGATTTTATTGAACGTTTTGATGTGGTACATGGCACAAATGCCTCCATTGGGTGGTCCCAGCGGACCACGATACTTGCGGCGGAACGTGCGGCGCTGGCGCCGCTTCCGTCGCAGCAAGTTCATTATAGTGTTCCGCCGTTGGAGAATCAAGGGAGGGAGGTCCAAAAAACCGCCCCGGCGGCGCCCTTTCTTTGTGGAAAACGGCTTTTTCCGTTTCCATGGGCGCTTTGCCGGAGAAAAAAGTCGGCGTTTTTGAAAAAATGTGGACTTTTACATTGAAATGCGGGAAAAATCAGACTATAATAACAAACTGTGTGTGAAATTCTGTCCGACAGCGGATTGAGAAAGAAAGGGACCTTCCATATATGAAGAACGAACATCTGAGAAACGTAGCCATCATCGCCCACGTTGACCACGGCAAAACCACCCTGGTGGATGAAATGCTGAAGCAGGGCGGCGTGTACCGCGAGAACCAGGAGACCGTGGAGCGGGTCATGGACTCCGGCGACCTGGAACGGGAGCGGGGCATCACCATCCTGGCCAAGAACACCGCCATCCAGTACAAGGACACCAAGATCAACATTGTGGACACCCCGGGCCACGCCGACTTCGGCGGCGAGGTGGAGCGCATTTTGAAGATGGTCAACGGCGTCATCCTGCTGGTGGACGCCGCCGAGGGCCCCATGCCCCAGACCCGCTTCGTCCTCTCCAAGGCCCTGGAGCTGGGCCACCGGGTGATCGTGGTGGTGAACAAGATCGACCGCCCCGACCAGCGCATCCACGAGGTCATCGACGAGGTGCTGGAGCTGCTCATGGACCTGGACGCCACCCCGGAGCAGCTGGACTCCCCCATGCTGTTCTGCTCCGGCCGCCAGGGCACCGCCTCCTACTCCCCCGAGGTGATCGGCGAGGATCTGGTGCCGCTGTTCGAGACCATTCTGGAGTATATCCCCGCCCCCGAGGCGGACGTGGAGCGGCCCTTCCAGATGCTGGTCAGCTCCATCGACTACAACGAATTTGTGGGCCGGATCGCCATCGGCCGCATCGAGCGGGGTATCTTGAAGCAGAACCAGGAGATCGCGGTCTGCAACTACCACGACCCCGAGGCCGTGCTCCGCAAAGCCAAGGCCACCGCCATCTACGAGTTTGACGGCCTGGCCAGAAAGCCCGTCACCGAGTCCTCCGCCGGCAACATCGTGGCCATGAGCGGCATTCCGGACATCACCATCGGCGACACCATCTGCGCCACCGACGAGGTGGCCGCCCTGCCCTTCGTGAAGATCAGCGCCCCCACCCTGGAGATGACCTTCTCCGTCAACGACTCCCCCTTCGCCGGCAAGGAGGGCAAGTTCGTCACCTCCCGCCAGCTGCGGGACCGGCTGTTCCGGGAGACGCTGAAGGACGTGTCGCTGAAGGTGACGGAGACCGACCGGGACACCGCCTTCAATGTGGCGGGCCGGGGCGAGATGTCCCTCTCCATTTTGATCGAGACCATGCGCCGGGAGGGCTACGAGTTCCAGGTGTCCCCCGCCCGGGTGCTGTACAAGGAGATCGACGGCCAGACCTGCGAGCCCATCGAGCGGCTGGTGGTGGACGTGCCCGGCGACTGCGTGGGCGCCGTCATCGAGAAGCTGGGCCAGCGGAAGGCGGACATGCTGGAGATGACCCCCGTGGGCGAGCGGATGAAAATTGAGTTTCTGGTTCCCGCCCGGGGCCTGTTCGGCTACCGCAGCGACTTCCTCACCGACACCAAGGGCGAGGGCATCATGGCCTCCGTGTTCGACTCCTACGCTCCCTACAAGGGCGACATCTCCCGCCGGGGCAGCGGCTCCATGGTCTCCTTCGAGACCGGGGAATCCATCACCTACGGCCTGTACAACGCCCAGGAGCGGGGCACGCTGTTCATCGGCGCGGGCGTGCCGGTCTACGGCGGCATGGTCATCGGCGTCAGCCCCCGCAGCGAGGATATCACCGTCAACATCTGCAAGAAAAAGCAGCTGACCAACACCCGGGCCTCCGGGTCCGACGACGCGCTGCGCCTGGTGCCCCCCAAGCAGATGAGCCTGGAGCAGTGCCTGGAATTCCTGGCGGACGACGAGCTGCTGGAGGTCACGCCCAAGAGCCTGCGGATGCGCAAGGCGATTCTGGATCACGAGAAGCGCATGAAGGCGCTCCACGGAAAGAAATAAGATTTCTGCCTGACGGTCAGGCGGGCGGACCTCTGTTCTCCTGTTCCACAGGAGAATGGGGGTCCTTTTTTGCCCTGGCACTCCCCCCTGCTCCGCCATGGAAGCGCAAAAAAAGAACGGCCTGTTCAGCCGCTCTTTCTCTCATATTTCCGGAGTAAATCCTCAACGGCCTCATCCAGCAGGCGGGATTTGGGAATACGGGTTTCCTTCGACAGGCGGTCAAAGGGATTGACAAGCTCATTTGCCAGTGAAGAGACAAATTTTTTTCGGTTGACCAATACTGCTTCTCCCATATCGCGCCTCCATATATACTATATGCATACTATATCATACACATTTTCTCTTGACTAGTGGTGCATACATGGTGTATATATGGTATATATAGGAGGTGATACTATGCGAGAGAGCACCCAATCCCTATTGGAAGCCCTATTCCTGGACTACTTATCCGTGATGGAAAAAGCCGACCCGGAACTGCGCACCCTGAACGAACAGTCCTCCGCCCTTCAGGCGGCCTTTCGCCGGGAGTTCCGGGAGACCCCCCTCCTCCTCCGGCTCAACGACCTGCTGGACCTCCAGGCCACCATCGCCGCCCGGCGGGAGACCCTCCTCTTCTCCGCCGGGCTCCACCTGGGGCTGGAGCTGGGCGGCCTGGACCCCCTGGAGCCCTTTTTTGCCGCAAAGGGAAACTTTTTCCGCCCCTCGTCCGTCTGAACCTACAAACACAGGAAAGGTTGGAGATTTTATGAAACGATCCCTGCTCAAACTGCTGTCCCTGACCCTCTGCGCCGCCATGCTCTGCGGCTCCGCCCTGGCCCTGGAGGTCGCCGGCGAGGAGAGCCGCCCCGGCCCTGTGGGGGTGTGGGGCACCGCCACGCGGATGGAGAGCGGCAGCCTCTATCTGGAAAACAGCGATGAGACCGTCCTCCACCAGGAGATTGTCGTCCACATCAGCGACGAGACCGCCGTGGTGGACGGCGTGTCCGGCCTGCCCATGGACCCCGCCGCCATCGCCGACGGCGACACCGTGTACGCCTGGGTGGGCCCCGCCATGACCATGAGCCTGCCGCCCCAGTCCACCGCCGCCGTGGTGGTGGCGAACCTCCCGGCGGACGCCGCCGCGCCCCAGTACCACCAGGTGGACAAGGTACAGCCCCAGGCCATGCTGGCCATCTACCCGCCCCCGGCCCTGACCTATGTGGACCTGGTGACCGCCGGCGGCCAGGAACTGCACATCACCGACCAGGCGGCCCTTCAGCCCTACCGGACGAAAAACGTGGTCCGTCTGGAGGACCTGATCCCCGGCACCGAGCTCCTGGTGTGGAGCGACGGCGCAGGCGCCGTCCGCCAGGTGACGGTGCTCCCCTACGCCTACCGGGGCTATCTGACCTGGGATGAGAGCGGCCGCGTCCGCGTGGACGGCGCCCTTCTGGACGTCTCCGGCCGGACGGCGGAGGGAACCATGCTGCTGCCCCTGCGGGCGGTGGCGGAGGCCGCGGGCTATGACGTGACCTGGGACGCCGCCAAGGGCGCCGTGGTGTCCAGCGGCGGCGCGGTAGTGCTGTCGGCCATGCCCGGCGGCGCCGTCCTCCTGGGCGAGGAGGGCAACGGCATTGCCGGCATCTGCGTCAAGGACCAGGGCACCACCTATCTGGAGGCCGGCATCCTGGCCATGGGCCTGAACCTGTACCCCGGCGCATAAATCCCCGCCCCGCCGCCCACACTAGGGGCGAGGTGAGCAATATGCAGCAAGACGAACTGCCCCTGGGCCTGGGTATGGCCCTGGCCCAGCACCCACAGGCCATGGCCCGCTTTGCCGCCCTGCCGGAGGCGGAGCAGCAGGCCATCCTCTCCGCCGCCCACGCCGTACAGTCCAAGCGGGAGATGGAGGCGCTGGTGGAGGGACTGGAAATCTCCTCCCCCGGCATGACGTGAAAAGACGGCCGCCCCATGGGGCGGCCGTCTTTTTGCTATCAACGGGGGTCTCTCACCGGAAGGAGAGGTGGAACCGGGCGCCGGGGTCCCCGGCGAAGACCACCAGTCCGTCCTCCGGCAGCTCGGCGGCGGTGTCGTCCCACAGCACCGAGGAGGCCGTGACCTGGCCCTGGGCGTCGTAGACCCAGAAGCCCGCCTCCTCCGGCAACTGGACGGTCATAGTCTGTCCGGCGGCATCACCCACCTGATACCAGCGGGCCAGGCCCTCCTCCTGGATGGTGGAGTAGGCCCAGCCGTTCCCAGTGAACAGGTCGGCGGCCAGAGCCTCGGGCATGTACAGCGAGCCGTTGGCCTGTATCCAGGTGACGCCGTCCCGGTCCAGCAGCGTCCAGTTCAGGCCGTCCCGGCCGCTGTTTCCGGGGATTTGCAGGTCATACTGGGCGCGGGTCTCGTCCAGAATCCGGACGGCGCCCAGGTAGCCGGGGACCAGCTCCGGGGTCTCCTCCGCCGTGGAGCTGGACAACGCCAGGTACACCTGGGAGCTGTACTTCTCGCTCACCGGCAGAACGCCGGTGGCGTAAACGGCGTCCCACACCGCCTGGACCTCTTCCGGCAGGGGATTCTCCGCCATCTTCACCGCCGCGTAGTTGGACACGGGCAGGGCCCCCAGGCCGGGGATGGGGGAGACGGCCTTTTGATAGAGGTAGGTCTGGCCGTTGCGCTCCTTCACAAACCGCAGCTCGGCCCCGCCGGAGGCGTCCCGGAAGGAGCCGTCGGCGCAGTAGGCGAAGGTCTGGGCGGGCAGGCTGGGGTAATTGATGCAGCGCATGGAGAGGGTGCCGTCGCCGGAGAGGGCCACCTGGTACTGGGCGGCGGTGGAGCCGTAGTACCCGGCGTTGTCCAACAGGCTCTCTGGCATGGGGGCAAAGTCCGCCTCCGGCAGGGCGGGAATGGACCGGTCCACCGGGATGCCCCGGCCCTCCAGGGCCGTGAGCAGCATCTCCGTGGCCGCCAGCTCATTGTAGGTGGAGGCGCCGCCGGAGGAGAGGACCGCAGCGGCCATGTGCTGCTCCGGCAGCACCACCAGCCCCGCGTGGTAGTACAGCGTGTCGCCGCCCTTGGTCAGGGCGGAGATCTCGCTCTGGCAGAAGGGGTACCACTCCACGTTGTCCCAGCCCAGGCCGAAGGCCAGCATGTCCAGGCTGTCGTCGGGCCAGAGTCCCCGGTCGTACTCCGGCGCGGCCATGGCCGCCAGGGAGGCGCTGGACAGCAGCCCCGTGCCGGTGAGGGCGCCGCCGAAGGCCGCCAGGTCCGCCGCGGTGGCGTACAGGCCGCCGGCGCCCACGGCGTTCAGGCAGTCCTGGGGCAGAGGCCGGGGATCGGAGCCGGAGTAGATGGGGGCCAGTCCCCCGATGTCATCGCCGGGGGCGTAGACCTTCGTCAGCCCCGCGGGGGCGAGGATGCGGCCGCGGACATAGTCCATGAAGTCCTGGCCGGACACCGCCTCCACCACCAGCTCCGCCAGGGTGAAGCCGTCGTTGCAGTAGACGCTGTACGCGCCGGGGTCCGCCTTCAGCCGCTGGGTGGAGAGCCGCTCCAGCAGGCTGTCGGTGGCGCTGGGGTCCGGATCGTCAAAAAGCATGGCGTTTTCCATGGAGGAGCCCATCAGCCCGGAGGAGTGGTTGAGCAGCATCCGCACGGTGATGTCCCGATACCGGCTGTCCGCCATCCGGAAGTCTGGCAGATAGCGGGTGACGGGGGCATCCAGGGAAAGCTTGCCCCGCTCCGCCAACTGCATCACCGCCACGGTGGTAAAGATCTTGCTGATGGAGCCGATGCCGTACACGTCCCCGGACAGGGCCCCCAGGCCCGCCAGGTGGCCCAGGGAGGGGTCCTGCTGGCCGGCGATTCCGCCGGCGGAGATGATCTCCCCCTCCGCCCACACGGCCCACTGGATGCTGCTGGCGGCGCCGTAGGTCATGGCGGCCTGGGCCGCCTCCCTGGCGGCGGCGTCCACCGCCGCGTCCACGGTCTCGGCGCCGCTCTCCGCCGCCAGGGCGGGGACGGACAGCGTCAGGCTCAGGACCAGGGAGAGGGCCAGGGCCCCCCATCGTTTGAACAGTCGTTTCATCGTCTCGTTCCTTTCTCGCCCCGCGGGGCACTCCGGTACTGTGCTCAGGATACACCTTCCACCCGGGGGAAGGTCAAGCAGTTTTTTCGCAGCGGGTGGCTGCCGCCGCCAGGAGGACCCCCGCGGCGCCCACGGCGGCGCACAGGGCCAGCATGGCGTTGACGCCGCCCAGGTCGATGGCGTAGCCCGCAATCAGGTTGCCCGCCATGCCCCCCAGGCCGTTGGAGGCCACCATCATCACCGTCTGGCCCCGGACCCGGTCGGCGGCGGAGACGTTTTCATTGGCGTAGTACACCGAGGCGGGGGTGAACAGCCCGTATCCCAGCATCTGGATGGGCTGGACCAGGAGCAGCAGCCCCAGGGAGGGAACCAGCAGAAACACCAGGGGCTTGGCCGCCATGCACACCACGGACAGCACCATCATCCCCCGGCTCCCCAGCCGGCGCCACAGGCGGGGAAACAGCAGGGCCGCGGGCAGCTCCGACGCCGCCATGAGGAAGAGGGCCAGTCCCAGATGGGTCTCATTGCCGCCCCGGGAGGTCACGATGTTCACCAGAAAGCTGACGATGGGCATCACCGCGGTCAGGGCGCAGAACACCGCCAGCAGCATCAGCGTGAAGGAGCGGTTGCCCCGCAGCAGCGCCCAGACGGAGTGGGGCCGCTCCCGCTCCCCGGTGGGGACCGCCGGAGGAGCGGCCGGATAGGCGGCGATGGCCGCCATCAGCAGCACCAGCAGGGCCATGTGGGTGAGGAGCACCGTCTCCACCCCCCAGGCAGCGGACTGGCGGCCCAGAATCACGCAGGCCACGGCGTAGGCGAAGGACCCCAGCCCCCGGCCCAGGCTGTAATTCACGTCCAGCCCGGCGTTGATGAACTGCACCGCCATGGAGTCCAGCAGCGGGTAGGCATTCAGCTCCAGTACGCCCAGCGCCAGGAAGATCAGCACCGTGCCCCAGAAGCCGGGGCGGGTGGTGTAAAACAGCAGGTTCACCGCCAGGGAGGCCGCCAGACAGCCGTTCAAAAGGTGCTTCAGTGGCACCCGGGGATGCCGGTCCGCCCAGCCCCCCAGCAGCGGCTGGGCCACGATCCCCGCCAGGCACCGGATGGCGGCGAAGACCCCCGCCTCCCCGCTGGAAAAGCCCCGGCCCAGCAGCAGCGCCGTCTGGTAGCCGGCAAAGGCGGCGAAGGCCGCCCAGTAGAAGAGCTGCACCAGGATGTACAGCGTGTTCACCCGGCGCAGAGACGGCAGGCTCATGGCCGCCCCCCCGCCGTCAGCAGTCCCAGAAGCGGCTCGAAATCCACGCCCTCCCGCAGCGGCAGGTCCTGGGCCACCGTCCGCACCGCGCAGGCCCGGACAAATTCCGCCGCCTGCCGGGCCGCCTCCAGCAGGGAGGCGCCCTGCACCAGCGCCCCGGTGAGGACGCTGGCAAACACGTCCCCCGTGCCGTGGAGGGGATGGGCCACAAAGTCCGTCTGCACGGCGGAGGTCTCCCCGGTGGCGGCGTCGAAACACATGGCCCCGGTCTTCCCCGGGGCCAGGGAGGCACCGGTGAGGACCACGGACCGCCGCCCGTCCAGACTCAGGGCCTCCGCCGTCCGGCGCAGGCCCGCCTCATCGGCGGGCATCGCCCGGTACTCCTGTCCCAGCAGGAAGGCGGCCTCCGTCAAATTGGGGGTGATGACGTCCGCCAGCTCCGCCAGGCGGGCCATCCCGCCGCAGAGGGCGGGGGTGCAGGTCTGGTAGGGCCGGCCGTCGTCCCCCATCACCGGGTCCACCACCACGACGGTCCCCTCCCGGCGAAAGGTGCGGATGAAGTCCGCCACGGTGTCCAACTGGGCCTCGCCGCCCAGAAATCCACTGTAAATGGCCTGAAACTGTAAATCCAGGGATTTCCAGTGGGCCGCCACCCGGGGCATCTCCTCCGTCATGTCCAGGAAGGTGAAGCCCTGAAACCCGCCGGTGTGGGTGGAGAGAAAGGCGGTGGGCATGGGGCAGCACTGCAGCCCCATGGCGGACAGGATAGGGATGGCGACGGTGAGAGAGCAGCGGCCGAAGCCGGACAGATCATGAATCGCTGCGACGCGGGGCGTTGGCATGGCAAAGGTCCTCGTTTCATGGATTTGGAAAGTTCTTATATTGTATCGCAGAAATCGTGGTTGTTCAAGGCCGGAGATTGTGGTATACTGCATTTGTTCCGGAGAGGAATTGCGGCAGGCGGACTTGCCGCCCCCCTCGCGGAGGGCGCCTGGTCCCAAACCGGCGGCAGAGGTCCCAGCCGCGCTCCGATGCGGGCATGATGGAATTGGTAGACATGCGAGATTTAGGTTCTCGTGCCTTACGGCGTTGGGGTTCGAGTCCCCATGCCCGCACCAGCTCAGAAACACCCCTTTTGGCGCGAAGCCCCGCCTGCGGCGAGGCTTCTTTGCCGGACGGGGTGTTTCTTCGCTTTCGGACCGGACCCGCTCCGCTGGGCTCCGTTCCGAGGGGGGACGGGGCATCCTCCGGAGCATGGGACGGTTCTCGTAGGCCATTCGCTCCGGAGGGCACCTTATATCAGAGGGATTGATTTTATCAAATCCTCTGATATTTTTTCTTTTTCTGGTCTATTGTCTCACGCGGGAACTGCTGAGCGCGCAGAATACATGGAACCGTCACAGCGGCGCGCCCAGCGAATAGGAGAGGAGCCGGCGCAGATGCGGGATAGGCCTTGACAATTCCATCCGGGCGGGATGAAAAGGCTTGAGTTTTCTCCGCTTCTGCACTATAATCTAAAATAACCGATATGAACAAAGTTGGATGCACGACGTCCTGGGAAGCCGGGGACCACGATATGGCGAGGAGCGGAGTCTTATGAGTGATCTGGAAAGGGAAGCGTCCATGGGGGAACCGGCGCAGTTTACGCCGGCCGACTATGAGTACACGGCGCTGATGCACCTGCTGGGCGTCAGCGTCAGTAAACATCTGTTGGACGAACACTTCACCCTGATTTGGGCCAATGAGTACTACTACGAGTTTACCGGCTGGACCAAGGAGGAGTACGAGTCCACCTTCCACAACCGGCCGGACCTCTACTACAAGGACGACCCCAAGGAGTGGCAGGAGCTCACCGACGCGGTGCTGGGCGCTCTCAGCAAGGGGCAGAATGGCTACAAGCTGCTCTCCCGGTTTCGGCGGAAGAACAACGACTTTATCTGGGTACAGTTCTCCGCCCAGTTTGCCGACGAGTACATCGACGGCTACCAGGTGGCCTACTCCGTGCTCACCAACGTCAATGACGCGATTCAGATGCAGAAGGAGCAGTCCGTCACCTACGAGAGCCTGCCGGGCTTTGTCGCCAAGTACCTGGTGGGGCGGGACCTCAGCCTCACCCTGCTGGAGGGCAACAGCCGCTTTATGGCGTACTTCGGCGAGGATGCCGGCAACGGACACGCCCTGCACAAAAAGAACATTGACGACAACCGGACGGCCCTTCTGGAAAACCGGGACCATCTGCTCTCCGGTGAGCCGGTGCAATTCTTGATGAACGTCAAAAGCCGCCAGGGGAAGACCCTGTGGCTCCAGGTCAACGCCTCCTGCGTGAACTGGCAGGACGGCTGCCCGGTCTATCTGGCCATTTTTATCGATATCACCGACGTCACCGAGCTGCGGGAGATTCAGCGCAGGCTGACGGAGCAGGCCGACGCCCTGAAGGACGCCCTGGCCGTGGCCGAGCACGCCAACCGGGCCAAATCCGAGTTCCTCTCCCGCATGTCCCATGAGATCCGCACCCCCATGAACGCCATCATCGGGATGACCACCATCGCCGCCGCCTACATCGAGGACCGGCAGCGGGTGGCCGACTGCCTGGAGAAGATCGGCTACTCCTCCAAGCACCTGATGACCCTCATCAACGACATCCTCGACATGTCCAAAATCGACGAGGGTAAGATGAAAATTGCCCAGGAGCCCTTCAATCTGGAGACGGTGATGGAGTCCATCACCTCCATTATCTATCCCCAGACGGTTGCAAAGGGGTTGAGCTTTACGGTTCCCCTGGTGGACCTCACCGGCACGGTGTTCATCGGCGACCCCCTGCGGCTGAACCAGGTGCTGCTGAACCTGCTGTCCAACGCCCTGAAATTTACCCCGGCAGGCGGGTCCATCCGCCTGGAGGTCCGGCAGCTCCAGAGGAAGCAGGGGCGGATTCGCCTGCGGTTCACCGTCAGCGACACCGGAATCGGGATGAGCCGGGAGTTCATGGACCGCCTGTTTACGCCCTTTGAGCAGGAGAGCATGAAAACCGGCCAGAAATTCGGCGGCACGGGGCTGGGCATGGCCATCACCAAAAATCTGGTCACCCTGATGGGGGGCGTCATCTCCGTCAAGAGCCAGGAGGGCCAGGGCAGCACCTTCACCGTTGAGCTGGACTTCGGCCTGCCCGAGGAGGATTTGGCCCCGCCGTCCAAGCAGCCGGCCCTGGAGTCTTTGCGGGTGATGATTGCGGACGACGACCGGGACAGCTGCGTCCACGCCTCCCTCCTGCTGAAAAACCTGGGCATCTTCTCCGACTGGGTTCTGACCGGGACGGCGTGCGTCAAGAAGATCCACGCCGCCCACCAGGCCGGCGAGGACTTCGACGTGTGTTTGATCGACTGGCGGATGCCGGACATCGACGGAATCGAGACGACCCGGCGCATTCGGGAGCTGGTGGGGCCGGATGCGACCATCATCATCATGACCGCCTACGACTGGAGCGCCATTGAAAACCGGGCCCGGGCGGCAGGCGCCAACGCGTTCTTGTCCAAGCCGATCTTCGCCTCCACCCTCTACAACACCCTCCTCTCCGCCACCGGAATCTGCAAGGTGGTCATGACCCCCGCCCAGAGCGCGGGGCTGAAGCGGCCGGAGCTCGCCGGACGCCGCGTCCTGCTGGTGGAGGACAATGCCCTCAACCGGGAGATCGCCGTGGAACTGCTCAAGATGACGGATGTGGCCGTGGACTGCGCCGAAAACGGCCAGGAGGCGTTGGAGCGGTTTCTGGCCAACGGGATGCACTACGACCTCATTCTGATGGACGTGCAGATGCCGGTTATGGACGGCTACGACGCCACCAGGGCGATTCGGAAATCCGGGCACCCCAGGGCGGAGCGCATCCCCATCATCGCCATGACCGCCGACGCCTTCCGGGAGGATGTGGCGCGGGCCGCCGCGGCGGGCATGGACGGCCACCTGGCAAAGCCCATCGACCCGGCGCTGCTCTACAGGACGCTTTCTGAAAAAATCAACGGATAGCCGGACACTCCGGAGAGGCCGCAGGGGCATTCCCTGCGGCCTTTCTGGATTTTTCGCTCTTTCCATGGTATACTCTTGAGGATGGCACAGGAGAAGGAGGCCGACCATGAAGAGTGTGCGATACAGCCTGATCTACAAGTTTTTTGCCACCCAAATCCGGTTTGGCTATTATAAAACCGGCGACTGCCTGCCCCCCATTGAGGAGCTGACCAAAATCTACCACGCCTCCTCCCGGACGGTGCAGAGCGCCTACACCCAGCTTCAGCAGGACGGGTACATCCGCCTGTCCGCGGGCCGCAGAACCACAGTGGTCTATGAGACCACGGAGGCGGCGTGCATCCGGAATTGCCGGACCCACTACCTGGCCCGCAGGGATGCCATTTTGGCGCTGCGGGAGACACTGCAAATTCTGTTCACGCCTCTGATGCGGGAGGGCTGCCGCCGGCTGGGCCCGCCGGAAATGCGGCAGATCAAGAAAATGGCGGCCAAGCTGGGGTCCGGGGATTTCTACGTCTCCTACTTCTGCGGGCGCGCCATGTTCCTCGCCCTGAAAAACAGGCTCGCCCTGTACCTCTTCCACGACGTGGTCTCCTTCTACCAGTTCCCCCACACCCTGCTCCGGCGCTGGGGGGCCACCGTGGACAAACAGCACCTGCAGGCGCTGTCCGAAGACCTGGTGGCCGCCTGCGACCGCCAGGACCGGGAGGCGCTGTTTCGCGTGTACATGGAGGTCCAGAACCTGATGGACCGGATCCTCTGCCTCTACATCCCCTACGTGGAGACCTTCATCCCGGTACCGGAGCAAATCCCCTTTGAGTGGAAGGTCTACCGGGATCACCCCCAGCTCTGCTACTCGGTGGCGGCGCAGCTGATCGACCAAATCCTGCTGGAGCAGGCCTACCGCCCCGGCGCCACCCTGCCCTCTTACGGGGCGCTGGCGGAGACCTACCAGGTCTCCTTCAGTACCATCCGGCGGACCATGGACCTCCTGGAGAAGCTGGGGGTGGTGGCCACCTCCCGCGGCGCGGGGACCCGGGTGACGGAACCTGCCCAGGACCCTGACCGCCTCCAGCATGGGATCGTACAGGGGATTCTCAAGGCGTTCCGGGAGGTCCTGCAAATCCTCTGCATCTCGTTCGACGCCCTCGCGGAGCGGGCCCCTCTGCGGGCAGAGGAGCGGGACGCCTGCGCCGCCCGGCTCCATCGCCTGGACGACGGAGCCGGGCCCGCGGCCCTGCTCCTCTGTATGCGGTACCTGCTCCACGGGCAGGCCGGGTTTCAGGGCATCGGGGACAAGCTGTATGAGGCCCTTCTGCTGGGCCTGCCCCTGCTGGGAGGCCGGACGGCGGGAGCGACTGGCCGGCCCCTGGCCCACAGCCTGGAGGCGGGCGATGCCCCGGCCTTTTCCGCCCTCTTGAAGGCGCTCCTGTTGCAGACAGCCCAGGCGGCGGACCAACTCGCACTCCCGTGAGCATCCGGCAGAGCGGGCCGTGCCCCGCCACCCTTCCGCTCCCCGGGGTATCTCGGGCACCGCCCCGAGGGGGGCTGAAGATGCGGCCCAGCCGCAAAAGGGAAGGACGCTTGCCCATGGCAAACGTCCTTCCCTTTCCCGTTCCGCACCGCGCGGCGGCGGGGACGGCGGCGCCGTCCTTCCGCGCGCGGATGTTCTCCATCGCGGCCATCGGCCACGCCGTGCCACGACAACGGGCGCCGTCCGGGGCGACCCCAGACACGGCGCGATGCCTCCATGGCCGCCAGGGAGGCGGGATTCCGGGGGATGGGCCCTCCCCCGGGCCTGGGCCGTCTGCTCCCGCTTCTGCGGGGAATAGCCTTTTCGGACGCCGGTTCACCGCCCGCTCCTCCGAATGATTCCCCATGTACCACGGTTCTGGCCCAACGTCCCGGGCCCTTTGGCGGGCGCACCCAAAGGCCTCCGCACCGCCGGACAGCGCAAGGCGGCCCCGCCCCGAAAAGGGGGCGGGGCCGCCTTATGAAAGAATCGCCAAATGGCCTTACGAGGCGCCGCCCTGCATCAGGTCGTGCAGCATCCGGTAGAGGCGGCTCACGTCCAGGGGCTTGGGGAGGAAGCCGTTCATGCCGGCGGCCATCGCCGCGTCCACGTCCTCCTGGAAGGTGTTGGCCGTCATGGCCACGATGGGGACCGCGGCGGCGTCCGGCCGGTCCAGGGCCCGGATGGCCCGGGCGGCCTCCAGGCCGTTCATCTCGGGCATCTGGATGTCCATGAGGATCGCCTGAAACGCCCCCGGACGGCTCCCGGAAAACCGCTCCAGCG
Organism: uncultured Oscillibacter sp.; assembly: GCF_900544955.1. Classification (GTDB taxonomy): domain Bacteria; phylum Bacillota; class Clostridia; order Oscillospirales; family Oscillospiraceae; genus Oscillibacter. The sequence goes on from NZ_UQXD01000003.1 coordinate 67,952, forward strand.
CCTGGCGGCCGTCCGCGCTCCGGCAGACCTCTGCCCCCTGGAGGGCCAAAAGCTGCTCCGCGATCTCGGCGTTGAGGTCGTTGTCCTCCACCAGGAGGATGCGGGCGCCGTCCAGCAGCCGCTCCTCCGGAGGGATGTCCCCGCCGCGGGGCAAGTCCTCCCGGGGCGCCCCCAGGGGCAGCTGGACGGTAAAGTAGAACTCACTCCCCCGGCCCACCTGGCTTCTCACCAGCAGCTCTCCGCCCATCATGCGGACGATGCTGCGGCTGATGGGCAGGCCCAAGCCGGTACCCTGGCTCTTGGAGCGGCTGGTGCCCACCTGCTCGAAGCTCTCAAAAATGCGCTTCTGGTCCTCCGGCGGGATGCCCGCCCCGTTGTCGGCCACCCGGAAGGTGAAGGCAGCCCGCCCCTCGCCTCCGGCCTCCTCCGTCACCCGCAGGCGCACGATGCCCCCCTCCGGGGTAAATTTGAAGGCGTTGGAGAGCAGGTTGGTGAGCACCTGCCGCAGGCGGATGGCGTCGCCGGTGAGGCCGCTGTGGGTGAATTCCTTTTCCAGCGTGTACCGGAGGCCCCGCTGCCGGGCCTCCCCCTCCATCATGGCCTGGATCTCGTCCAGCAGGTGCTCCAGGGAGAAGGGCTCGCTGGCGAGGGACAACTTTCCGCTGTCGATGCGGCTCATGTCCAGGATGTCGTTGATGAGGTCCAGCATGTAGTGGGCGGAGGCCCGGAGCTTCACCAGGTTCTCCCGCACCCCCTCCGGCACCCCCTCCATCATGCCGGTGAGGTCCGTGAGGCCCACCACGGCGTTCATGGGGGTGCGGAGCTCATGGCTCATGCGGGAGAGGAACTCCCCCTTGGCCCGGCTCTCCGCCTCGGCCCGCTCCAGCTCGCTGCGCATGACGGCGGCGCGCATCCGGGCCCGGTAGACTCCCAGCACCGCCGCCACCAGCACCAGAAGAAACAGCGACAGCACGGCGATGAAGGTCACGGGATTGGCGTAGATCAGCCCCGTCAGCGACATCTGGTTCGTGCCGATGGAGACCAGATTCTGATCCAGAATCGTGGCGCGCTCCTGGGCGGAGAGGTGGTTGATGGCCTTGTTGAGGACGGTCAGCAAGTCGGTGTCGGCGGGCCGCCCCAGGGCGAAGGAGAAGTCGCTGCGGTCGTTGACCCGGGTCACGGGCACCAGGTTGGAAAAGTGATAGTGCTGGATGTCCTGCTCCAGACGGCTGGCCAGGCCGTAGATGAAGTCCGCCTGACCGCTGTTCACCGCCCGCAGGGCGTCAGTGATGGTGGGATAGGTCCGGATCTCCGCCTCAACCCCCGCGGGCAGCGGCTGCTCCTCCACCACGGCGCACACCAGCCCCTCATCGGGGTAGGTGGACGCCTTGTTCCGCACCACGATGTTGTTCAGGTTCACATAGGGCGAGGTGAGGGTCAGCCCCTGGCGGACCGACTCCGCCTCCCCGCCGACGTAGAAGCACAGCATCTCCGCCTCGCCCCCCTGCACCATGCGGAGCGCCTCGCCGTAGCTGTCCGTATTGACATAGGAGAAGGTCAGCCCCGTAAAGTCGGAGATCGCGTCCAGAATGTCGGGCACGACGCCCCGGTGGAGGCTGTTCGACGAGTCGGGGCAGAACAGGGGGTGATAGCTCCCGGGCACCGCCACGGTGACGGGACCCCGGCGCTGCACATACGCCCGCTCCGCCTGGCTGAGCCGGATGTCGATGGTCCCCTCGGTACGGAAGTTGTCCGCGTACTGCTCCGCGCCGAAGCGGGGATTGGAGTCCGCGATTTTCCCCAGGGCCAGGTTCAAGCCGTCCAGAAGCTCCTGGTTGCCCTCGCCGGTGACGATATAGTAGGGCTGGGACTCAAAGGTCGCCACAATCCGGAACTCCTCCGGGTCCTCAAACCCGTTGCCCAGCAGCAAATCCACCTCGCCGCTCTCCAGGTAGGGATAGAGCTTGCCGTCCGGCGCGAGCTGCTCAAAGGTGTAGGAGCGGAGCTCGCAGTCCAGTCCGTGCATGGCCAGGTACTCCTTCAGCCGCCGGATGTTCTCCTGCGCCCGGTTATAGACGCCGATGGTCTTGCCGTTCAGGCTCCGCAGGTCGTTGCTGTTGATCCTGTCATCGTCCAGGCGGGCCATGAGGACGGATTTGCTGTAGCCGATGTTGTAATTCGGGTAGGCAAAGTACGCCTCAAAGCCGGAGGAGTAGTACACCCCTCCCATCAGGTCGTATTTCCCCTCCAAAAACTCCCGGGTCATGCTGTCCCCGTCGGTGTCGATGTACTCGTACTGCCAGCCGGTGTACTTGGCGATCTCATTGAGGTAGTCCACCACCAGGCCTTGGCGGGTGCCGTCCGCCGCCGTCTCGGTGATGCCCGGCACCTGGGGGAAGGGAACCCGGAGCACCCGAGGCGTCTCCTCCGCCGCCAGCGCGCCGCCGCCGCAAAGGGCGATCAGGAGCACGGCCAGGAGCATGGCGGACCACCGCCCGATTTGATTTTTCAGCCGTCTTCCCATCGCTGTCCACGCTCCTCCCCGGAAGGGGACCTCCGCCCGCAGCCGAATGCCCTTATTCCCGCACGTATCATTTTTCTTCATTACTTTTTTGTATTATCTTAAATATATCGGATTTAACGTGCAGCGTCAAGGCCGGGATTCCCCCGCCCCGGCGCCGCCGGGCCCCCGCGGTGCCCCCGGCACGGCGAGAATGCCTGCCTCCGGGAGGCCGCAGCGCACCAGAAACGCCTGGGCGGACGCCAGCATCCGGCGGTAGCAGAAGCCCAGGCAGTCCGCCGCCCGCCGGGCGTCTCCCCCACACAGGGCGAAGGCGGCCTCCCGGCTCCTCTCCGCCAGCACCGCGTCCTGCACCAGGCCGTCCCGGTGCAGGACGCCGTAGTACCCCCAGAGGTTGAACCCGCAGAGCTCCCGCAGAATGGTCCCCAGGGGCTCCAGCGGCTGGTGCGCCGCGATGCACCGGGTCACGGGGTCCAGGGGAATCCACGCCGGGTCCGCCAGCCGCCCCGGCAGCTCCCGCAGCGCCGCCTCCCGGGCGGCGGGGAGCGCCCGCTCCGCCGCCGCCGGAGCGGCCACCGCCATCAGTTGCAGGGCGCTCAGGTATAGCAGCGCGTCCCGCTTCAGCGCCCTGTCCCGCAGGCACCGGGCCACGGCCTGCTCCTCCAGCCGGATCACCCGGGTGCCCTTGGCGTTGCAGGTCTTTGCAACGCCAAGGGCGTTCAGCATGGCCAACGCATTGCGAACGGTGGCGACGCACACGCCGTACGCCGATGCAAGGGCCGCCTCGGCGGGCAGGAAGGTGTCCTCCGGATAGACGCCGGCCCCGATTTTGTCCATCAGGTCCCGGGCGATCTGGAGGTAGAAGTAGTCCCTGCCCCGCTGGGCGTTCCAGGCAAACCCCGGTTCCGGGTCCTCCGGCACGTCCGGATGCTCCGCCGCCAGCTCCTCCAGCAGCGTCCGCACAGTGGCCACAATGGCAGCATACATGATGGAAAAGTGGGAGACGATCTGCCCGCCGTCCCTTGCCAGCAGCGCCTCCACCATCCCGGTGAGGCTGCGGAAGCCGTTGTACCGCACCACCCTGGATTCAAACTTCTCCCCGTTCAAAAACAGCGGGATTTTCGCGTAGAGCTCATAGGTGGCGTACAGGTCCCGGAACAGCAGGTTGCCGGAGTGCTCCATCAGGAAGTAGAGTAAGGCCGCCATCAGCTTCTTGCGCCTCTCGGCATCCTTCTTTTCGAAATTCCGGAAGCGCCGGACCCACTCCTCCATCTTCCCGTCGTCGCAGGCGGCGGCGGACAGGGCGGCCATCTGCGGCAGGAGCAGCGCCATGGTCTCGTACACCTGGAGGATGGAGGTCCGCTGCCGCAGCGCCGCCTGCACCGCCGCGTCCCGCCGCTCCTCCGACCGCCGGTAGATCACCACCGCCGGCTTGCGCTCCTCCGTCCGGATGTAGCCGTCCTCCCTGAGGGCCCGCATGACGTCCTTGATGGTCCGGATGCCCACGTGGTACAGCTCGCAGAGCTGGCTCATGGACGCCAGCGTGTCCCCGCAGGCCAGCCGCCCCACCTGCATCTGCTCGCACAGGTCCCGGTACACGTAGTCAAACGCCGTCTGCTTGCGCTTCATGCTCCGCTCCCCCCTCCGTTCCGACGGGTTTTCTCTGAAACAGCATACCACATCTCCCTGGAAAATGCAGTACTATTTATATACGTACCCAAATTATTAGTTGGAAATTCGCGGTTTCCATATTAAAATGGAGGCATCAGACGCATTGAGGGAGGGTCTTGATGAAAAAGCGTCCCATCATCCTTTTGAGCGGTACCGCGGTCCTGCTCATCCTCATGATGATTGCCAACACCGTTTCTCTCCGGACGATTTTGAAGGAGAAAACGGACCTGTACGTGCAGGAGGTCTCCGGCCAGTCCGCCAGCTACCTGTCCGACCACCTGCACGCCAACCTTCGCTATATCGGGCAGTTGGCCGACACCATCGACCGGATGCCGCCGCTGCCCGATATGAGCGATTTTTTGCAGCGGAAGGCCGACGCCTTCCAGCTGGACCTGCTGGCGATTGTGGACCAGGAGGGGAACGTCACCAAAAACGACTTTTCCAGCAACTGCTTCGACGCATGGCTGGCCCAGGGGAAAATTGACTATGAAACTCCCCAGATCCTGAATCTGGACGGACGCGCCCTCTTGTTCTCCGTGCCCATGCCCCGGGTGGCGGAAAACCGGAAGGTGCTGGCCGGCATTCTGGAGCAGCGGAGCATGCAGCAAATTCTGTCGGGGCTGAATTTCCACGGCGAGGGCATCGCCTGTGTGGTGGACCCCGACGGCAATGTGATCGTCGCCCCTGTGGACAACAGTCCCTTTCTCCAGTTTCTGGACCTGGTGCAAAACCCCGGCAGCGAGCACATGGCCGCGTCTCTCTCCCGGATGATCCAAAACGTCCACTCCAAGACCGCCGGCATCTTTGATTTTTCAACCGCCTCCCGGGAGCGGCTGCTCCTGTCCTATCATCCCCTGTCGCTGAACGACTGGCTTTTGATCGCCATCGTCCGCCAGGACCTGATTACGGGGGACGTCCAGTCCTACGCCCTGCGGTCCTTCGCCCTGGTGGGGGGCGTGTTTGCGGTCTTTGCCCTCTTCCTCGCGCTGATCATCTCCGGCTACGAGAAAAACCGGAGACGCCTGGAGGCGATCACTCTGGCGGACCCCCTCACCGGCGGCGACAGCAACTGCGCCTTTCAGCGCAAGCTGCGGGCGCTGGTATCCGGACAGCCCCCGTCCACCTACACCCTGCTCTTTTTGAACATCAAGGGCTTTCAGGTGATCAACGAGACCTACGGCGTCCTCGCCGGGGACCGCATCCTGCGGCACGTCCACCGCATCCTGTCACAGCACCTCCAGGAGGGGGAGCTGGCCTGCCGAAGCGAGATGGACCACTTCTTCCTCTGCCTGAAAACCGGCACGCCGGGGCAGACGGCCGCCCGCCTCCGGCAGATCACAGCGGACCTCAACGATTTCAGCCGCCACGTGGACATCCCCTACAACCTGGTTCTGAAGGCCGGGGGATACCGGATCGACGACCCCCTTCTGGAGGTCAGAGCCATGCAGGACCACGCCCGGTCCGCCTGCATCACGGAGCTGAAGGACGGGGCCTGCACCTTCTTCGACAGGGAGATGCTGGAGCGGATCAAACGGGAGGCGCTTCTGGAGTCCCTCTTTGAATCGTCCCTGGCAAACCGCGATTTCCAGGTCTACCTCCAGCCCAAGGTCCGCCCAGCGGACGGGAAGCTCCGCGGCGCCGAGGCCCTGGTCCGGTGGCACCACCCGGAGCACGGCGTCATCTACCCCTCCGATTTCATCCCCCTGTTTGAGAGAAACGGGAACATCTGCGCCCTGGACCTGTACATCTTCGAGGAGGTGTGCAAGTGGCTCCGGGCCGACCTGGACCGGCGGAGGGAGCCGCTGCCGGTCTCCGTCAACCTGTCCCGGACCCACATCAAAAATCTGAATTTCCTGCGCCGGTTTGTGGAGATCAAGCAGGCCTACCGGATTCCGGACGGGCTTTTGGAATTTGAGCTCACGGAGTCCATCCTCCTCGGCGACGAACAGATCCGCCTGACGAAACACGTGATCCGCCAGATGCACCGGCACGGCTTTTTGTGCTCCCTGGACGACTTCGGCTTCGGCTACTCCTCCCTGGCCCTGCTGAAGGAATTTGAGATCGACGTCATCAAGCTGGACAAGTGCTTCTTTGACGACATGCAAACGCCCAAGGCCCTGCGCATCATCGAGGGATTCATCAACATCTCCCACAGCCTGGGCATCCGGGTGGTGGCGGAGGGCATCGAGACCCGGGAGCAGTTGGAGTGCCTGCGGGACCTCGGCTGCGACCTGATCCAGGGCTATTACTTCTCCCGGCCGCTGTCCCTCCCCGATTTCGAGGCGTGGCGCAGTGCCAGGGCCTGACCCGGCAACGGCCACAAACAACCAGCCGCCCGCAGACATTGCGGGCGGCTGGTTGTTTTCTGATAAGCGGCGGGCGGCCTTCTGCCGGACCCGGGCGGAAGCCCCGGCAACCCGTCAGTCCCCCCGGTACACCCAGTGGCCCGGTGCCTCCTCCCGGAGGGTTCCGTTGGGCGGCAGGGTCTCCGGGTCATACTCCAAAATCCGCTTCTGCCGCTCCCGGCGGGGGTCCGCAATGGGGACGGCGGAGAGCAGCGCCTGGGTATAGGGGTGGCGCGGGGCGGCAAACAGCCGCTCCGTCTCCCCCCGCTCCACCAGGCGGCCCCGCAGCATCACCCCCACCTCGTCGCAGAGGTAGCGGACCACGGAGAGGTCGTGGGCGATGAAGAGAAAGGAGAAGCCCCGCTCCTGCTGCAATTGCCGGAACAGGTTCAAAATCTGGGCCTGGATGGACAGGTCCAGAGAGGCGATGGGCTCGTCCGCCACAATCAGCGCCGGGTCCGTGGCGATGGCCCGGGCGATGGCCACCCGCTGGCGCTGGCCGCCGGAGAGCTCCCCGGGCCGCTTTTCGGCGAAGCCCGCCTCCATGCCCACCTGCTCCAACAGGGCCGCCACCCGGCGCTCCAGCACCCCGCCGGAGGCCAGGCGGCAGGCCCGGAGGGGCTCGGCCACGATCTCCCGGACGGTCATCCGGGGGTTCAGCGCCGCGGCGGAGTCCTGGAAGATGATCTGCATGTCCTTGCGCAGGGCCTCCTGCCGCCGGCGGTACACCTCCTGCCGGGAGATCTCCTCCCCCCTGAAAAACACCTGCCCGCCGGTGAGGCGGTACAGCCCCATGACGGACCGGGCCACCGTGGACTTGCCGCAGCCGCTCTCCCCCACCAGGCCGAACACCCGGCCCGGCTCGATCCGGAAGCTGACGTCCTCCACCGCCCGGACGGTCCAGTCCCGGCGGATGGGGAAGTGCTGCTGCAACTGCCGGACCTCCAGCACCGGCACGCTCATGGCGCCGCCCCCTCTCCCGCCGGGGCCTTGGGCGCCCTGGGGTCCAGCAGCCAGGTGGCCGCGCTGTGGGTGGGGGTGACAGAAAACATGGGCGGGTCCTCCTCAAAGTCAATGGCCATGGCCCGGGCGTTCCGGGGGGCGAAGGGGTCCCCGGGGGGCAGGCCGATCAGCGCCGGGGGCATCCCGGGGATGCTGGGAAGGGGCTCTCCTTTCCGGGCGTTGGCGGGCAGGGCGGAGAGCAGCCCCCGGGTGTAGGGGTGGCGGGGGTCGTAAAAGACCTCCTCCGCCGTGCCCACCTCCACCAGCCTGCCCGCGTACATCACGGCCACCCGGTCCGCCACCCGGGCCACCACCCCCAGATCGTGGGAGACCAGGACGATGGCCACCCCCGTCCTCTCCCGGATGGACAGCAGCAAATCCAGAATTTTGGCCTGCACCGTCACGTCCAGGGCAGTGGTGGGCTCGTCGGCAAAGAGCACCCGGGGCCGCCCCGCCAGGGCGATAGCCAGCACGCAGCGCTGGCGCATACCGCCGGAGAAGAAGTGGGGCTGCATACCAAAGCGGGTCTCCGCCTCCCGAATTTCCACCAGGCGCATCAGCTCCAGCGCCCGGCGGCGGGCCTCCCCCCGGCTGATCCGCTCATGGCGCAGAATGGCGCCGGCAATCTGCTCCCCCACGGGGATGGTGGGGTTCAGGGAGGTCATGGGGTCTTGAAACACCATGGCGGCGGCGGTTCCGCGCAATCGGCGCAGCTCCCGCTCCGGGCAGGCCGTCACATCCCGGCCCCCCAGCACCACCCGGCCGGACTTGGCCCGGGCGTACCGGGGCAGCAGCCCCAGCACGGACTTGCACAGCACGGACTTCCCGCAGCCGCTCTCCCCCACCAGGCCCAAGATCTCCCCCTCTCCCAGGGAGAGGCTCACCTGCCGCACCGCCTCCACCTCCCCCTGGGGGGTGAAGAAGCTCAGCGAATAGTTGTTCCATTCCAGTATATTCCCCATGGGACCGGCTCCTCATCTCTTATTTGTGCAGGGTCCACTCCTCGATATTCCACATGACGCCCACGGCGTGGTGGCCCAGGACGCGGGTGGTGTCCAGCCCCTCCAGCCCCGCAATGCTCACGTAGTTGCCGTCCAGGAAGGCCACCAGCACCACGCCGGGCTGGCGGGCATAGGCCGCCTCGAACGCGCGGTAGGCCTCCCGCCGCGCCTCCTCCTCGGTGGCGTGGCGGCCCTGGGCCAGCAGCGCGTCCACCGTGGGGTTGGAGTAGTGCATGGTGTTGCCGCTGGCGCCGGTGACGTAGTTGGAGTAGAACATGTCCGGGTCAAACTGGGCGGCATAGCCGGAGAGGAAGCCGTTGTACCCGGACTCCCAGTCGAACCGGGTCACCAGCACCACCTCCATGTCCACCCCGGCGGCCTTGAGCATCCCGGCGCAGATGTTGGCGATGTCCACCCGCTCCTCCTCGTAGTCCCGGACCTGGATGGTGAAGTGGAACTTCTCCCCGTTCCGCTCATAGATGCCGTCCGCGCCCTTGGTCCAGCCCAGGGCCTCCATCTCCGCGGCAAACCGGCCTAGGTCGTAGGGGTAGAGGTCCGCGTCGGGATTGCCGCCGTAGGGGTTGAGCTGAATGGGGCTGTATGCCGCCGCGCCGTGGCCCGCCAGCACGCCGTCCACAATGGCGTCCTTGTCCAGGGCCAGGTTCAAAACGCCGATGGAGTCGCCGTTGCGCTGCCAGAACGCCGTGCGGAAGTCCATGGAGATGGCCCGGTAGTCGGCGGTGGTGAAGTCGATGTTGCGGAAGGCCTCGTCCCCCCGGAACTGCTGGGCGTAGTTGGCGTTCAGCCAGGCCAGGTCCGCCTCGCCGGAGCGGAGCATGGTGGCCTTGGTGCTCTCCACGGAGACGGTCTTGTAGACCACCCGCTCAATGTTCGGCACCTTGCCGTAGTAGTCCTCGTTCCGCTCCAGGAGGATCATGCCCCCGGCGGTGTCCCACTCCACAAACCGGTAGCGGCCGGTGCCCACGGGGGCCTGGTTGAAGGCCATGGTGTTCAGGTCCTCCCCCTCCGTCAGGTGCCGGGGCAGGATGCCCATGGTGAAGTAGCCCAGCATGGCGGCGTTGGGCCGGGCCATGGTGAAGACCACCGTCCGCCCGTCGGGGGCGGAGATGGAGGCGATGTCCTCGTAGTTGCTGGTGATGCTGGCGGAGAGGGTCTCGTCGCTCACCAGGGCGTTGTAGGTGTACACCACGTCGTCCACGGTGAAGTCCGCACCGTCGTGCCACTGCACGCCGCTGCGCAGGGTGAAGGTATAGGTCAGGGTCTCCGGGTCGTAGGCATAGTCCTCGGCCAGGTCGCAGACGGGGGTGCCGCCGCCGTCGTACTTCATCAGTCCGGAGAAGATCAGGTCCGGCACCTCGTCGTGGCTGTTGAGGATGGGGTTGATGGTGCTCTCGGACTCTCCGGCGTAGACCAGGGTGTTGCTCAAATCCTGGGCGGCGCCCTCCGGGGCGGCGGAGCCGGGGGCGGCCTGACCGCCGCAGGCCGTCAGCCCCAGGGCGGCGGCCAGAAGCAGCGCCGCCAGGCGGAAACGGATGGGGTTTCTCATGGGAATTCCTCCACTTTCTTTGGATGGTTGGATGCTCACAGATTGCTGCAGGCCCGGTTGACCTCCCGGCGGAAGTAGTTGCCGATGCTGGTGACGCAGCCCAGGGTCACCAGCAGGAAGAGGCCGGGGATGATGATAACCCACCAGGTATTCAGCAGCAGGGCCCGGTTGGCCAGGGACAGCATACTGCCCCAGGAGATGACCTCCACCGGCAGCCCCAGTCCCAGGAAGCTCAGGGTGGACTCCATGGACATGCTGGCGCTGATGCTGGAGATCACCACGAACAAAATAGACGAGAGGAAGTTGGGAATCAGGTGAACCCACATGGTCCGCCAGAAGCCCACCCCCATGCACCGGGCCGCCAGCACGTACTCGCTGCTGCGAATCTGCCGGACCTCGCTGCGGACGATCCGGGCCAGGCCGAACCAGCCGGTTCCGCCGATGAGCAGCGAGAGGGTGAAGACGTCGTGCTTGGGGATCAGCGACCCCAGCAGCAGCACGATCAGCAGCGTGGGCACGCTGTGGGCCATCTCCATGGCCCGCATCATCACGGCGTCCAGCCGCTGGTGGGCCATGCCGCTGATGCAGCCGTAGGTCACCCCCAGCACGGTGATGAGGGCCATACTCATCAGCCCCACCGCCAGGGAGGCCCGGCCGCCGTACCAGATCATGGAGTAGATGTCCCGCCCCAGGGAGTCGGTTCCGAAGTAGAACTCCCCGCCGGGGGCCTGGTTCAGGTTTTGCAGGTAGAACCCCGCCGGGTCGTGGTTGGCCAGCACCGGCGCCAGCAGGCACCCCAGCACAATGAGGCCCAGCACCGCCATGGACAGCACCGGGGGGCGCTGGGGGCGGCCGTGGCCCCGTGGAAGAGCTCGGGTGGGGGCGGGCCGGTAGTCCGGCCCCACCACCCGGAAGGGGTCGCGGGTTATCTCTGCCATACGGACACCCCCGTCTCCCGCATTCTGGGGTCGATCACCTCGTTGACGCTCTGGGCCAGAAGGCTGCTGGCTACCACCAGCACGCCGGTGAGCAGCACCAGCAGCATCAGCAGGTTGTAGTCGTGGTACTTGGCGCTCTCCACGGAGAGGGCGCCGATGCCCGGGTAGTTGAACACGGACTCGGCGATGTAGGTCCCGCTGAGGACGTGGGGAATGGAGATGGCCATGATGCTGACGATGGTGGGCGCCACGTTCCGCAGGCACTGGCACCACAGAATGCGGCGGCGGGAGTACCCCTGGGACTTGGCCAGCAGCACATAGTCCCGCCGCACCTCGTCCAAGAGCTTGTTGCGGATCATGTAGGCGTAGTACCACAGGTGGCTCATCACCATCACCGCCAGTGGCAGAATCATGTGCCGGATGCGGTTGCCCACGTCGCCGGCCATGCCCACGTCGTAGGCGCCGCTGCTGGGCAGCCACCGCAGATTGATGCTGAAGATCAGCACCAGCACCACGCCGATCCAAAAGGGCGGCAGGTAGTACACCGCCGTGCCGATCCGGCACAGCAGCCGGTCCAGCCAGGTGTCCTCATGGAGGGCACAGGCCACCGCCAGCAAAATCGCCAGGGCGAACACCAGCACATAGGCGATGCCCCCCAGCAGCAGCGTGTTGCCGATCAGCGGGGTGATGACGTCCAGCACCGGCATCTTGTAGCGGAGGGAGAGGCCGAAATTCCCGTGCAGGGCGTTTTGCAGCCAGATGCCGTACTGCACATGGATGGGCGCGTCCAGTCCCAACCGGGTCCGGGCCGCCGCCATCTCCTCCGCCGTCATGGACTCCACCGCGTCGCCGTAAAAAGACTGAAGGGCGTCCCCGGGGGCCCAGCGGGCCGCGTAGAACACCAGCACGGAGAGCAGCAGCATGGTCAGCAGAAAGCCGAAAAGCCGCCGGCAAATCCGTTTCCAAAGAGGCTGTCCGATCATGGTTCCCTCCTCACGTCCCGCACGGGATGCCCCGCTGGGGATGCCCCGCCGCCCGGCTCAGCTCCGGCGGCAAGGGCTCCCCCTTTGCCCAGGCGAAGCCCGCCCGGCGGACCGCCTCTCCATCCTCCGGCAGGGCGGCGTCCCTCCGGGGCAGTTGCCACCCCATGCCGTTCCTCATGTCCGCTCCACCAGGTCCCGGGCCTCCGCCAGGCCGATGCCCCGCTCCCGGGCGATGCGGGCCAAATCCTCGTACTCGTACTTGGAGCGGGTCACGCCGTAGCCCTGGGCGTCCTTCCGCCGGACCGGGCCATAGGGCGTGTCCACCGCGGAGACGGTCCGGTCCAGGACGTAGCGGCCGCAGGCGCACGTCCGGATGCCCAGGGTGGTGGTGTGGCGGAAGATGCACGCGGCCAGGGCCTCCCGGTCCTCCCGGCGGCACAGCACCTGGATCAGCGTGCCGGGGCGGGATTTTTTCATCCCGATGGGGACGGTGTAGGCGTCTAGGGCCCCGCTCTCGAAAAACCGCTCCAAGGCGAAGCCCACCGCCTCCGCCGTCATGTCGTCCACGTTGCACGAGAGGCTGTAAACCGTCTCCGCCTGCCCCTCCGTCTCTCCCAGCAGGGCCCGGACGCAGTTGGCGGCCTCAAAGTCCTTCTTCCCCATACCGTAGCCGATGGCCTGGGTCCGCATGACGGGCATCTCCCCGAAGCGGGTGGCGAAGTGGGTCAGCAGGGCCGCACCGGTGGGGGTGCACAGCTCGCCCCGGACACTGCCGCCGTAGATGGGTGCGTTTTGCAGCAGATAGGCGGTGGCGGGGGCCGGGACGGGGAGGACGCCGTGGGCGCAGCGCACCTGGCCGCTGCCCACATGGACCGGGGAGACCACGATCTCCTCCGGCGCCAGCTCGTGGAGCAGCAGGCACACGGCGGTGATGTCCGCCATGGCGTCCAGGGTCCCCACCTCGTGGAAGTGGATGTCGGTGACGGGCACGCCGTGGGCCCGGCTCTCCGCCTCCGCGATCCGGCCGTACACCGCCTCCACGTCCGCCCGGACGGCCTCCGGCAGGTCCAGCCCCGCCAGAATGTCCCGGATCTCCGCCATGCTGCTGTGGTGGTGGCCGTGGGAATGGGGATGGTCGTGTTCGTGGTCATGGTCGTGACTGTGCTCGTGCTCATGGCCGTGCTCGTGGCTATGCTCATGCTCATGGGGATGGTCGTGTTCATGTTGGTGGTCATGGTCGTGGCCGTGGCCGTGGTCGTGGCCGTGGTCATGACCGTGCTCATGGTCATGACCATGTTCGTGTTCATGCTCGTGGTCATGCTCGTGGTCATGTTCATGCTCGTGCTCATGGCCGTGGGGATGGTCGTGGGACGCCTCCTCCGCGCCGTCCACCGTCACGGTGACATGGGTGCCGGTGATGCCGCACTTCACCGCCGTCTCCCGCCGCACCGCCACACCGGGCAGGCCCAGGGCGTTCATCCGGGCCAGAAAGCCCTCCGGGTCCGGCACCAGCTCCAGCAGCGCCGCCGTCAGCATATCCCCCGCGGCGCCCATGCCGCAGTCCAGATACAGTGTTTTCATCTCAGTTCTCCTCCATGTGGTTGATCATGCTGGCAAGATACCCGGCGCCGAAGCCGTTGTCGATGTTCACCACCGACACGCCGCTGGCGCAGGAGTTCAGCATGGACAGCAGGGCGGACACGCCGCCGAAGGACGCGCCGTAGCCCACGCTGGTGGGCACGGCGATCACCGGGCAGTCCGCCAGCCCGCCGATGACGCTGGCCAGGGCCCCCTCCATCCCGGCGATGGCGATGATGACCCGGGCGCTCATGATGTCGTCCAGGTGGGCCAGCAGCCGGTGCAGCCCCGCCACGCCCACGTCGTACAGGCGGTTCACCGGGTTCCCCAGGGCCTCCGCCGTTAATGCCGCCTCCTCCGCCACGGGCATGTCGCTGGTGCCGCCGGTGGCCACCACGATGGTGCCGCCCCGGGGCGGCGGCAGCGTCCCCACCACGCCGATGCGGGCGTCCGCGCGGTAGTCCAGGGGCAGCGCCCGGCCCACCGTCTCCGCCGCCTGGGCGGACATCCGGGTGATGAGAATGGTCTCCTGCCCGTTTTGGCGCATGGTGTCCGCAATGCCCAAAATCTGCTCCGGCGTCTTTCCGGCGCCGTAGATCACCTCCGCCGCCCCCTGACGCACCTTCCGGTGCAGGTCCACCTTGGCGTAGCCGATGTCCGCGAAGGGCTGCTTTTTCAGCTCCAGCAGCGCCTCCTCCACCGGGAGGGTCCCCTGGCGCACCGCCTCCAGCAGGCTTTTTACCGAGTCGTTCATCTCCGCACCTCCAAATCCAGCAGAACCGCTCCATAGTCCCGCCCCAATTGCTCCAAAACCGCCTCCCGCCGCTCCAGCAGCAGCGCCAATTGCTCCGGCCGTACCTGGATGCGGGCGGCGTCCCCCAGCAGCCGGACCCGGAAATCCACAAAGCCCAGGGCCGCCAAGGCCGCCTCCGCCCGCTCCGTCCGCGCCAGGTCCGCCGCCGTGATGGCCGTGCCGGTGGGGATGCGGGTGGCCAGGCAGGCGTAGGCCGGCTTATCCCAGGTGAAGAGCCCAGCCTCCCGGGACCGGCGGCGGATTTCCGCCTTTGTCAATCCGCACTCCCGCAGGGGAGAGCGGACGGCCAGCTCCGCCAGGGCCCGCATCCCGGGCCGGTCCCCGGCCTCGTCGGAGGCGTTGGTGCCGTCCAGCAGCAGAGAGAAGCCGTCCTCCTCCGCCGCCTGCTGAATGGCGGAGAACAGCAGACGCTTGCAGTGGTAGCAGCGATCCGCCGGGTTGGCGGCCACGGCGGGGCTTTTCAGCACGTCCACCGGCAGCACCCGCAGCTCCGCCCCCAGCTCCGCCGCCAGGCGCCGGGCGTCCTCCCCCTCAAACCGGGGCTGAAACGCCGACTGGACATAGTAAGCCCGCACCCGCCTGCCGTAGCGGCAGGCGGCGTACAGCAGATAGGCGGAGTCCACGCCGCCGGAAAAGGCCAGGGCGGCCTCTCCGTTCTCCCTAAAAAAATCCTGCAATTCCATTGTTTTTCCTCCTTCGCTTCCCGGCGCGGCCAGTTTGGACAGAAAAAAGGCGCATGGCCCTCCTTAGGAGGATCATGCGCCTTTGGGCACAGTTGTGTGAATCTTCTGGTTCCATGGAAAAAACGGCCGGGCACTTTGGTGCCGGAATGCCGGCTTGTGCCGACGGTTGAGAGTTTTATTATATTCGCCCCGGCGGTTTTTGTCAAGATCTTCCCGCCGGTCTCCGCCGCACGGCGAATTGCCTGCGCGCTCCTCCCCGGGCGCCCCTCACAGCCGCATGCCGCCGTTCACCGCCAGCACCTGGCCGGTGATGTAGGAGGCCTCGTCGCTGGCCAGGAACAGCGCCGCCCGGGCGATCTCCTCCGGCTGGCCCAGGCGGCCCAGCATGGTCTTCGCCGCAAACTGGTCCAGCAGGGGCTGAGGCACCGTCTTCAGCATCTCCGTCAGGGTATAGCCCGGGGTGATGCAGTTGACCCGGACGGCGGCCCCCTTCCGGGCAAACTCCTTGGCCCAGCTCTTGGTCAAGCCGATAACGCCGGCCTTGGCCGCCGCGTAGTTGGCCTGGCCGATGTTGCCGTACTCCCCCACCACGGAGGAGATGTTCACGATGGCCCCGGCGCCCTGCCGCTCCATCTGGGGGCCGATGCGGCGGGTGAGGTTGAACAGCCCCTTCAGGTCCACGTCCATCACCGCGTCCCACATCTCGTCGCTCATCTTGGCGGTCATGGCATCCCGGGTGATGCCCGCGTTGTTCACCAGGACGTCGATGCGGCCGTACCGGTCCATCAGCGTCTCGTACAGCCGGCGGCAGCTCTCCCCGTCCGCCACATTCAGCGGATAGTAGGTCACCCCCGCCGCCTGGTAGGTCATCTCCCCCAGGTCCGCGGCGGCCACCACCGCCCCCTCTTCGGCAAACAGCCGGCACATGGCGGCCCCCAGCCCCCGGGCCCCGCCGGTGACCACCGCGATTTTTCCCTGCAAACGCATGTCCGTTCCCTCCATGGTGTTGTTTCTCCTATCCTATACCAGATGCACCCCGTTTGCAAGCGC
Source organism: uncultured Oscillibacter sp. (assembly GCF_900544955.1). GTDB lineage: Bacteria > Bacillota > Clostridia > Oscillospirales > Oscillospiraceae > Oscillibacter. The sequence continues at coordinate 84,105 of NZ_UQXD01000003.1, forward strand.
GGCTTCCCCGGCACCAGCGGAGCGGGCGCCGTCCCCCAGAGGGGGACGGCGCCCGGATGCGTGTGTTGTTATCTCTGGACCCGGCCGGAGGCATTGCCCCCCGCCAGGGACTCCACCTCTGCCACGGACATCAGGTTGAAGTCGTGCTCCACGCTGTGCTTCAGGCAGGAGGCCGCCACGGCGTAATTGATGGCCTTCTGGTCGTCATAGCCGGACAGCAGGGCGTAGATCAGGCCGCCGCCGAAGCTGTCGCCGCCGCCCACGCGGTCCACAATGTGCACCCGGTAGGTGGGGGAGAAGCTGGCATTGCCGCCGCTGTACAGCATGCCCGCCCAGTCGTTGTCGCTGGCGGAGAGGCTGCCCCGCAGGGTGATGGCCACCTTCTGGAAGCCGAAGCGCTCCGTCAGCTGGCGGGCCACGCTGATATAGCCCTCATGGTCCACCTTGCCGGCGTTCAGGTCCGTGTTCTCGGCGGCGATGCCGAAGACGTCCTTGGCGTCCTCCTCGTTGGCGATGCACACATCCACATAGGGCATCAGCTCGCCCATGACCTTGCCGGCCTCCTCCCGGGTCCACAGCTTCTTCCGGTAGTTCAGGTCACAGCTGACGGTGAGGCCCTGCTTCTTGGCCTCCTGGCAGGCCGCCAGGCAGATGGCGGGCAGCTCGCCGCCCAGGGCGGGGGTGATGCCGGTGAAGTGGAACCAGTCGGCGCCCTCGAAAATCTTGGCCCAGTCGAAGTCCGCTGCCGCGGCCTTGGCAATGGCGGAGCCCGCCCGGTCGTAGATGACCTTGGAGGCCCGCTGGGAGGCGCCCTTCTCCACGAAGTAGATGCCCAGGCGCTCGCCGCCCCGGACGATCTTGGTGGTGTCCACGCCGTAGCGGCGCAGCTCGTTGATCGCGCACTGGCCGATCTCGTGGGCCGGCACCTTGGTGACGAACGCGGCGTCCATGCCGTAGTTGGCCAGAGACACGGCCACGTTGGCCTCGCCGCCGGCGTAGGTCGCCTCAAACTTCTCCGCCTGGACGAAGCGGAGATAGCTCTCCGGGTTCAGGCGCATCATAATTTCACCAAACGTCACAATCTTCTTCATATCCATCGTTCTCCTTTTATTCAGGCGTTTTTCACTGCGTCCAGCAGCTTGCGGGCGGTCTCCGTGATCTTGCCGTACTCCCCGGCCTCAATCCACTTCTTGTTGGCCAGGTTGCCGCCCACACCGGCGCCCGCCATGCCGGCGCGGAGGAAGTCGGCCACGTTCTCCTCGTTAACGCCGCCCACGGCCATAAGCTTCACGTGGCTGATGGGGGCGCGGATGGCCTTCACATAGGACGTGCCCAGATTCCCCGCCGGGAACAGCTTCACAAAGTCCGCCCCGGCACTGTGGGCCGTCATCACCTCCGTGGGGGTCATGGCGCCGGGCAGGGACACCAGCCCCAGCTCCACGGTGCGGCGGATCACGTCCACATTCACATCCGGGGAGATGATATACTTGGCCCCGGCGGAGGCCGCCAGCTCCACCAGCTCCACCGACGTGACGGTGCCGGCGCCCACCAGCATCCGCCCCTCATAGGCCTGGCCGATGGCGCGGATGGCGTCGGCGGTGGCCTGGAAGGAGGCGGGGTTCTTCTGGTCGAAGGTGATCTCCATCAGCCGGATACCCCCCTCGTACAGGGCGTCCGCCACCTTTCGGCACTGCTCCGGGCCCACGCCCCGGACGATGGCAATGACTTTTTCCTCCAAAATCTTGGCAATGATCTCCTCGCGCATAGTCGCTCCTCCGTTTTCCGTATTGTGAAAATATTTATCGAATGATGATATCTTATTTATACCGCGTTTCCGGCCGTCTGTCAATTTTCCATCCTGCCAAATTTTTTCCGCTTCTTCTGGGTAAATTGATGGTTGCACACCCTGGGGAACTGTGTTATTCTAAAAAGAAATATCACATTATGAAAAAGAAGGGCTACTGATGCGATCTGCCTCCGGTTCTGTCCAATCCATCGACCGCGTTCTGGAGATTCTGGAGACGCTCTCCACCGCGCCCCTTGGGATGTCTCTGTCCGATCTGGCCGCCGCCACCGGCCTGCATATCAGTACCACCCACCGTCTGGTCAACGTCCTGACGGAGCACGGCTACGCCATGAAGGACTCGGCCAGCGGCAAATACCGGCTGACCCTGCGGACCTTTGAGATCGGCAGCCGGGTGTCCAGCGTGTGGAGCCTGCTCTCCGCCGCCAAGCCCCATCTGGACGAGCTGGCCGCCGTCACCCAGGAGGCGGTCCACCTGGTGGAGCGGGACGGCGGCGGCATCGTCTATCTCTACAAGGCAGAGCCCTTCCAGCAACTGGTCCGCATGTCCTCCCACGTGGGGCTGCGCAACCCCATGTACTGCACCGGCGTGGGCAAGTCCATCCTGGCCCTGCTGCCCCAGCAGGAGGCGGAGGACATCTGGAACACGGAGGACATCCAGGCCTTCTCCCCCAAGACCATCACCACCTTCCCGGACATGGTCCAGGAGATGGAGCGCATCCGCCAGCGGGGCTACGCCATCGACGACGAGGAGCACGAGCCCGGCGTGCGCTGCATTGCCGCGGCCATCCGGGACTGGGCCGGGAAGCCGGTGGGGGCGGTGAGCATCTCCGCGCCCTCCGTCCGTATGGACGAGGCGGCCATGGCCCGCTTTTTGCCCCACCTGCTCCGGGTCACCGGCGAGATCAGCCGGATGCTGGGCTGCCCCGGCTGACACTCTCTTTCCGCAAAGAAGCCGCACGTTGATACGTGCGGCTTCCTTTTTTGGAAAACAGGGATCCCGGAGCCGGCGGTTACACCGCCCGGAAGCCGGTATAGTTGTCGTCCTGGTCGAAGACCACCTCATAGAGGGTCCCGTCGGTGGAGAGGTTGGGGTTGGCCTCCACCTCCTTGAGCATGCTCTCGGAGACATAGAACTCGCCCATGTGGAGGGTGTCCTTGGTCCACATGACCTTCAGGGGCTCGCCCAGGTAGGGGCAGGTCCGGATGCAGAACTGGGTGCACAGCTTGTCGTTGTCCAGCATGGAGGGGAGCTTCATGTACTCCACGGTGATGGAGGTAATGCCGTTGGGGTAGGTCTCCTCGAAAGAGCCCTTCTCCAGAATGCGGCGGGTGGTGGCGTCGGCATTGCCGATGCCGTTGAAGTTGGCGCCGGTCTTCTTGGACAGGTCCAGCACGCCGATGCGGTGGATGTAGGGCTTCGTCCGGTAATCGTAGGCGCGGCCCACCACGTTGGGGTCCATGCCGTCGCCGCTGATCTCCTTGCCGATCTGCTCCAGCATCAGCACGTCCACCTTCTCGAAGGGGATGCTGGCCATCAGGCTCTTGGCCAGCAGCAGCAGCTCGGGCTCCTCCTTCTCCACGCACTCGTTGGGGATGGCGCGGATGGTGTGGGTCTGGTGGAAGGCATTCTCCACCAGGCCGATGGCGAAGGGGATGTTGCAGTTGGCCAGAACGGTGCGGCCGAAGGAGGGCACGTTGATGTGCATCAGGTCGAAGCCCCGCTCGTGGCAGATGCTGGCGCCGTACTGCTTGCCGATGCCGATGGCCATCATCTTCATGATGCCGCTCTCAAAGGGGCCGTGGAAGTCGGTGTGGGGCTTGATGCGGGCCACGGGCACGATGTAATCGCAGGAGAGGGCGAAGGCGTCCAGCCGGACCTCCAGCCCCTCGGCGGAGACGCCCACCTTTCCGGTGTCCATGGTGGCATGGATCTCGCAGCCGCAGGCCTCCTCGGTGATGCCGTAGTGCTCCAGAATGGCACGCTGGCCCTCGGCGGTGGCGCCGCCGTGGCTGCCCATGCCAGGCACGATGTAGGGGGTGGCGCCGATGCGCTTGAGCTCCTCGGCGAAGGTCCGCAGAATCAGCACGCTGTTGGCGATCTCCCGGCTGGCGGCGGTGAAGCACACCGTGCTGCCGGGCTTGATGCGGTCCAGGGTGCCCTCCCGCTTCAGCGCGTCCCGCACCGCCTGGGCCACATCCTCGATGTGGGTATCATCCATGCGGTTCGTGACCTTGTAAAACTTGGGGATTTCAACGTCTTTCAGCAAATCTTTTACAACGCCCATTTTAATCACCTTTTTTCAATTTGATACTTTTAGTAAATCACAAATCCCTCAGAATAGCAAGGGCTTTCCGCCCATCTTTTTCAATGCGGTGAAACAGATTCCCCGGCGGCGGAGGACAGGCCTCCGCCGCCGGGGATCGTTGCAGCGAATTGGTTGAAATCGCTCCCCGTCAACCCATGAACAGATTGGGCAGGAACATAATCAGCTGCGGGACCAGGGTGATGAGGAACAGGATGAAGATGTACACCACCACCATGGGCCAAATCTTTTTCAGCAGGTCCAGCAAGGTGATGTTGGAGATGCCGATGCCCACGTACAGCACGTTGCCGACCGGGGGGGTGATCAGGCCGATGACCAGGCCGTACACCATAGTGACGCCGAACACGATGGGGTCCATGCCCACGGAAGTTGCGATGGGCAGGAAGATGGGCGTCAAGATGGTCAGAGCGGGGGTCACGTCCATAAACAGGCCCACGATCAGGACGAACACGTTGATCAGGCACATAATCACCAGCGGGTTGTCGGACACGGAGCTGATGAGCGTTGCGATGGCCTGGGGAATCCGGGCCACGGTGATGACCATGGCCAGGGCCTGGCAGGCCGCCACGATGAGCATGATCACGGCGCTGGCCTTGGCGGACTTGATGGCAACCTGCTTCAAAAGCTTCAGGTTCATCTTCTTGTAGACGAAGGTGGACACGATCCAGGCGTACACGCAGGCCACGACGCCCGCCTCCGTGGGAGTGAAGATGCCGGAGAGGATGCCGCCCATCATGATGACGGGCATCATCAGCGCCGGGAAGGCCTTCTTGGTGGCGGCCCAAATCTCCGAGGGAGTGGCTTTGGGCTGCACGTCGTACTTCCGGTTCTTGTTCATAAAGTACCAGGTCACCATGCAGATCAGGCCGGTGATGACGCCGGGAACCACGCCGCCGATGAACATCTTGGTCACCGAGGCGCCGCTGAGGACGCCGTAGATGACCATTGGCAGCGAGGGCGGGATAATGGGTCCGGTGATGGAGCCCGCACAGCAGCAGGCTGTGGAGTCCGCCGGGTCATAGCCCTCCTTCACCATCAGCGGCAGCATGATGCCGCCGATGGCGGAGATCGTCACGATGGCCGCGCCGGTGAGGCAGGCAAAGATCATGCAGGCCAGGATGGCGGCGTAGCCGATGCCGGCCTTGACGTGGCCCAGCAGCACGCGGCAGAAATCCACGATGCCCTTGGACAGGTCGCCGGCGTTCATGATGTCGCCGCAGAAGATAAAGAAGGGAATGGCCAGCAGGGCGAAGTTGTTCACACCGCTGTACATGTAGGACGGCACGATGTTGAAACTCGTGACGCCGGAGCTCTCCGCCATGGTGAACACCGTCAGCAAAATGGAGAAGGCGACGGGCACGCCCAACAGCAGGAATGCGAAAATGGAAACCAGGAATACCACCAGCGTCATGCGTTCTCCCCCCCTTCCTCAGCAGGCTTTTTTCTAAACAGATTGACGAGATTGATGATGTTCAGAATCAGCATGAACAGCAGCGACAGGGGGATGATGCCCTGCACGATGCCATAGGGGATCTTCGTGATGGGCATGGGATAGGTGATGTTCTCCATGACCAGGTTCATCATCACGCGGATGGTCAGGATCATGATGGCGTCCATCAGCAGGTTGGCGATTGCCTCCACCGCGATTCGGGCTTTCGGCGGCAGGAACATCAGCACGATGTCCACGCGGATGTGGGTCCCTTCCTTGGTAGCCGCCACGCAGCCCAGATAAACCAGCCACACAAACAGAATCCGGGCAATTTCCTCGACAGATGCAAAGCTGTAGTTGAACACATACCGGCCCACGACGTTGATGAACACCATCAGCACCATGACGACCATGCCTATGTACAAAAACCAGTCCAGCAGCTGCCATAAAGCATTTTGTATCTTTTTCATGTTTTCTCTCCGTCCTCAGTTGCTGGGATCTTGGAATTACTGGGCCTGGAGAGCAGTGATCTTCTCCATGATGCTGTCGAACTCGGGATACTGGGCGCGGTACTCGTCGATGACCACGCTGCCGGCCTCCTTGAAGGGCTCGCGGTCGGGATAAGTGACCTCCAGGCCCTTCTCCTTCAGGGTCTCCACGTCGTCCACCATGGCCTGCTTGAACAGCTCCAGCTGCTTGGCCACGAAGGCGGCGCAGGCGTCGTCCAGAACGGCCTGGTCCTCGGCGGACATGCTGTTGTAGAACTTGTCGTTGATCAGCACGAAGTTCATGGCGATCTGGTGGTTGGTCATGGCCAGATAGTCCTGGACCTCATACCAGCCGTTGGCCAGCAGGGTGGAGGGGGGGTTCTCCTGGCCCTCGATGGTGCCCTGCTGCAGGGCGGTGAAGATCTCGGTCATGGCCATGGTGACCACGGAGGCGCCCATCGCCTGGAAGTTCTTCACATAGTGGGACACGGTGGGGACACGGAGCTTGATGCCCTTCAGATCCGCCAGGGTGTTGATGGGGTGGACGTTGTTGGAGATGCAGCGGTTGCCGTTGAGGCTGCAGCCCCGCAGGACGTAGTTGGACTGGGCCAGAGCCTCCTGGAACACGGCCTGGATCTCGGGGTCGTTGCAGATCTTGGAGGCCTGCTCCACATCGTCGAACACCCAGGGGAAGTCGGCGGCGTACAGGGCGGGATAGCGGTCGGCCATCAGGTTGCCGGTGACGCACATCTCAATGTTGCCCAGGGACACACCCTCGTTGAACTCGCTCTCGCCGCCCAGGGCGTTGTTGCTGTAGATCTCCACGGTGTAGCGGCCCTCGGTGCCCTCTTCCACCATGGGCTTGAAGACCTCATTCAGGGCGACGTTGGTGGGATGGGTGTCGGCGTAGTAGTTGGCGACCTTGATGGGGATCGCCTGGACGGGCTTGGAATCTTCGCCGGTGGAACCGCCGGTAGAGCCGCCGGTCTCCTTGCCGGAGCCGCCGCAGGCGGCCAGCGTCAGCATCATGACGCCTGCCAGAACCAGGGACAAAACTCTCTTCTTCATTTGCTTTTCCTCCTAAAAAGTGATGGAAATCTATTCAAGCCCCGCCGGTTCCCCGGCCGGGAATGAATCCTCGCTGTCAGGCCGCCCGGCTGCCTGTGCGCCTGTGTGACAGGCTGTCCCGCAGGGCGGCTCGTGTTTCGCTGCAAACGAAACACGAAAGCGGATATCCGCTTTGAAAACAGAGCCGGCCTGCCGCCTTTTCCGCAGAATGGAATCCTTTTCTCCAATAACTGCTCAAAAAAACGGCTTTCAGCCGGTATCTGAAATCTTTATGACATTTTAACAGGCTGCATTTCTGCATCCCTTTGCCTTTTCGTATCATAGCACGTCCCTTTTTGAAATGCAATCTCACCACCCGGCATTTTATGATTTTCGGAAATTTTCCTAAAATTTGCTTTCGTTTTTTGTCAGAGTGTGAACTGCTTTTTCGTGATATGAAATTCCGAAACCAAAATTGCAATCAGACGTCCGATGATCCTCCTGTCGCGAACAAACTCCCGGAAGCCGGGCGGCGGCAGCCGCCCGGCTTCCGGGGGGACTTGCTCAGTCCAGATAGGCGGGCAGAAACGCCTCCGCCCCGGTGTAGGCGGCGATCATCTGCATCTCGCCGTAGGTCTTCTCGTTCAGGGACACGCCCTCCTTCAGCACCCGGGCCCGGGCCTCGGCGGACTTCTCGCCGTGGATGTAGATGCGCTCCTGGCCCTCCGCCTTGTCGGACGCCCGGATCTCCTGCAAATACTGGTTCAGCGCCGCCCGGATGGCCTTCTTGTCGCCGAACATGCCGTAGTCGATGGCGGCGAAGCAGTGGGCGATGTTGGCCCGGCCGGGGGTCTTGTAGATGTAGTTGGAGGTGGTGCCGCCGGAGAGGATGGCGGTGAAGATCTCGCAGATCATGGCGAAGCCGTAGCCCTTGTAGCCGGAGGTCTGCTCCCCGGAGCCGCCCAGGGGCAGGATGCCGCCGCCGGCCTTGGCGATGATGTTCTTCAGCACCCGATCCGGGTCCGTGCTGTCGTGGCCGGTCTCGTCCAGGGCCCAGCCCTCGGGCAGGCCGTTGCCCCGCTTCACGTAGACCTCCAGCTTGCCTCTGGGCACCACGGTGGTGGCCGCGTCGAAGGAGAAGGGCACCGGGTCCGCGGGCATGGCAAAGGCGATGGGGTTGGTGCCCAGCATGGCCTGGCGGCCGAAGGTGGGCACCATGATGGCCTCGGTGTTGGTCATGCACAGGCCGATCATGTCCTCCTTCACCGCCATCTTGGTATAGTACCCGGCGATGCCGTAGTGGTTGGAGTTGCGGACGGTGACGATGCCGAAGCCGTGCTGCCGGGCCTTCTCAATGGCCAGCTCCATGGCCTGGACGCCCAGGGTCTGGCCCATGCAGTCGTTGCCCTCGATGACGGCGGAGAGCGGCGTCTCAAACACCGTCTTCGGTTTTGCGTCCAGCTTCACCAGGCCGCCGGTGATCTCCTGGTGGTAGCGGATCAGCCGCTGGATGCCGTGGGATTCGATGCCGGACAGGTCCGCCGCCAGCAGCACGTCCGTAATCTGCCGGCTCTCCTCCTCCGTAAAGTGATAGCCCTTGAACACCTCGCGGCAGAACGTCTCCAGCTGCCCGTAGTCCACATGATGATACTGCATATCAGTCACCCCATACTTTCTCTCAGAAATGGTCCGGCACCCCTCCGCTCCGCTTGGCCGCGCCCGGGACATGCCGCCTTGTTTTTTACTATATGCCCTCCGCCCCGCTTCGTCAAGACGGCAGCTTGCCAAATAACCGCGCCGCTTTTTGCGCGATATTTCCCAAAAAACCGCCGTCCCGCCGGGGTTTCAGGGCGGTTTTCCGACGCCGCTTTCCAGCAAAATCACCACCCGACGGGGAAAAAAATGTGCGCAATGTAGAAAAATTTGAAATTCAATTTCACATATTGAAAACGAATTTCATTTGCGCTATACTTGGGACAACCGACGGCGGCAGGGCACCGCTGCGCCCGTTTTGCCCCGCCGTCCCACCCATTTCAAACAGGAGGTATCATCATGCCCAGCGGAAAAGCCAGCGAATCCCGCGCCTTCCAAGCCCCGTCCCGATACATCCAGGGCCCCGGCGAGATCAGGAATCTGCCGGTGTTCGCGGCGAACTACGGCAAGACCGCCCTCGCCATCATTGATACGTTTTTCTATCCGGAGTACCGGACCAAAATCCCCCAGCTGTTCGAGGCCGCCGGCATGACGGCCTACACGGTGGAATACGCCGGCGCCGCCTCCGACGCGGCGCTGCAAAAGCTGCTGGACTTCTGCGCCACGCTGCCCCAGATCCCCGACACCTTCATCGGCATCGGCGGCGGCCAGACCTGCGACATCAACAAGGCCGTGGGGGCCACCTACCGCAAGGCCTTCATCAACGTCCCCACCGCCCTGACCACCGACGCCCCTACCTCCACCCACACCATCATCAACAACCCCCACGAGCAGCCCCGGCTGATGGTCCACTATAAAAATCCGGACTACGTGGTGGTGGACACGGAGATCACCATCAACGCCCCGGCCTGGATGATGGTCTCCGGCATCGGCGACGCCCTGGCCACCTACGTGGAGGCCCAGGCCTCCTTCGCCAACAACAACGTCTGCAACGCCGGCGCCGGGGCCTACCGCCCCGCCCTGCTGGGCATGGCCGTGGCGAAGCTGAGCTACGACATCCTGTTGGAAAAGGGCCGGGACGCCATTCTGGCCGCCCAGAACCACCTGCGGACTCCCGCCTACGAGGATGTGGTGGAGGCCACCGTCCTTCTCTCGGGCCTGGGCTTTGAGTGCACCGGCGTCTCCATCGCCCACGGCCTCCAGGCCGGTTTCCACGTCCTGCCCGTCAAGCCCCTGCTCCACGGCACCGGCGTGGGCTACTGCACGCTGGTGCAGCTGGTCATTGAAAACGACACCGCCCGCTTTGCGGAGATTTTCGACTTCTGCAAGGACATCGGCCTGCCGGTGTGCACGGCGGACCTGGGGCTGACGCCGGAGAACCGGCAGTCCGGCGTGGAGGCCCTGGTGGAGGAGGTCTACGGCAAGCGCTGGAATGTGACCAACGTGCCCATGCACCTCTCCCGGGAGACCCTGACCAACGCCATCTACTATTTGGACGCCTACGCGGCGGCCCGCGCCTGAGGCGCCGGGCGTTCCCGTTTACAATCAAGAGGAGGACAAAGCTATGAAGAATCTGTTTGATATCAGCGGCAAGAAGGCCATCGTCACCGGCGGCACCCGGGGACTGGGCCGGGGCATGGCGGAGGGCCTGCTGGAGGCCGGCTGCCAGGTGGTCATCGTGGGGAGCTCCGAAAAGGTGCTCTCCGTGGCGGAGGAGTACCGGGCCCAGGGCTACGCCTGCGAGGCGGTCCAGGCGGACCTGGGGAAGCGGGAGGAGGTCTACGCCTGCTTCCGCGCATGCCTGGAAAAGCTGGGCGGCGACCTGGACATCCTGGTGACGGCCCACGGCATCCAGCGCCGCCACCAGCCTGAGGAGTTCCCGATGACCGACTGGGACGACGTGCTCAGCGTGAACCTGAGCTCCGTGTTCGTGCTGTGCCAGGAGGCCGGGAAGGTGATGCTGCCCAAGGGCTACGGCAAGATCATCAACATCGCCTCCATGATCTCCTTCTTCGGCGGCCAGACCATCCCCGCCTACGCCGCCTCCAAGGGCGGCATCGCCCAGCTGACCAAGGCCCTCAGCAACGACTGGGTGGGCCGGGGCATCAACATCAACGCCATCGCCCCGGGCTACATGTCCACGGACATGAACGCCGCCCTGATGGACCCCGCCAACCCCCGCTGCCAGCAGATCACGGACCGTATCCCCGCCCACCGCTGGGGCACCGGCGACGACATGAAGGGCGCCTGCGTGTTCCTGGCCTCCCATGCCAGCGATTATATCAGCGGCGCCATTCTCCCCGTGGACGGCGGCTATCTGGTGAAGTAAGGCGCGCAGCCCACCTATTTTCATATACAACGGAGGAATCGTTATGAAGATCACTGCACTGAATCTCTACCTGGTCCGGCCCAGATGGTGCTTTTTGGAGATGGAGACCGACGAGGGCTACACCGGCTGGGGCGAGCCCGTGCTGGAGGGCCACTGCGACACCGTGAAAACCTGCGTGGAGGAGATGAAACCCTACCTCATCGGCCAGGACCCCTCCCGGATCGAGGATCTGTGGAGCACCATCTACCGGGCGGGCTTCTACCGGGGCGGCGGCGTGCTGATGAGCGCCATCTCCGGCATCGACCAGGCCCTGTGGGACATCAAGGGCAAGGTCTTCCAGGCCCCCGCCTACCAGCTGATGGGCGGCGCCTGCCGGGACTCCATGCGGGTCTACTCCTGGATCGGGGGCGACCGGCCCTCCGACGTGGGTGCCGCCGCCAAGGAGCGGATGGACGCGGGCTTCACCGCCGTGAAGATGAACGCCACGGAGGAGCTGCAGTTCATCGACTCCTATGAGAAGATCGACCAGGTGCTGGAGCGGGTGGCCTGTATCCGGGAGGCCTGCGGCAAGCACTTCGGCATCGCCATCGACTTCCACGGCCGGGTCCACAAGCCCATGGCCAAGGTCCTGGCCAAGAAGCTGGAGGAATTCGATCCCATGTTCCTGGAGGAGCCCGTTCTGTGCGAGCACATGGAGTGCTTCCCGGAGATCGCCGCCTGCTGCAACATCCCCATCGCCACCGGCGAGCGGCTGTTCACCCGCTACGACTTCAAGCGCCTGCTGCAAACCGGCGGCGTGGACATCATCCAGCCGGACCTGTCCCACGCCGGCGGCCTGACGGAGGTGAAGAAGATCGCCTCCATGGCCGAGGCCTACGACGTGGCCCTGGCGCCCCACTGCCCCCTGGGCCCCATCGCCCTGGCCTCCTGCCTGAACGTGGACGCCACCTGCTACAACGCGGCCATCCAGGAGCAGAGCATCGGCATCCACTACAACGTGGGCAAGAGCGTGCTGGACTACGTGAAGAATCAGGACGACTTCGCCTTCATCGACGGCATGGTTCGCCTGCCCAAGCTGCCCGGTCTGGGCGTAGACGTGAACCGGGAGCTGGTGCTGGAGGAGTCCAAGACCCCCCACGCCTGGAAAAACCCCGTCTGGCGCCACAAGGACGGCTCCGTGGCGGAGTGGTAAGCTACATAAAAAAGAGAGGCGGCGTGCATGGCACGCCGCCTCTCTCCTTATGCCGGACAGCCGGTGGTTCCGCCGTCACGCCGCTCCGCCCGGAAGGCAATCAGCTGAGCCGCCACGCTGACGGCAATCTCCGCCGGGGTCTCCGCCCCGATGGGCAGGCCGATGGGCAAGCGGACCGCCCCGATCTCCTCCGGGGAAAAACCGCTCTCCTCCAGAGCCGCCCGGAGCACGGCCCACTTCCTCCGGCTGCCCATGCACCCCACGTAGGCCGGGCGGCAGGCCAGCACCTGCCGCAGCACCGCCAGATCCCCGGCGTGGCCGGGGGTCATCACCACGGCGTAATCCGCCGGGGTGAGGGCCACCTGGTCTCCAATGCGGTCAAAGGACCCCAGAACCACCGCCCGGGCGCCGGGGAACCGCTCCCGCCGGGCCATCTCCGGCCGGTCGTCAAAGACCACCACGGAAAAGCCCACCTCCGCCAGCAGCGGCGCCAGGGCCTGGCCCACGTGGCCGCCGCCGAAGAGGTACAGCGTCCCCTCCCGGCCCAGGGGCTCCCCGTACGCCCCCGCCGCCGGGGCCGTCTCTCCGGCGGCGAGGCCGCCGCCGGCGGGCA
>NZ_UQXD01000004.1 GCF_900544955.1 uncultured Oscillibacter sp.
CGGGACACCGTCTCCGCCAGACGGCGGGGGTACCCCTCCGCCAGATACCGGTTGCACAGATCCAGGGAGGCCAGGGTCAGATAGGACGGACTGGTGGAGCCGAAGAGGGCCAGGGCGTCCTTTCCCCCCTCCCGGAAGGCCGCCGGGGCGGTCTTTCCCACGTGGAGGTAGGCCCCGCCGGTGAGCACCGGCAGCGTCTTGTGGGCGGAGTCACAGCACAGGTCGGCCCCCAGGTCCAGCGGGTGGGCCGCCGGGGAGAGGAAGTGGAGGTAGGCGCCGTGGGCGTTGTCCACCGCCAGCACCGTGCCGCGCCGGTGGCAGACCGCCGCCAGGGCGGCCAGGTCCGCCGTTCCCCCCAGGTAGTCCGGGCTGGTGAGGTACACCGCCGCCGGCGGGGCGGGCAGGGCCACCAGGGTCCGCTCCAGCCCCGCTGGGGACACGGGACAGGCGCACAGGGACCGGCTGTCCGCCTCCGGCCACAGCCACACCGTCTCAAAGTCCAGCAGGGCGGCGGCGCTGACGAAGGCCCGGTGGACGTTCCGGGCCGCCACCACCACCGGCGCCGCCCCGCCGGAGCGGTGCACCAGCGCCAGGTGCAGCATGGCCCGGATGCACTGGCTGGAGCCCTCCGTGGCGTAAAACGTCCTGCCGGAGCCGAACAGCTCCCCGGCGCGGGCCTCGCTCCGGGCGATGATGCCGCAGGCCTCATACAGCGCGTCGGCCCCCCGGACCTCCGTGATGTCCAGGTGCTCGCAGCCCAGGAAGGGCCGCCCCTTGTGTCCGGGCATGTGGAGCCGGGCGGCGCCGTAGCCCCGGACAAAATCCGCGATGGGGGTCTCCATCAGTCCGCTCCGTCCGCGGCCTCCGCCGCCTTCAGCATGATGGCGCACTCCATGCGCTTGCGGAACAGCTCACAGCCCGGCTCGTACACGCCCCGGATGGAGCCGGAGGCGTGGTAGGCGTTGGCGGCGCAGCCGCCGGAGCAGTACAGCTTGGCCCAGCAGCTGGCGCACTCCGGCCGGGCGTAGGCGTTGCAGCTGCGGAACTCCTCCCGCAGGGCGGGCGCGGTGACGCCCTGCCAGACGTTCCCCAGCCGGTAGTCCTCCTCCCCCACAAACTGGTGGCAGGGGTACAGGTCCCCCCAGGGGGTGACGGCCATGTACTCCGTGCCGGAGCCGCAGCCGGAGATGCGCTTGTAGATACAGGGGCCGCCGGTGAGGTCCAGCATGTAGTGGTAAAAGGTGAAGGGCCGCCCCTCCCGCTTTCGCTGGAGCATCAGCGCCGCCAGCTCCTCGTACTGTCCCTTCACAATCTCCAGGTCCTCCGCCGTCAGCGCGGCGGGGTCCCCGGGGGCGCAGACCACCGGCTCCATGCTCAGCTCCGTGAAGCCCAGGTCCAGCATGCACTGGATGTCTTTCAGGAAATCCGGGTTGGCGTGGGTGAAGGTGCCCCGCATGTAGTAGTTCTTCCCGCCCCGGGCCGCCACCAGCTTCTGGAACCGGGGCACAATCCGCTCCCAGCTGCCGTTTCCGGCGTAGTCCACCCGGAGGCGGTCGTGAATCTCCTTCCGCCCGTCCAGGCTCAGCACCACGTTGCTCATCTCCCGGTTGGCAAAGTCGATCACGTCGTCGTCCAGGAGCATGCCGTTGGTGGTGAGGGTGAAGCGGAACCGCTTGCGGCGGGGCCCCTCCTGGGTCCGGGCGTAGGCCACCAGCTGCTTCACCACGTCCCAGTTCATCAGCGGCTCACCGCCGAAGAAGTCCACCTCCAGGTTGGTCCGGGTGCCGGAATGGTCCATGAGGAAGTCCAGGGCCTGCTTCCCCACCTCGAAGGACATCACCGCCCGGTCCCCGTGGTACTTGCCCTGGCTTGCAAAGCAATACGCGCAGTTGAGGTTGCAGGTGTGGGCCACGTGGAGGCACAGGGCCTTCACCACGTCTCCGGAGCGCTCCTTGAAGGTGCCCGCCATGTCGGCGAAGGTGTCCGGCGTGTAGAGCTTTCCGGCCCGCACCAGCGCCTCTACGTCGGCGATGCACGCCCGCAGCTCCGCCTCTGTCACGTCGGGGCGGCCGGCGTACTTTTCCAGCAGGGCGGAGACGATCTCCTCCGCCGTCTTTTCGGGGTACAGGGCGATGATGTCATAGGCCACCTCGTCCACCACATGGATGCCGCCGGAGCAGGTGTCCAGCACGATGTGGTAGCCCCCCAGCTGATACTGATGTACCATAGATCTTTCTCTCCTTATACGCAAAAAGTGCCGCCTGGACCGGCGGCACCCTTTTGGATGGCAGATGCTTACTTCTCCGCGCTCTCGCACTTCTGGTTGGCCACGCCGCAGCTGGTTTTGCAGGCGGACTGGCAGGAGGTCTGGCACTCGCCGCAGCCGCCGTTCTTGGCGCTGTCGCACAGGCTGCGGGTCTCAAGCGTCTTGATTCTTTCCATCATGCATATCTCCATTCTCTTCGTTTTTCTGGCCCGGCCGCCGGGGACGGCGGCCTGATGATCGGGAAGATTTTAACACAACCGGCGTGTAAAGTCAAGGCATTCCGCCTCGGGAGAGGGGGCGCAAACTCTGCATCTCCAGGTAAATTTCAGGTCTACCTGCTGAGGGCACCCTTTCCACACCAAGCCCCCGGACACAGGCTCGAAAGCTCCGCAAAGAAGGAGGCCCCCAGACGATCCGAGGGCCTCCGCATGACAGCCAAAGCAACTTTTAAAAATTCTTCTTCCAGCTTGAGGATGTAACTTCCCATTTACAGCAAATGAATCAACGCAGCATGGATGGACATATCAGCGGACAACTCCCCGTTGGCGGTAAAAGCACTTCTTTGCTGTGACACCTTTGCCATCATATCATCTTCAACTTTCGATAGGTGCGCACACAGTTCTTTTTCAAATTCGGCAAAATCTTTTCGCTTCAATGCATTCAAAATATTGATATGTTCCTGGACCGATAGACCAGGCCGATCGTAAATATACATCGTTGCGAAACGGATTCTCTGTTGCCTGTCACTCAATTGCTCAAAAAAATCATATAGGAGCTTGTTATCGAGTTTTTTAAAAAAATAGTGGTGAAACTCATTATCCAAAGTGAAAAATTGCAAGTAGTCCTTGACTTCATATGCTTTCCGATATGATTCCGTGTTGCTCTCCAAATAGTCAAAATCCTCCTGCGTAAAGTCATTCAGGGTCTCCTTCACCGCAAACGTTTCCAGCAGCCTCCGTATGGTATACAGCTCCGTAATGGATTTGACCGTGATATCCGTCACCCTGAATTTATTCCCCTCGGCCTTTTCCACAAAAGCATCCTTCGTCAGCATCGTGAGGGCTTCCCGAACCGGTGTTCTGCTGATATGCATCTTGTTTGCCAGCTGCTGAACGATGATGAGTTCCCCGGGCTTCAAATTGAGGCGAATGATATCATCCTTCAGCCTTTTGTATGTTTCAAACGTCAAAGAAGCAGATTCCTTTATCTCCATTTAGCGAATCTCCAGTTTCTGTTTAGTGATGTATACGATATTATCCTCTTTTCCATATACTGTCAAGGAATTTAGGAACCGCACTTCTCATCTCATCATGCGTCGAAAGAAGGAACTATTTATTTCTCAAAAATGCGATATTTGTCAATAACCGCCTGGTTTATCTCAATTCCGAGCCCGGGCGCCTCCGGCATCTTTACAACGCCGTCCGTCACCGTAATCGGGTCGGCCAGCAATTCATCCCTAAAGGGATAGGGATTCTGATCAAATTCGAGGAGGCTGCCGTTTGGAATGGAGGCAATCAAATGCATATTTGCGGCAAGGGAAATTCCTGTGGCAAAGACATGCGGAACCACCGGCATGTGGTAGAGCTCCGCCATCGCCGCAATCTTTTTTGCGATCGTAAAGCCCCCGCTCCAGATGCAGTCAGGCTGCACGATATCCACGGCTCTTCGCTGAATCATATCTCTGAACGCGTACATATTGGTCTGCGTCTCATACCCGGAGATGGGAATATCCAGAGCGTCCGCAACCCTTGCACTGCCGTCAATGTCATCGGTGGCCACCGGTTCCTCAAACCAGTAAACCCCAAGCTTCTCCAGTTCCCGGCCGACCTTGATGGCGTCAAAGGGCGTCCATGCGCCGTTGCCGTCGACCATCAGCCGCCCCTTCCCTTTCACGGCCTTCGCACAGGCTTCAATCCTCTCCAAATCCTCTTCCATCGTCCAAGTGTTATATTCAGGAAACGGCATATCATTGACGGGCGACATGAATTCCGCCGGGGTTCTTGCGCACTTGATCTTTGCGTATCGATATCCCTGCTCCATATAGCGCCCCACTTCCTCCGCAAGGCCGGCGGCATCCTTACCCGCCTGGTAAAATCCGGCGCTGGCATAGGGAATGAGCTGATCCCGGTAAGCGCCGACCACTTTATACAGGGGAAGTCCAGCCAGCTTTCCGATCATATCCCAAAGTGCAATGTCAATTCCGCTCATGGCCGCAGCAGTCAGACCCGCCCTTCCGTGCATTCGTGAGCCAACCCACATATGCTGCAAGATTTTCATAATGTCTGTCGGATCTTCGCCAATGACATACCTGGCCAGTTCGTGTTCAATCATATGCGCCGTAGAAAATGGAGGACCGCCAAAACATGCAGATTCTCCCCACCCAATTAGGCCGTTATCCGCAGTCAGCTTCACCAGAACTGCATTTCTGGTGTCGAAGACGTTCAGTGCGTCCGAAATTGCCTTCTCGTATTTGTAACTCAGCACAATTGCCTCTACGCTCTTAATTTTCATGGCCTTCTCCTTTATTTTACATCAAACTGGGCAGGAACTCCGTAAACCAAGGCACATACGTGGTGAGCAGCAGGAACACCAAGCCAATGCCAAGCGGAACTGCAATTTTTCTCATAACACCGCCCAAAGACACCTCGCCGATTTGAGACCCCAGCAGAACACAAACACCCACCGGCGGCGTCACAAGTCCCAAGCACATATTCATGCCAAAGATGATGCCGAAATGCACGGGGCTGATTCCATAGGACTCTACAAGCGGCAACAGTACGGGGACCAGCATCACAATTGCAGCATTCGCCTCAATCAACATTCCAACAATAAAGAGGAACACATTGATGATGAGGAGCAAGACATATGGGTTCGAGGTCAGTGTACTCATCCATGCGGTAAGCTTGTTTGGCAGGTCGGCCAGCACAATCACAACGCCGGCGACTTTCGCCGTAGCCGTCAGCAGGAGAAGTGCCGCCGATACGACGGAGGAATCAATCAGAATCGACTTCAGATCTTTTATTGTGACCGTCTTGTAGATGAACATCGACACAACCAGCGCGTAGACCGCCGACAGTGCAGCAGCCTCTGTCGCTGTACAAATTCCCCCAAAAATGCCTCCCATAATGAGAATCGGCATAAGGATTGCGAAGGAGCCGTCCGTCAGCGCCTTCATCTTCACTTGAAGGGATACTTTTTCAGTCGATGGGAAGTTATGACGCCGGGCATATACCCACACATACAGCGTCAGGGCAAGCGCAAGGCCCACGCCCGGAATGATAGCCGCAAGAAATAACTGCCCAATCGAAGTTTCCGATGCCACTCCATACACAATCAGGAAAATGCTTGGGGGAATCAGCGGCCCCAGAGTCGACGCCATCGATGCAATGGCCGCCGCAAAGTCAGCGGGATACCCCACCTTTTTCATGCCGGGAATGGTGATGCCGCCAATCGCCGCCACGGTAGCAGAACCGGAACCAGAGATGGATGCAAAAATTGCCGAGGCAACAACAGATACCATGCCAAAGCTGCCCTTATGTGAGCCAATCAGTGCATTGCTGACCTTTAGGATTTTCTGTGTAATGCCGCGGGCCATAATATTTCCGGCAAGGACAAAAAACGGAATGGCCAGCAATGCGGTCGAGTTCATTCCCAGGAACATTTTCTGCGGCAAATACATGAGAGAACAGTTATCGGACATCAAAATGGCAATGGTTGTGGAAATACCAATGGAGTAGGCAATCGGCATTCCAATGACAGAAAGCAGAACCATCGCAGCAAGAAGGAGGACTCCAGGATTCATACTGCATCTCCCTCCTTCTGCTGCTTAGGCTGCATGCACGCTGCAATTTGAAGCAAAAAATCTTCCACGGTAGCCATCATGATGAAGAACGTCCCCAGCGGAAGCGCTGCATAGAAATATCCCATGGGAACTTTCAAGGATGTGGAAATGGTGTTCATGGTATTGAACACCAGCTGCGTGCCATATACCAGCAGCAGCATCAAAAAAGCCAAAATGCATACGGAAAAAATGATTTTGCACCGTGCCGCCTTTTCCTTAGGCAGTATCCCGATGACAACATCCACAGCCAAATGCTTGCCCTTCCTCGTCGCAACAGCGGAACCAAGCATCGTCAGGTAGATAAACAGATACCGGATCAGCTCCTCACACCAAGACGGCGCATTCGATAAGACATATCGCATGAAAACCTGATAGCACATAAGCAGGGTCATGATGGACAAAAGCATCATGGAAATGATGCACAGGCATTTTTCAATACCGTTTAACACCCTGCTGTATCTTTTTAAAATCAATTCCAGCAAAGTACTCTCCCCCCAATGGCAGGCAGATTCGTGTTCTCGATGTCCTGCACACCCGTCAAAATTCCAGCGTCGGAAAATGGATTGCCCTTTATGCCGCCTCTTTGATTCTATTGACCCACTCTACCAATTCCGGATAATTGTCCTCCGTAAAAGAGGAAACGCGGTCGGCAAACTCGCTCATATCCACATCAACAATCTCGACACCGGCCTCTTTCCACATGCCGATATACTTCTCCTCCTCATTGTAGGAATACTCACTTCGCCAGAGAGCGGCCTCGTTCGCACATTCCTCAATGACCTCCTGCACCTCCGCCGGAAGCCCATTCCAATAATTCAGGTCAAGTGCAAACACATCGCATCCGCAAATGTGGTTTGTTCTAATGAGGTAGTCGCAGACGTCGTAGAAGCCGTGGCCATAAGATTCAATAATCGAGTTTTCCTGCGCATCAACCGTGCTCTGCTGGAGAGCGGTAAAGGTATCGGTAAGGCCGATCACAACCGGAGATGCTCCCAGCGCCTCCCACAAAATCAGGTACGACTCAACGGACGGAACGCGAATCTTCAATCCGCTGTTCTTCAGCTCCTCCAAGTTGGTAAACTTTTTATTCGACGTCGTCACGCGAAACCCTCTATACTGAGCGCCGAGAAACTTAAAGCCGCAGGTCTCTCCAACATAGTCGAGGACTTCTTCGCCAAGGTCGCCCTGGTACACCTTCATAAAATGATCATAAGATTCGAAGAGATAGGGGATCGCATCCAAGTTGGCACTGGGATCATAACTTGCATAGGAGGAAAACCCCTCCAGAACGACCTCGTTCATCCCCATTTTCAGGCCCTCAATCGTGTCCGTCCAGTCGCCCAGAACACCGCCGGAATAAACCTGAATGTCAATGCAGCCCTTCGACCGCTCTGCAACCAGCTCAGACAGCTTAACCGCCACCTGATCTTTGATTTCACCAACCGCAGATGCATTGGCCAGCCGGATGACCAAGGGCTTATCAGGGGTATATCCACCCAGAGATGCCGCTTCCCCGCCCGGCTGCTCCGTTTGCACCGGTTGTTCAGATTTGGGGGTGGTATCTACAGGTTCCCCGCTACAGCCGCAGAATGAGGTGACGAGCAATGCGATGAGCGTTGCAATTCCCAAGACTTTTTTCATTTCAATTTACCCCCCAGATAATTTGAATTAGAAAATGTATACATTTTCTAATTCAAATTATCTCACGCCATTTACCATTCGTCAAGTGCGTATGTTTACAGTATTACATTCCCTCTTTTATTAATTTGTACCAATCTTCGGCTCGGTATCGACGCTCCATCTCTCGCATTTAAGACCGTACTCGTCTCAAGAACCTGCCCAAGGAGAACTATGATGAAAACGAAAGGATCGCCATGGGCGCGGCAGCGATAACCGCATGCACCGCCTGCACGGCCTCCTCCCCTTCGGCTGGCAAGAAGCCCCGGCAGCCGAAGCTGCCGGGGCTCTTGGTCGGCGGTCCGCCCGGGCCCGTCACCGGACCAGGTATCCGCCGTCGATGGGCATGACGATGCCGTTGACATAACTCGCCGCATCCGAGACCAGCAGGAGCACCGGGGCCACCAAGTCCTCCGGGGTCCCCCATCTGCCGGCGGGGATGTGGTTCAAAATGTTCATATAGGCCGCCTCGTCATTTTGAAGCGCCGTCGTCATATCCGTCCGGATATATCCGGGGGCTATCGCGTTCACCCGGATTCCCTTGTCCGCCCATTCGTTGGCAAACGCCTTTGTGACCTGGGCGATGGCGCCCTTGGACGCCACGTAGGCCCCCACCCGCTTTCCGGCGACGAAGCTGTTCATGGAGGCCAGGTTGATGATGCGGCCATCCCCCTGCCGGATCATATATCTGCCCACCAGCTGGCTGCAATACACCACGGAATTCAGATTGGTGGCAATCACCGCCTCCCACTCCTCCGCGGGAAACTCCTCCAGCCAGTGGCGGCGGTTGATGCCGGCCGCATTGATGAGAATGTCAATCCGGCCCCCCAGCGCCCGGGCCGCGGCCTCCACCCCGGCCTCCAGCTCAGCACGCTCCGCCACGTTGCAGCGGATTGCATGCACCGCGGGGCCGTCCCCCTGCATGTCCGCCACCAGCCCGTCCGCACAGGTATGATGATAAAAAATCGCCACCTCCGCCCCGGCGTCATGCAGGCCCCGGGCCAGACAGTTGCCGATTCCACGGCTGCCGCCGGTGACCAGCGCCTTTTTCCCCGTCAAATCCAGTAAATTTTTCATCGTATTCCTCCTCTTCTATTCGGAAAGGGCCTTGATTTCATCCAGAACGGACCCGTCTCTCCAGTAGACCAGGCCCACGGTCCGCCGCCCCTTCCGCAATGACGGCAGTTTTCCCGTATATCTCTCGGCAATCCGCTTCAGCGCATGGATATCCGTCACGGGAACCCCGGCGTCTTTCAGGCGCAGCGCCAGTTCCCGGTTCCGGGAAAGGGCGGTATTGACCGCCACGCCGTCCTGACAGACGAACACATCCACAAACCGCCCCGGCGTCGTGACCGTGCCCACACGGTCCACAATGGTGGGATATTTGCTGCGGTATGTGGGCGCCGTAATAACCGTCATCTTGGCGCCCTCCGCCGTGTCTCCATGCCCGCCGGCCCCGCTGATGACGCACCCATTGGAGTCCGTGATGACATTCACGTTGAAGTCCGTGTCGATTTCCGTAGCGCCCAGGATCACAAAATCCAAATCCTTTACAATCGGTCCCCCCTTGGCCAGGGGGCTTGCATACGCCTCCGCGGAGACCTCCACGTGACCTGGATTCCGCCCCAGGGACGCGATGGCGGTTTGGTCGAAACTCTGGGTATCATAGAGAACCGGGAGCAGCCCCTTTTCATGCATTCGCACCAGAATCGCTGTGATCCCGCCCATGGCAAAGCGGCCCGTCAGCTGGCGGCGCTCCATGTAGGCCTCCACCTGGGCGGCCACCGCCAGAGAGATCTTCCCCGCCCCGGTCTGCATGGCGGAGCCCTCGTGCAGATGCCCGGAATGGATGATGGTCTGCGCCGCCAGTTCGGCGATCCGGATGTGCAGGGGGCTGGAGGACAGCCGCATGGAGCCGGTGGCAATCCCGGAGGGGTCTCCAATCGTATCCATCGGCACCACATAGTCCACGAAACTCTGGTCAATAGAGACCGGAGAGACCGGCACCGGGGAGAGCGCGTCCGTCAGGACAACCACCTTCTTCGCATAGCGCACATCCGTGAGGGAATACCCCATGGCGCCAAAGGCGGAACGGCCGCCGGTTCCGTTGCAGTTTCCGTTCCGGTCCGCAGCCGATGCGGCGACGAAGGCCACGTCGATGCGGATATCGCCCCGCTGCAAGGCCGCCGGCCGCCCGCCATGGGTGCGAAGCTCGCAGACCTGACGGATTTTTCCCCGTTGCAGCAGCCGCCCCAGGGCGGGGGAAAAGCCGCTGGTCTGGAACTTTGTAAAAGTGCCGTCCTCAATATAGGGCGCCAGCACATCGTTTCCCCCGGACAGGCTGGAGGGGGCCACCGTCAGATTTCGGTTGCCGGCACGCCGGATGGCCTCTGCAATTTGTCCGCTGGCCGCGTCGCCGCTCCGGAGGCAATGGTGGAAAGAAATCGTCATGCCGTCCTCCAGGCCGCAGAGACGGATCGCCTCCTCCAGCGAGTTCACCACCTTACTCATTTTCCGCCGCTCCTTCCTCCCCGCCGGACAGCCCCATGGCCGCCGCCGCGGCCAAAACAGCCTCCGCCTGCCGCAGCACCGGTTTATCCAGCATTTTTCCGTCCAGCACGGCCACGCCCGCGCCCATCCGCCGTGCCTCCTCCATTTTCCGGGTCACGCGAAGCGCATGGGCAACCTCCTCCCGGGTGGGGGCATAGACCGCGTGGACAATGGGCACCTGCCGCGGAGATATGATGAATTTTCCGTCGTATCCCCACCGCTTCCCCTGCTCCGTCATGGCGCGGAGACCCTCGTCGTCCTTGACGTTCGTATACACGGTGTCGATGGCAAGCTTTCCGGCGGCCTTGGCCGCAACGACCAGATGGCGGCGGGCGTACTCCAGCTCGTCGTGATCCGCGGTGCGCCTCACCCCGAGGCTGACCGCAAAATCCTCGCCTCCAAAGCTGCATCCCATCAGCCGGTCACAGCAGCACAGGCAGCTTAGCGCGTTCTCCACCCCCAGGGCGGACTCCGCCGTGCCGATGATCCAACGCGATCCGGGCTCCAGGCCGCAGGCCTCCTCGACCTTTCGCATCTCCGCGTCCGCATAGCGGATCTCCTCCGACCGCTCCATCTTGGGCAGCATGATGCCGCGGATGGGAAGCGGCAGCATCTCCCGGATGTCGTCCAGGAAGAAGGGGGTGTTGACGCCGTTGACGCGAACCATGGCCGGGCAGGACGACAGGCCCCGGGAGAGGTAGGTGCGGAGCAGCTCCCGGGCAAAGGGCTTTTGATCCGGCGCAACCCCGTCCTCCAGATCAAAGAGGATCATATCCGCCCCCATCAAATCCGAATACAGAAGCATCTTCGGCGAGTTGGCGGGAATGGAGAGTATGGTGCGAAGCAGCATGTTTCTCACGTCCTTTCCGCTTCCCGGATCGCCGCCCGGAGGCGGGCTTCGATCACAAATTCCAGCGCGCCGCAGTCCCGGATGGAGACGCGGATGCCGTCCGCATGTTCCTCCTCCAAAACCCGCTCCGCCGCTGCCGTCACCGCCGCCCGAAACCGCTCGTGGGGCAGCTGCTCAATAGCAATCTCGCGTCCGGCCGCCAGCGGAGAGACGGTGATCTGCGCATCTCCCTTTTCCTCGGTACCGGCTGTTATGTTTCGTCTCAGCATAGGACCCTCCCCATTACACTGGATGGATGCAGCCGCCGCGGAGCATCGTCGTGCCCGGCGGCGGCTGGCAGAGCGGATGTAAGTCGTCAGGCAATTGTCAGGGGGTAGAAAATCGGCAGCAGCACCATGCAGAACACAAAGGAGATCCCCACCAAGGGCAGGCCGACCTTGGTATAGTCCTGGAACTTGTAGCCGCCGATGCCCATGACCAGTGTGTTGGCGGGCATTCCCAGCGGGGTCGCATAGGCGAAGCTGGCCCCCAGGACAATGGCCATCAGGATGGCTCTTGGGTCCGCGTTCAGCCCCTGGGCGATGGAGCAGCCCACCGTGCACATGATGGTGGCGGCCGCCGTGTTGGAGATGAACTGCGTCAGCACACTGCACGCAAGGTATAAAATCGCCATCAGCAGGATGGGGGACATCCCCTCGCCGGCCATGGCAACCACCTTATCCGCCAGCAGTTGGCCCGCGCCGGTGTTGTTCATGGCGGTGGAGAGGGGCAGCAGGCCGGCCAGGATGAAGATGGTCTTCAGATGGATGGAGCCCAGGGCCTCCCGCTCCTTCAAAATCCCGGTCAGGCACAGCAGCGCCGCGCAGACGCAGGCGGTGATATGCAGCTTGACGCCGATCTGGGACTCAAAGCACATGCCGAGGAACGCCACTGCCAGGAGAACGACGGTGAGGACCTTTTTCCACCGGGGCACCTTGCTGTAATCCTCCTCCGCCGCCGCCACAACGGTGCGGTCGTCCTCGTAGTCCGGCAGCAGGGGCCGCAGGACGGTGGCCAGCAAGATGGAGGTGAGGACGGTAAGCGGCAGGCCGATCTTGGTGAACTCAAACATGCTGAACTGCTGCTCGTAGCCAAACTCGGCCATTGTGGTGTTTGCGATGACGTTGACCACCGTGCCGATCAGCGTGATGGTCCCGCCCACGCCGGCGCCGATGGAGATGGGCATCATCAGTTTGGAGCGGTGCGTCCCGGATTCATGGCAGACGCCCATGACAATGGGCATCATCATGGCGGTGACGCCGGTGTTGGAGAGAAAGCCGGAGAGAAGTGCGGTCACAAGGCAGGTCGTCAGGATTTGGCTGCGCTCCGTCTTGGCAAAGCGCAGCGCAAACCGCGCGATGTCATGGGCCAGCCCGGTGGAGAAAATGGCCTGTCCGATGATCAAAAATGCGCCGATCAAAATCACGTTGGAGTTCGAGAACCCGGCCACGGCCTGCGAGGCATCCAGGCAGCCGCAAAGGCACAGGGCCAGCGTGGTACACATTGCGGTAAGCGCCAGAGGAATTTTTTCCGTCACCATCAGGATGATGGCGATGATCATGATGACAAAGGTCGCGATCATGGTATTCATAGTCGTTCTCCCAATATCCGTCTATTTGTGATGGAACCCGCCCTCCAGAGCGTCTACGGGACGGCTCAGCAGGGCCAGGCCAGCGTATAGATGCTGGGGCCGCCATTCCAGACGCCCTTGAGGATCTTCTCAAGCTGCTCGGGATCGCGCTGGCTCATCAGTCTGGCGTCAGGCAGGGTGCCCACCGGGGCAACGCTCAGGATATCGTCATGCAGCTTGACCAGATAGTCGCAGACGCGTGCGCAGGCGGGAATCCCCTTGGCGGGGTCCGCCTCCTTGGCGTGCCCCAGCGCCCCCTCCGGGAAGCAGACGACCTCCAAACCGCAGTTGCCCACCTGGCAATGGCCGGGAAGCGGGTAGCCGTAGATGTCTCCGCCCCGGTCCACATGGCCGTAGGGCAGCCAGCCCTTCACCTCTGTGTTGTCCGCGTCCTCGGGATGGTACAGATCGGGGGCCAGGGCGCCAAACACGGACTGCTCGGCCTCGCAGGCGTGCTGCATGGGGTTGTTGAAGGGACCGCCGTTCTTCTTGTCCTTCAGACGGGTGCCCATGGTGCGGGGCACATCGACATAGTAGATCATCGCGGGAACCTGATACTTCTTGTGCCACTCCTGCATGGCCACGGGGGTGGAGTACTCCTGCCCATGGAGGCTGACAAAAATCATCTTGCGGAAGCCGGAGTTCCACAGGCCGGACATGATGGCCCGCAGATAGGCGCAGAAGGTCTCGTCCGGCACGGGGATGTTCAGAAACTGGCCCAGATGATAGGCGGGGTGGGAGCCGTAATAGATCGGGGGCGCAATGGTGCAGCCCACCTTTTCCGCCACCATCTCGCACATGCGGGAGGCAATAAACACATCCTGCCCCACCGGGCCGCTGTTTCCGTGGTTCTCCATGGAGCCCATGGGGATCAGGATCACATCGTCTTTGGCAAGCCGCTCCTTGCACTCCTTCATGGTCATTGTGGACAGGTACAGGCCGTCGGGCTTGTCCATATGCCCGCCCCGGGGAGGAAACTTCCATTCATTGGCAGGGGCTGCAACGGCTGCGTTCTGCTGGTCTTCCATGATCTTCTGTTCGTCCATAGCGATTTCTCCTTCTTCATTCAGCTGGTGGTTGGGCCGGCATGATCCAACGGGCGCGGCCGGAAATGGCGCCTCTTTTTTGTACGTCTTGTTTTTCAATCAGTGATATATCACTTAATGATTGAATGATATATCTTTGCCGCAGGATTTGTCAAGGGGTTTTTCAACTTTTTTCAACTTTCTACCAACCTCACAGTTTTCAGGAGTTGCTTTGTGGGTTTCATAGAAAATTTCCGACGCAGCGTCCATTGGGATTTTTGGTTGAAAAGTCTTCCAGAACCTTATATAATATAGAAATTATACGAAAGAAAGGCCGCCTTCATGAAAAGAGTAACTTTGTCTGAGCAAGCCTATACCGCCCTGAAGGGCAAGATCTCCAAGCTGGACAGCGGGACACATCTCAGTGTCCGCAGCTTCTGCGAGGAAGTCCATATGGGGTATACGCCCGTCCGCGAGGCGTTCTTGCGGCTGGAGCGGGAGGGCCTGCTGCGCCAGATTCCGAACGTCGGATTTCTGGTGCAGTCTTACGATATTCCCGCCATCATCCATTACTATCAGACCCGGGAGTGTCTGGAGCCCTTTGTATTGAAAAATGTGTTTGACCACCTGACGCCCGAGGACATCTCCACCATGGAGCGGGAGTTCGAGGCCTGTTCTGCGGCGATCCGGGCCGACGACTCCCGCGGGTTCATCCCCCACGACATCGCCTTTCACATGGTCATGTTCGACCGCTACAAAAACCCCCATCTCTCCAACCTCTACCAGGCCATCCGGGAGCAGAACATGTATTTTTCCAGGCAGAACAACTCCGTCTTGTCCTATGCGATCAACGATCACCTCCAGCTGTTGGACGCCATCAGGGCAGGGGACTGCCCCGGGGCCGTGGACATCCTGAATGCCCACATTGCCCACGCCAGGACAAACATGATCGCCGGGTTCACGCTGTTCTCCGAATAATTTTCCGGCAGCGGGCCGCATCCGGCGGTATGAACGGCCTCTCCCCTCCGCTTTTGCACAGAGAAAAGGCAGCGGCGATACCTGTGGTATCGCCGCTGCCTCTCTTTCCCCTGGCCTGTGCCCGGTGCACGAGCCGGGGATTTTTCTGCAAAGGAACGCCGGGCCGGAACGAAATGGTTCCCTCTCGTATCCCCCGTCTGCATAAGCCGGGCGCCTGCCGGATGATCCGGCAGGCGCCCGGCGTTTTTATTCGGAGACGCCGTTTTTCCAAATCACGAACTCCTTGAACCCGTTGTGTTCAGCGGCAGTCAGCTCCCCGCCGGCGACCGCCTCCAACTGCGCCCACAGCGCCGTCAGCGCGGAGTCCATGGAAGTCCCCGTCAGAAGCTGTCCGGCGTCAAAGTCGTTCCAATGTCTCTTCCGCCTGTAGAGCTGGGAGTTGGTGGCCACTTTGAAGGTGGGCACAAAGCCGCCATAGGGGGTCCCGCGGCCTGTGGTAAACACCACCATATGGCAGCAAAGTCCCAGCGCCGTCGTCCCGGCGGTGTCGCTGCCCGGCGCCCACAGCAGGTGGAGCCCGGCCTTTTCCAGCGGCCGCCCGTAGCGGAGCACGTCCACAACCGGAGCGCGCCCGCCCTTTTGGATGCAGCCCAGCGACTTCTCCTCCAGCGTGCTGATTCCTCCATCCAGATTGCCCAGGGAGGGATTCCCGGAGATGGAGGCGCCGTTGTCCATGCAGTACTGCTTGTAACCGTTGACCATCTCGACGATCTTCTCAAAGGTCTGCCGGTCAGCCGCCCGGTTCATCAAAATCGTCTCCGCGCCGAACATCTCCGCCACCTCGGTCATCACAACGCTGCCGCCGCAGGCGACGATGACATCTGAGAGCGCCCCCAGCAAGGGATTTCCCGTCAGGCCCGAGAAGCCGTCGGACCCGCCGCACTCCAGCCCCACACGGAGTTTGGAAAAGGGCGTCCGAACCCGCCGGTCCTGCCGCGCCCGCTCATACAGCTGCCGCAGAAGCGACGCGCCGGCGGCAATTTCGTCCTCCACAAGCTGCGTCTCCAGGAAGCACACCCGGTCGGAAGGGTACGCCCCCAGGACCTTTTGGAACTCCGCAATGCGGTTGTCCTCGCACCCCAGCCCAAGCACCAAAACGCCCCCCGCGTTGGGGTGCCTGACGGCCATCGCCAGGGCGTTTTGGGTGTTCTCATGGTCGTATCCCTCCTGCCCGCAGCCGTAGGGGTGGGCCAGCACCCGAACGTCGTCCACCCCCTCCGGCACTTCGCCGCCTCCGCAGCCGACGGACTTCAGGAAGGCCTCGACAATCCGGCTGCCGATGGCGTTGACACAGCCGACCGTCGGAACCACCCAGAGCTCATTTCGGATGCCGACGTCGCCCCCCTCCCGGGGATAGCCCAGGAAGAAGCGCTCCGCCGGGACGGGAAGCGCCGGCGGTTCCGCCGGCGTATAGCGGTACCCCAGCAGACCATCCAGATCGGTCACCAGATTGTGGGTATGTACCCAACCGCCCGCGGGGATATCGGCAGCGGCGTGGCCGATGGGATAGCCGTACTTGATCACCTGCTCTCCCCGACAGATCGGGCGCAGTGCCAGCTTGTGCCCGGCCGGTATGGGTTCCCGCACCGAAAGGGTGCGGCCATCGAGGACAACCTCTTCTCCCCTTTGCAGCTCCCGCACTGCAACACAGACGGAGTCCTCCGGGTGCATTCTCCCATATGCCTGCATCCGCATCACGCCCCCTGTCCGCCCAGTGTTGAAATCAGCCTGCCGGAAGCGTCAAACCGCAGTTCCTCCGGCCCGGAGACCGCCCGCACGCCTTCTCTCTCCCGCATCTCCTCATAGAGCGCCGGAGAGACCTGCACCAAGGACACCTCCAGCGTGTTGCGAATCCGGGCGAGCTTCACCCGTTTCCGCCGCTCCTCCGGCAGATTTCGCAGCGCCAGCAAAATGGCGTCCCGGTCGCTGTTGGCATAGCAGGGGATGTGGGCGCAGCGGAGCTCCAGCGAGTTGAAGTGATTCGTCCAAGTCGGCCCCCAGTCAATCTCGTTGAGACAGTCCCGGGTCGTCACATCGGCAAGGCCGATGCCGCAGGCATTGTGGTGCGTATTTGGCGTAATGCCCAGCACAACGACGAGGGCCGTGTCCAGCACCTCGGAAAAGGCCCTGCAGCCAGGGTCCGTCGGCCGGCCGGTGACATTGGGATCGGCGCCGCAGCCGCTGACATCCTTTCCAATCTCGTCCAAAATCAGAATATCACATTGGTCAAACTTCAGCTTTCCAATGCGCTCCTTCGCCAGGGCCAGCAGCCGCCGGTCCAGCTCCAGAATGTGTTCCCGCTCGGCAGCTTCTATGGCGCAGATCTCATCATACGCGTTTTGCACCACGCCGATGCCGATCATCAGGTCGCGGCAGGCGATGAACCGCTCCGCCGCCGCCGGAAGGAGGGTGGGAAACTGCTCCACCCCGGCGCCATGGATGACGGAGGCCCCCTTGTGGTCCCCCAGTCCAATGGCGATCATCTTGGCAAGGCCGCTCTCATGGCTGCCCCGGAAGTCGGTGTGGGGCTTCACTTTGTTGAACAGCAAGATGCCGTCCGCCTCCCAGGCGCAGCGGTTGCAGCAGAGCGGAATGCCGTTTTCCAGTTCCCCGTACTGCACCACGTCCAGCGTGGCGAGGATGGGCACGCCCATCTGCTCCTCCGTGATGCCGTAGCCGCGCAGTATCTCCAGCTGTCCGAAAACCGTTCCGCCGCCGTGGCTGCCCATGGAGGGGACGAGAAAGGGCAGGGCCCCCCACGCCTTCAGCTCTTCGCAAATCGCCCGGACCATCTCCGCAAGATGGGGAATGCCGCGGCTGCCCACGGTAACGGCAATCCGCTTTCCGCAAAACCGCTCCTTATGGGAAATCCCGGCGTCCAGTCTCTCCCGGATACAGGATGCCGCATCCTCGATCTTCTGATGGTCGTAGGTCTCCTCCACCGTGATCATCGGGGGGATGGAGACGGCGTCCATACCCTCGATCACGACACCCTCCACCTCTGGAAATGCAATAAACATACGCTGCCAGGACCTCCCTCTCTATTTTCCAGCACTTTTGCGTGCGCCCATTCCGCTTACAGCCGTGCGGAGACCTCCTTTGCAATGTCCACAACATGGGCGGAGTTCTCAAACAGGGTACTGACGGAGATGGAAGTGGCCATACCGGAAACACTGATGGCGCCGATGATATCGCCGTCCGCGTCCAGCAGCGGCGCCGCCACGCAGCGGGAGCCGATGTGATTCTCCTCGTCGTCGATGGCAAACCCGCGCTTTTTGGTCAGAACCAACTCGTTTTTCAGCAGCACGGGATCGCAGATTGTATTGGTGCAGACCTTTTTCAGCGGTCGGCCCTCGATGATGGTCTCAAGCTGCTTTTCAGGAAGATAGGCCAGGATGGCCTTTCCCAGGGCGGTGGCATGCAGATGGTCGCTCATACCCACGCCGTTGCCGCCGTTCTCCTGCGGGACAACATCCAGATAGACCCCGGCGCTGCCCACCAGGATCATCAGGTTGGTCACACAGCCGGTGATCTCGTGCAGACGCACCAGGTAGGGATGGGCAATGCCGCGCAGGTCGCTCTTCTCCGTGATGTGGCTGTACACATCCACAATGCTTCTGCCCAGCTTATAGTAGGAGCCGTTGCTCAGCTTCTCCACATAGCCGTAGTCGCACAGCACCTGCAGCATCTTATAGGTACTACTCTTGTTGATTTCAGTCCGCTCGGAAATCGCCGTCAGGCTCAGCTTCTTATAGGAAGACGCCAGCACCTCCAGGATGTCCATTGCTTTTGCCACGGTTTTAATAAGATCAATCCTCTCTTGTCAGAAATTCGTGGTTTCCATACAAAAACCAGCAGGAAATATTTACCTGCCCATTGATTATATATGAATTGACAAAAAAGTAAAAGTGATTTGTCCTCCCTTTGTTGTTTCTTTATTTGAAATCAATTATATCATAAGTTTCTAAAAACTCAATAGTTTTTTTATTAAATTATCTAAAAAGAAATATTCGGTGAAAAGTTTTTCAAAAAATGTGTTGACAGCAGGAAAATGCGGTGCTATACATAAATTAAGAAATGATTTTTCATAATCGTTTCTTAATAAGAAATATCCTCAAAAATTGAAATCATCTTTAGGAGGGCACGCAACATGGAAGGCACTGTAAATTTCGCTGAGATGCGGGAAAAGCTCTATTCGGCAGTCATCGTAGACGTTCTGGACACCCTGGGGTATCGGAACCAGGCAATGCGCGGGGATATCCGTCCTCTGGACCAGCGGGACATTGTCGTGGGCCGGGCCTTCACCGTCCTGGCCACCGACGTCTATGAGATTCCCGCGCATCCCTACAAGATGGAACTGGAGGCCTGCGACCACCTGAAAAAGGACGACGTGCTGGTGGCCACCACCAACGGCTCCACCGCCAGCGGCTTCTGGGGCGAACTGCTGAGCACCGTGTGCATGGTGCGGGGCGCCAACGGCGCCATCATCGACGGTCCCACCCGCGACACCCGGAAAATCCGCAGCATGGACTTCACCGTTTTCGCCCGGGGCATGAATCCGCTGGACTCCAAGGGCCGCACCGACGTGATCGCCTACGACGTGCCCATTCTCTGCGGCGGTGTCCAGGTCAAAACCGGCGACATCATCTTCGGC
The DNA here is from genome assembly GCF_900544955.1 of uncultured Oscillibacter sp. Lineage (GTDB taxonomy): Bacteria > Bacillota > Clostridia > Oscillospirales > Oscillospiraceae > Oscillibacter. Next base: position 19,571 of record NZ_UQXD01000004.1, read on the forward strand.
GACTACGACGGTATCGCCGTCATCCCCCAGGAGGTAGAGGAGGAGGCCTTGAAAATGGCCTTTGAAAAGGTCTCCGCCGAAAACGTGGTCCGCGACGAGGTTCTCCGCGGTGTCAGCGCCACCGAGGTCTACGAGAAATACCACATTCTCTGAGCACAGGGAGAACCGGCTGTCCCGATTGCCCGGCGGGGACAGTATCTGAATAAAATGGGAGTGAAGCATATGACACAGGAGTACCTGTTCCACTATTTTCCCAGCTATACAACCGGCCCCCAGGCCTATGACCGGCTCGGAGAGGTCTGCCTGCCCTTCGGCACGACGACGGTTGTGGTCGGCGGTCACCGGGCCATGGCGGCGGCAAAGCCCGCGCTGGACGCGGCGGCGGCAAAAAGCGGCATCCATATTCTGGAGTACATCTGGTACGGCGGCGAGGCCTCCCTGGAAAACGCCCAGATGGTGGCCGACAACGGCAGCTTTCAAAAAGCTGACATGTGCTTTGCAGTGGGCGGCGGCAAGGCTCTGGACACCGGAAAATACGCCTCCCGCCTGATTGCGCAAAAGCCGGTGTTCACCTTCCCCACCATCGCCGCCACCTGCGCTCCGGCCTCCGCAGAGTCCATCATGTACTACCCCTCCGGCGAGGCCAGGGACACCTATCAGCTGGGGCGGCCGGCGGAGCACGTGTTCATCAACACCCAGATCATCGCCGAGGCACCCGACCTGTATCTCTGGGCCGGCATCGGCGACACGATGGCCAAGCACTTTGAGACCTCCAGCTCCGCCCAGGGGAAAGCCCTCACCTACAAGCAGGCCCTGGGGGTGGAGATGGGTGTGATGTGCTACAAACCCCTGGTGCAGTTTGGCGCGCAGGCCATTCAGGACTGCAAGAACAACACCGCCTCCAACGCCTTTGAGCAGATCGTCCTGACAAACATCATCACCACCGGCGCAGTCTCCGGCATGGTGGGCGGCACGATCAACACCAGCATCGCCCACTCTCTCTGCTACGGCTTGACGATCCTGCCGCAGGTGGAAAAGCATCATCTCCACGGCGAGATTGTCTCCTACGGCGTGCTGGTTTTGCTGATGGTGGAGGACAAGAAGGACATGGTGGAAATCCTCTGGCCGCTGTACAAAGCCATCCGCCTGCCCACCCGGTATGCCGATCTGGAAGTCCGGCGGGAGGAGCTGGAGGCCGTCATCACCAAAACGCTGAGCGTGGAGGACATCACCTTTGTCCCCTACGAGGTGACCCGGGAGATGCTGATGACCGCCATCGAAAAACTCGAGACGTACAACGAGACCCACTGACTGCTTCCACCCAATCACAAGAAAGGCTGGTCACTCTATGAAAAAAGCGTTCGCACTTCTTTTGACACTGACGATGACCCTTTCTCTGGCTGCCTGCGGCAGTTCCCCCCAGCCCGGTTCTGACTCCTCCAATCCCTCCGGAGGCGGCGCCTCCGGTTCCGGCGGGGAAACCGTCAAGCTGGTCTTTGCAACCGGGTCCTCCCCCCTGCAGACCTCCACCGCCGCCGTGCTGAGAATGGCCGACACATTGGCGGAGCTCTCCGGCGGCACCATGGAGCTGGAATGCCACACCGACGGCGCCCTGGGCGAAGAAGACGCCCTGGTGGATGCCTGCAGCATGGGGACCATCGACATGATCTTCTGCGCCGCGGCGGCGCTGGAGGGCATTATCCCCCAGTACCAGCTGATTGACCTGCCCTTTTCCTTTGCCACCAAGGAGGAGGCCTTTGCGTTCCTGGACGGGGATGTGGGCAATTACCTCTTCCAGCTGACGGAGGAGAAGATGGGGATGCACGGCCTGGTCTATCTGGAAAACGGCCTGCGCTGCTTCTCCAACAACGTCCGCCCCATCACCTCTCCCGCCGACATGGTGGGTCTGAAAATGCGCTGCATGTCCAGCCAGGTGTATATCGACATGTACAGCGCGCTGGGCGCCTCCGCCACGGTTATTCCCTACGGCGAACTCTATACCGCCATGCAGCAGGGCGTCGTGGACGGCCAGGAAAACCCCCTGGGAAATATCTACTCCATGCGGTTCTATGAGGTGCAAAAGTACATCACCGTGGACAACCACGTGTACGACCCCGATATCCTCTTCATCAACAGCCAATCCTTCGCCAAGCTGACCAGCCAGCAGCAGGCGTGGCTGGAACAGGCCGCCGCCCAGGCTTTGCAGGAGTCCCGGGACAACCTGGGCTGCATGACGCAGCAGGAGTACATCGACTTCTTCCGTGAAAACGGCTGCGAGGTCACTGAGCTGACGCCCGAGCAGCACCAGCTCTTTGCCGAGGCCACCAAGGACGTCTACAAGAACTTTGCCGACAGCATCGGGGAAGAGGGCATCAACCTCTATCTGAAGGCCACCGGCAGGGCATAATCCCTCTCTTTGAAACGCGCAGGGGGCCTTCATCGGAAGGTGAAGGCCCCACTTAAAAGGAAAGAAGGGATTTCATATGAAAAAATTTCTGACAGGCATTCAGGAACATCTGGAATTGGTCATTGGGTCCGTCTGTCTCTGCATCTCGCTGATCATCGGCTTTTTGAATGTGGTGACGCGGTATGTGTTTTCCTACTCCGCCCCCTGGGCCGAGGAGTTCCTGCGATACCTCTGCTACTGGATGTGCTTCGGCGGAGCCGCCCACGCCTTCCACATGGGCGCAAACGTGGGCGTGGAATTCGTCGTCGGCAAACTGGGTCCCAGGGCCGGCAAGGTCATGGAAATCCTCATAAAGCTCGTCACCATCGCCTATTTCCTTCTCATCGTCGTCTATGGCTGGCAGATTGTCCTCAATAAATATCACCTGGGCCAGGTCTCCCCGGCCGGTCACATTCCCGTGTGGATTCCCTACTTTGCCCTCCCCTTCGGCGGCGTTCTGGTGGTCATCCGGCTCTGCTGCGACATCTACCAACTTCTGAAGGGGACCGGCCAAAAGGAGGACACGCTCTCATGACAATCGCTATCATCACGTTTTTGTCTCTCTTCTCCTTTATTCTCATCGGCATCCCCATCTCCATCGCCATCGGACTGGCAAGCCTGGTGGGCTTTCTGGTCAACGGGACGTCGCTGCTGCAAATGGTCAGCACCGTCGCCTCCGGCGTGGACTCCTTCACCATCTTGGCCATCCCCTTTTTCCTCTTCTCCGGTACCATCATGGAGAAGGGCGGCATGTCCCGCCGGATCGTCCAATTCGCCGAATCCCTGCTGTGCTGGATGAGCGGCGGCCTGGGCCACGTGGTCGTCATCGCCTCCATGTTTTTTGCGGCCCTCTCCGGCTCCGCTCCCGCCACCTGCGCCGCTATCGGCTCGGCCATGATCCCGCAGATGAAGAACAAGGGTTATCCTGCGGAGTTCTCCGCGGCGCTGCAATCCGTTGCTGCCACCATCGGGCCAATCATCCCGCCCAGCATCGGCATGATCGTGTACGGCGTCGCCGCAGGCGTCTCCATCGGCAAGCTGTTTGCCGCCGGTATCCTTCCCGGCATTCTCTACGGCATCGCGTTGATGCTCACCGCCGGCAGCATCTCCAAAAAAGAGCACTTCGGCTACAAAAAGCCGTTTTCCGCAGGTGAGGTATGGCGCTCCTTCAAGGATGCCATCTGGGCGCTGCTGGTCCCCGGCATCATCCTCGGCGGCATCTACACCGGCGTCTTCACCCCCACAGAAGCAGGCGCAGTGGCCGCCGTCTACGCCATCGTGGTATGCCTGTTCATCTACAAGGAATTGGACCTCAAGGAGCTGCTCCACACCTTCGGGCAAGCCGCCTCCAACACCTCCATGGTGCTGATGATTCTGGCCTGCTCCACCGCCTTCTCCTGGATCATCACCTCTGCCGGCATCGGCAAGCTGCTGGGCGGCTGGTTCATGCATATCACCACCAATCCCACCATCTTTATGGCCCTTGTTGTGGTGCTTCTGCTGTTCATGGGATGCTTCCTGGACTCCAACGCCATCATTTTGATCATCACGCCGGTGCTGGCCCCTGTGGCCACCGCCCTCGGCATTGATCTCGTCCACTTCGGCATCGTGATTGTCATGGTCACCTGCCTTGGCATCTCCACGCCCCCAGTCGGAGAGAATCTCTATATCGCGGCTGGCATTGCCGGCGTGAAGTTTGAGTCCATGGTGCCCTACGTCATCAAGTTCGTCATTGCGGCCACCGTCATCTGCCTCCTGGTGGCATTTGTCCCCCAGATTTCCATGTTCCTGCCCAATCTGATCTATTGAGCGGGAGCACCCGGCAGCCCTTTGCACCGCCGCAGGTACAGACTTCCTCCAATGCAAAACACAGCCGGACCCGTCCCATGCAGGGATAGGTCCGGCTGTGTTCATCTACGCAGTTTCCCCCGCCGCCCCGGCGGCACAGCGGGCGCGGTCGCTCACTGCAATGCCTGCTGGACGCTGGCGCGGATTTTATCCGTCAGGGCGGCGTACTGGGCCAGCTCCTCCCCGGTGAGGCCCGCGGTCCGGGCCTGCTCATAGTCGCCCCGGGCGATGGCGATGTCCGCCAGGACGGCCCGGGCCGCCGGGGCGCAGCAGAGCCGCACCTGCCCCCGGACCGTCTTGCCGTCCTCGTCCTCCACGGCCTCCGATTGCAGCAGCTCCCGGGCGGACAGCCGCTGCAGCGCCAGGGCCAGGGCGCTGCGGCTGAAGCCCAGCACCTCCGCCAGGTCCTTCCGGGTGCCCAGCCAGGCCGACTGGCTGAGATACAGCAGCACCCAGACGTCCTGGAGGGCAAGGTCGTACTTCAGCGCCACTGTCTCCAGGTATGCCTCCAGCAGCTTCCGCTCCCGGAAGGCGTCGGACAAAATGCCCCGGCCCAGCAGCGCCTGGGGCGACACGCTGATCCGCTCGTCCCCCAGCTTCCGGGACCCGGGCAGGATGGCCGGCGGCACCGCGCCGTCCCCAGCGGCGTCCACCAGGAAGCGGTACACCTTCAGGCGGCTGCGCTCATACTCCTCGTCGTCCAGCACCGCCTTGAAAAAGCGGTTGTAATAGTCGAACACCAGCAGCTTCATGCGGATGGTCTTGGGGATGCTCATATACTGGCTGGCCAGGGAGCCCTTGGTCTTGACATAGTAGTAGATGGGCACCTGCATGGCGCAGAAGGTCTCCGCGTGGCGGATATACTCCAGATTGAACATGAAGTCCTCGCACCAGCTGATCTCCGGGCTCATCCGCAGGTGGTGCCGCTCCACGATCTCCCGGCGGTACAGCTTGTTCCACAGCACGCCGTAGTAAAAATCTGCGGGCCGCTCCATCATGTGGGCGGCATACTCCTCCCGGGTGAGGACCCCGTCCTCCTGGATGTCCCCCTTGTGGGAGACCCGGTCCCCCACCACCCGGTAAAAGTCGGAGATCACCAGGTCGCACCGGTGGGTCTCCGCCGCCCGGACCAGCGCCTTGGTGGCGTCCTGGGTGATCCAGTCGTCGCTGTCCAGGAACTGAAGGTAGGTGCCCCGGGCCTGGGAGAGGCCCAGGTTCCGGGCCTGGGAGACGCCGCTGTTCTCCTGGTGCAGCACCCGCACCCGGGCGTCCTGCTCCGCGAAGGCGTCGCAGGCGGCGCCGGAGCCGTCCGTGCTGCCGTCGTCGATCAGCAGCAGCTCAAAATCGCCGTATTCCTGGCTCAGAATGCTCTCCACACAGCGGCCGATGGTCTTTTCCGCGTTGTAAACCGGGACGATGATGCTGACCGTGGGGCTCATGGCCGCCCTCCCTCTTCCGCGCCCTCCGCGGAAATGTGGACCTGGACGCCGTTGACCTCCACGCCCTCCTCCGCCCGGATGAGAATGTACCTGGCGCCGTCGATGACCCGGGTCTCCACCAGGTCTCCCCGGCCGGGGGTCACCCGGATGGTGACGTCCGGCGTCCGCAGCTCCAGCTGTTTGGTGTCCACCAGGTTCCGGGGGCTCAAGTCCGCGCCCTCGCCGTAGGCCCCGTCGTACTGCGCCTCGAAGGCCTCCACCCGCTCCGCCTCCACGCCGCAGTTTTGCAGCACCTGTCCCACGGTGGTCTTGGACACGGTGAGGGGGCTCTCCTCGTGGTTTTCCCGGTGGGCCTCGATGATGCCGCACAGCCGCTCATGGACCGCCTGGACCACCTGATAGCTGCACGCCTCGGAAAGGGTCTCCCCCAAAATGGTGTGGAAGGTCTCCTGCTGCACCGCCGCGGGCATGGGGGCCGGGGCGCGGAACACCGCGTCTACGAAGGCCTCCCGGGTCTGGGCGGTGTCCCGGGTGTAGAGGAGGGCGTTGTAGAGATTGGTGCTGCGCTCATCGAAGGCGGGGAACAGAAAGCCCGTCTCCGGAGCCGACACCACCCAGTCCGCCGCCAGGGTGCGGAATTGGTTTTCATAGACAAAATAGCTCAGCGCCTCCTTGGTGAGCTTCACCGGGCAGACGCTGCACAGGATGTACGAAAAGACCTCGCTGCCGGCGTCGTCCTGCCGGGCCCCGTCCTTGGAGCGGTAGGGCACGTCGTAGGCGTCGTGGGCCAGGAGAATCAGGTAGTTCCCCTCCAGGTCCAGGCTGTCGATGGCCTTGCGGAAGAAGGTCTCCACCGCCGCATCGTCCCGCAGCTCCGAACTGCGCAGGTCCATCAGCAGCCGGTGCTCCTCCCCCTCGGCCACCTGTCGGGTCTCAAAGGCGATGTCCAGCAGGTTCTTGCCCGGGGTGCCGGACAGGGTCTTGCGCAGCGTGGCCAGCAATTGACCGCTCTCCTCCTGGCTCATCAGGGCCAGGGACTGGTCGAACTGGGAGATGATCTCCCGTTTTTCATTCACATAACATCCCCGCACATGGGTGATGTTGCTCTTCTCCGCCCGAAAGCGCCGGCGGAGCTCCGCGATTTCCTTTTCAGTCATAGCTTCCTTTCCTCTTCCCTCAAACCGGACTGTCGGTGGCGGACTCCCGCCGGACCAAACGGTAGACCCGGACGTACATGCCGATGACAAACACCACGAACACCGCCGTGGCCGCCCCGCCGATCATGGCGCAGGCGTCGTAAAACCCGTGGAGGAACACGGCGGTGAGATAGCCCCGCCACAGGTTCCGCCGGGCGCCCGCCCCATCGCCCTCGTTTTCCAGCAGCCGGGCCCGGCCGTAGAACACGCCCATGAACACCGCGAAGGACATGTGCCCCGGAATGGCGCACAGCGCCCGGGGCAGCGCCACGGACAGTCCGTATTGCAGCACGTACTGGATGTTCTCAAAGGCGGCGAAACCCAGAGAGACGAACACCGCGTAAACGATGCCGTCAAAGCGGTAGTTGAAATTATCGTCCCGCCAGGTGCGGCGGTACAGGAAGGCGAATTTCATCCTCTCCTCCACCAGCGCCACCACCAAAAAGGCCAGCAGGATGGTGTATACCGGGCTGCCGGGGTCCACCAGCAGATAGAGAATCCGCTCCCCCAGTCCCTCCAGCACACCGGCGCACAGCGCCGCCGCCACCCCCAGAACCAGCAGGGACACCAGCAGTCCCGGCGGCTCCTTCTCCACGGTGTCGTTGCGGTAGATATACCGCAGCAGCAGCGCCGCCGGCAGGACCGCGGCCAGGATGTAGACAGACAAAATGGGCATCAGGGGCATCATCCAGAACATAGGGCACGCTCCTCTCTCCGCCGGGGCGCCGGGCGTCCGCCGGTCATTTCAGTATACCCCAGGTCGAAAAAGAAGGCAACCACAAAAGCGGCGGGGCATCTGCCCCGCCGCTCACAGCCGCCTCAGCAGGCGGAAGCGGTTTCCTTCCACCTCCAGAATCCCCTCCCGCCGCATCTTGCTCAGCTCATGGGACAGCGCGCTGCGGTCCACCCCCAGGTAGTCCGCCAGCTGCTGGCGGTTGTAGGGCGCGGTGAAGGCGCCGCCTCCGGACTGGGCCGCTCCGTCGGAGAGGTAGGAGAGCAGCCGCCCCCGGATGGTCTTGGGGGCGGTGTGGAACATCCGCCGGGAGAGGGTCAGGTTCTTCTGGGCGGAGATGGCCAGCAGATTTTTCACCAACCGGGCATGGTGGGCACAGGCGCTGGAGCAGACCGTCAGCAGGCGGCTCACGTTCAAAAACAGAATCTCCGCCGCCTCCGCCGCCACGGCGCTGACCAGCAGCGGCACCCCCGCGCAGGCGTAGGTCTCGCCGAACACCTGGCCGGGGCCGATCCGGTCCAGAATGCTCTTGTTGCCCCAGAAGTCGTCGTTTTCCACGCAGACGCTCCCCGTCAGCACCACGCCCAGGCACAGGGTGGTCTCCCCCGCCCGGAGCACCGCCGCCCCCTTCGGGTACCGCCGCACCTGCGCCCCCAGGCAGTCCAGCATGGTCTGCACCTCCCCGGGAGCGGCCCCCCGAAACAGCGGCGTCCCCGCTAAAAACTCCGTGTCCATTCCGTATCCCCCCTTCCCTGTCCGGGCTCACACCGTTCAGGATGCCCCAAACGTCCAGTTTCTCCCGCAGCGAGTGCCTTACAGCCGCGAACACCCATGCTGATAGTCGAACACCACCAGGCCGCACGCCTTACAGAGAAAGCCGGGAAAGTCCGTGCCGGTAAAGGCCTTCCGTGCAATCATCACGTCCCCCTCCTCCCTGGAATTCAGGGAGAGCTTGTGTCTCGTCCGGTTCAACGCCACCAGCGTTCCTGTCTGTAAGAATCCGGAGGGCATGTCCGCCCCGCACTTCGGGCAATCCATATCCGATGGCTCCTTCCGCTCTGCTCACCCTTTCAAAGTCGCTTCTCCAGCCGCCACGGAACCGGGCCGCGGCCCCGCCTGGCCCCCAAGTCGTCAGCGCGGACCATTCCGGGCGGTACTCAAGCCCTTCTCCGCAAAACGCCTTCCGGGCCGCTTCTCCGGCCGCTCCGCCTGCCTATCGTACCACACCGGGCGGCTCCGCTCAAGGCCATAGGCCAAAACCGGCGGATTTTCCGCGGGGACGCCGCCGGCGGCTTCTCTTTTCCCCGATCCTGTGGTATGATGGGGCGGGAAAGGAGCTGACCCCATGGAACAGGAACACAAGCGCCGCGTGCGCTACAAGGGCACCCATCCCCGGAACTACCGGGAGAAATACAAGGAGCTCCATCCGGAGCAGTACCAAGCCGACGTGGAGAAAATCCTGCAAAGCGGCAAAACCCCCGCCGGGATGCACATCCCCATCCTGGCGGAGGAAATTCTGGAGATTCTGTGCATCCAGCCGGGACAGACCGGCTACGACGCCACCCTGGGCTACGGCGGCCACACCCGGCGGATGCTGGAGCAGCTCCAGGGCCGGGGGCACCTGTACGCCACCGACGTGGACCCGGTGGAATCGGAGAAAACCCGGGCGCGGCTGGCGGACCTGGGCTACGGCCCGGAGATTCTGACCATCCGGCGGATGAACTTCGCCGACGTGGACCAGGTGGCGCCGGGCACGGCCTTTGACTTCGTGCTGGCGGACCTGGGGGTGTCCTCCATGCAGATCGACAACCCGGAGCGGGGCTTCACCTTCAAGTACGACGGCCCCCTGGACCTGCGGCTGGACCCCACCGCCGGGGTCACCGCCGCCCAGCGCCTGCGGGAGCTGGACCAGGAGGAGCTGGCGGCCCTGCTGGCGGAGAACGCGGACGAGCCCCACGCCCAGCGCATCGCCAGGGCGGTGGCCCAGGTCTTCCGGCGGGGCGGCACCGTGGAGACCACCCGCCAGCTGGCCGCCCTCATCGAGGGCGCCCTCTCCTTCCTCCCCGCCGGGGAGCGGAAGGAGGCGGTGAAGAAATCCTGCCAGCGGACCTTCCAGGCCCTGCGGATCGACGTGAACAGCGAGTTCGAGGTGCTGTACGCCTTTTTGGACAAGCTGCCGGGGGTGTTGAAGCCCGGCGGCCGGGCGGCGGTGCTGACCTTCCACTCCGGAGAGGACCGGCTGGTGAAAAAGGCCTTCCAGCAGCACCTGCGGCAGGGGCTCTACGCGGAGATTGCCCAGGAGGTCGTCCGTCCCTCCGCCGAGGAGTGCTTCCGCAACCCCCGGGCCAAGTCCACCAAGCTGCGCTGGGCCGTCCGCGCCGGAGAGGAGGACCGCCCATGCTGAGCGACGAGACCATCCGCCGGGTGGTGCAGTTCCGGGACGACCGGGACTGGCGGCAGTTCCACACCCCCAAGGACCTGGCCATCTCCCTGAGCCTGGAGGCGGCGGAGGTGCTGGAGCTGTTCCAGTGGAGCGGCGGCGACCTGGAGTGCCTGTCCCGGCGGGACCGGCTCCGGGAGGAGCTGGCGGACGTGCTGAGTTACTGCATTTTACTGGCGGACGTCTGCGGCTGGGACCTGGACGAGCTCATGAATGAAAAAATTGCCAAGAACGGGGAAAAATACCCAGTGGAAAAGGCCCGGGGCAGCGCAGCCAAATACACCCAGTGGCAGCCGAAAGACCCCGGGAAGCCGTAACGGAGTCCCGCGCCGGGGCGGCCCGCCCAAAACAAAAGAGACGGCCTACGGGCCGTCTCTTTTTGCTTTGCAGTGGAAGTCTCACCGGACCCCGGCGGGGTCCCGCTCCTCCTCTTTGGCCGCCTTCTCTTTCCGGGCGGGCTTTGCCGGGGGCAGCGTCCGCCAGTAGCGGCTGGTGCGGTGGAACAGCGGCTCGCAGACGCACAGGATGGCGGGCATCAGGAACAGGCTGATGAGAGCGGACACCAGGGCCCCCCGGGCCAGCATCACGCACAGGTCCCCGATGAGGTCGATGGAGGAGACGAAGGACACCCCCAGCGTGGCGCAGAACAGCACCAGGGCGCTGGTGATGATGGAGGCGTCGGAGGTGTCGGCGGCGATGCGGATGGCCTCCATCCGGTCCTTTCCGTTTCGCAGCTCCTCCTGGAACCGGGACGTCATGAGGATGGCGTAATCCACCGTGGCTCCCAACTGGACGCAGCTGATGATGGTGGGGGCGATGAAGGCGATCTGGGCGCCGGTGAAGTAGCAGAAGCCCTCGTTGAGGAGGATGGCCAGTTCAATGGTGGCCACCAGCACCGCCGGCACGGAGATGGACTGAAACACGATGGCCACGATCAGGAAGATGGCGGCGATGGAGATATAGTTGGTAACCTGAAAGTCCACGGCGGTGGTGTCGATCAAATCCCGGTACATGGCGCCCTCGCCGGTGATCATGGCCTCCGGGTCATAGGTGCGGAGGATGGCGTCCATCCGGTCCAGCTGCTGGGCCACCTCGTCGGTGGCGGGCTCGTAACTGGAGTTCACCATCATCAGCTGGTACCCCCCCTGTTTCAGCATCTCCTTCACCGCGTCGGGGATGAAGAAGTCGGGGATGCCGGTGCCCAGCATGGCGTGATAGCTCAGCACGGAGGTGACGCCGGGGACCTCCTCCAGCTGGTTTTCGATCTCATTCATGTCGGTGGCGGTGATGTCGTCCCGCAGGATGACGAAGTGGGACACCGCCATGTCGAAGCTGTCCTTCAGCTTCTCGTTGCTGACGATGGAGGGCAGGTCCCGGGGCAAGGATTCATCCAGCTTGTAGTAAATCCCGGCGTGGCTCTCGGAGTAGAACGCGGGCAGGAACAGCACCAGGGCCAGCACGGTGAAGGCCACCCGGTGCCGCAGGATGAAGCCGTTCACCCGGTCGAAGCTGGGGATCAGGGTCTTGTGCTGGTGCCTGTCGATCTGCTTGTCAAGCAGCAGCACCAGGGCGGGCAGCACGAAGATGACGGAGAGCACGCCCAGCACCACGCCCTTAGCCATGACGATGCCGATGTCCCGCCCCAGGGTCAGCCGCATGAAGCACAGCGCCAGAAACCCGGCGATGGTGGTCATGCTGGAGCCGGACAGGGAGCGGAACGCGGCGATGATGGCCTGGGTCATGGCGTCCCGCGGGTCCTCGTACAGCGCCCGCTCATCCCGGTAGCGGTGGTAGAGGAAGATGGAGTAGTCCATGGTGACGCCCAGTTGCAGCACCGCCGCAATGGCCTTGGTGATATAGGAGATCTCCCCCAGGAAGATGTTGCTGCCGAAGTTGTAAACAATGGCGATGCCGATGTTCGCCAGAAACACCAGGGGCAGCACCGTGGATTCCAGCGTCAGGGACATGGCCACTAGAGCCAGCAGCACTGCCAGACCCACGAAGAGGGGCAGCTCACTGTCCATCAGATCTCGGGTGTCCTTGATGACCACGGAGAAACCCGCCAGGAAGCACTTCTCGTTGCACACGGAGCGCACCTGCTCGATGGCCTCCATGGTCTCGTCGGAGGCGCCGGGGTGGCTGTACTGGATGATCAGCATGGTGGCGTCACCGGAGAAGAACACATCCCGGAAGCCGGCGGGAATCATCTCCGTCGGAATCTGGATGCCCACCAGGTTGCTCAGCCACACCGCGTTGGACACGCCCGGCACCTCTTTGATGGCCTGCACCAGGTCGTTGGTGTACCCGGCGGGCATCCCCTCCACCACCAGCATACTGGTGGCCGCCATCTGGAAGGGCTCCTCCAGCAGCTGCTCCCCCTGGGAGGAGGGCAGGTCCTGGGGCAGGTAGGAGAGGATATCGTAATTGATGCGGGTGGCCACGAAGCCCAGCGCCGCGGGAATCAGCAGCAGCACCGCCGCCAACGCCACCAGCCGGGGCTTCCGGGTCAGCCCGTGAGCGATTTTTTCAATCAAGGGAGCACACCTTACCTTTCAGCCGTTCCATGGTCTCAGTGGAAAATCCCGGTGATGGCGGCCCAGAAATCCCGGAACATCTGGCCCACCCGGCTCCAGAAGGTGCCGTTGTCCCCCGCCTTCTTCTCCGTCTCCGGCTCCTCCGGCTCCTCCACCTTGATCTCCTGGGAGCGGATCAGGACCTGGATGCTCTGGGGCGAGCCGTTCCGGGCGTCCGTCAGGGATTCCGCCTTGGCGGTGGCGTCCATCATCAGCAGGTTATCCACGTCGCCGGTGTGGTCGTTCCACAGGTCCTCGATGATGTCCGTCATGGCGTTTTTGGAGGACTGGATGCTGCCGGAGGTGGCCATCACGTTGGCAGTGCGCCGCAGGACGGTGGCCAGGGATTCCAGCGTCTGGCGGGTGCCGTCGTCCAGTTGGGAGCCGGTGCGCCGCAGCAGGTCCTCTGCAGTGCCGATGAGGGAGGCGGTGTCCGCCACCGCGGCGGAGGCGGTGACGCTCAGGCCGCTGACGGTGGACAGGGTCTCCTGCAAGGTGGGCTCATAGTCGTTGAGGAGATCCCGCAGCCCGTCGGCCTCCGTCAGCAGGCTGCGGATCTTGTGGGAGGCGCGGCGCAGGGCCTTGGTCATGTCCTCGGCGTCCTCCATCAGGTCGGTGATGTCGTCCAGCCGGCCGCAGAGGTCCGCCAGGTCCCCCACCAATGCGGCGGTGGGCTTGGCGACGGCCTCCATGGCGCCGGTCAGCTCTTTTTTGATGGAGTTGATGGTGGAGACGGTGCTGTCCAGGCCGTCGGTGATGAGGTCGATGGCGGCGCCGCCCACGGTGCCGCTCTCCTCGCCGCCGCTGCCGGAGGAACCGGAGTCCCCGGTGGGGTCGCCGTCCCCGGTGGACGAGCCGTCCCCGGCGGTCCCGCCGTTTCCGGAGGCGCCATTGCTCCCGGAGGACGAGCCGTCCTCGGCGGGGTCGTTGCGCACCATGGCGGCATATAGGGTCCGGGTCTCCTCCTGGGTCCCGCTGTCCTCCTCCAGTTTTCCGCTGCTATAGACGATCCAGAGGTCGTTCATCTGCTTGGCCTGGCTCTTGGTCACGCCGGGCAGCTGCTCGCAGAACTGCTGGAAGGTGGCACCGGACTGGGCATAGTCCCGGAGCGATTTCAGCGCCTGGGCGGACTGCCAGTAGGCGTACTGCTCCGGCAGCAGCTCCGCGGCCACATCCGCGGGGATGTTCACCAGCTGCATCAGCTGCCCCGCCAGGGCCTCGGCCTGGCTGTCGCTGGCGGCGGTGCCGTTGATGACCAGCATCTGCTCCATGAAGGACTGTAAGTCCGCGGTCTCATAGGCCTTGTGGACGGCCTTCACCCGCTTCACCAGCACCCGGCTGGAGGGGGTCTCCTCTTCCTCCCCGCCGGAGCCGCCGCTGATGCCGCCCAGGGCCCGCTGAAGGCTGTTGAGGCTGCCCTTCAGATTGGCGGCGGCCGTCAGCAGGCGCCGGACGTCGCCGGTGCCGTCCTCCAGGTTCTCCAGGGCGTCCTCCAGATCGGCCAACTGCTCCCGCAGTTCCAGGGCGGTGTCCGCCATAGTGTTCAGCGTCCCCTTGGAGTCCGTCACCAGCTGGCTCAGGGCCCGGACCTGCTCCGCCACCGGCTCCAGCTGGGCGGCCAGGTCCTCCAGATCTCCCCGCACCAGGCCGGTGCCGTCATATAGGGCGCCTTTGCCGTCGGAGAAGGTACCCCGGGCCTGGTTCAGCAGATCCAGCCCGTTGGCGGAGGCGTTCAGGCTGCCGGTCAGGCCGTTCATGGCGGACAGCAGGTCGTCCAGGCTGCCGGAGAGCCGGTGGTAGTCATCCTCCAGCTCGTCCTTCTTCTGGCTCAGGTCCGCAATCTGCTCCAGCTGGCTCAGCGTGGCGGGAACCATCAAAAAGGTCATGCCGCCGAAGGAGAAGTCCTCCGCCCCCACCCGGATGGTGAAATGCTGCTCCTCCCCCGGCAGGGCCAGGAACAGCACCGCCCGCAGGTTGCCGATCAGCTGCACCTGGGCGCCGGGGGCCTCCAGGGACAGGATATCGTCCTGGTTGAACATGGCCATGGCCTCCAGGGTGTAGTTGTTCCGGGCGTATTGGCTGGCGCGGTCGTTGGGCACAATATCGATGAGAATCTCCACCACGCCGGTCTTGCCCGCCAGATCCTCCGCCTTGGTGGGCACGCCGTTGAGGGTGTAGTGCAGGGAGAGGGTCCAGGGCAGGTCCTGGAAGGGCTTCGTGGTCTTGCCCTCGAAGTAGAAGTGGGTGGGCGCCTTCTTCCCGTCGAAGGAGAAGGTGGTCTCGCCGCCGGAGGTGGCGGGCAGGGTACCGTCGGTGAGGTTCACCACATCGTCGTATGTACCGTAATCCGTCAGGGAGGCGGCGCCGTTGAGGATGTAGCTCTTCACCACGCTGCCCTCCGTCAGGTTGCCGTAATAGTCCAGCGTGGCGTAATACGCCTCGTCGAAGGTTGGCGCCACGCCGTCTCCGATGGGCTCCGCCGCCACCGCTGTCGTCCCGCAGGCCCAGACCAGCGCCGCAGCCAGTGCCAGCGCCGTCACACGGCGGCTTTGGGAGAGGATACGGGTCTTGGATACCATAGAAATTGCCCCTTTCATTTATAGACAACCGTACGATAACAAAAAATTGTTGATTTATTTCTTGAACCAGATTATAATATAGCCAGCGGCAAAAAGCAAGGGGCAGATAGACAGATTTGTAAATTTGTTTTATAATGGCTTTCGAGTGACGGACAGGAGGAGACCTCATGGAGAAGAAACAGGAGGACCGGCGGTTCCGCAGGTCCCAAAAGCTGCTGAAACAGGGCCTGCTGGAGCTGATGGGGGAAAAGGCCTTTTCGGACATCTCCATCCGGGACATCACGGAGCGGATGGACCTGAACCGGGGCACCTTTTACCTCCACTTTCCCAACACCACTGCACTGCTCAAGAGCATTGAGACGGACATGCTGGAGGAGGCCCAGACCCTCATCGACGCCCACATGGCGGAGACCGTGGAAAAGGGGAGCCTGCGGCCGGTGTTTGAGCCCATTCTGGACTACGTGGTGGAGCACCGGGAGCTGTGTCTGGCCCTGTTTATCAACAACTCCACCAGCAACTTCACCGACCGGCTCTACGAGCTGATCTGCCGCAACGGCACCAGCCTGGTGGAGACCTGGTATCCCGCCGCCTCCCGGGAGCAGCTCTCCTACCTGCTCAGCTTCATCACCTACGGCCTCATCGGTCTGATGAAGACCTGGTTTGACCAGGAGATGCACCTGCCCAAGGCCATCCTCACCGCCGCCGCGGACCGGATGGTGACCGGCGCGGCGGACCACCTGCTGGACTCCCCCACGTAAAAAAAGACCGGACAGCGATGCTGTCCGGTCCTTTTTTATTGTCTTTCGGCGGGCCTCACACCTGGTAGCAGCCGCCGCCGATGAATTCCCGCATCAGGGAGGTCCGGGGAACGTCGTCGGCGGGCACCGGCAAAAAGTAGCTCAGGAATTTCAGCAGGCGCTTCGCCTCGATGTACTCGTCGCAGTCTCTGGGCACGTGGAACAGCAGCGGCTCCACGTAGGACTTCAGCAGGGCGGTCTCATACACCAGCGCCGAGTTGAAGATCACCTCCGCCCGGTCCTGGAAGGGGAAGATGTTCTGCTCCTCCCCCCGCCGGACGGAGGGCCACATCCGGATGGTATCCCGGGCGCTGTACCCCCGGGTCCTGGCGTCCCGCTCAATCCGGCGCAGCAGCCGGGCGTCCGTGGTGGAGATGAAGTTGTGGTCGTCCACATTCAGGGTGGTCAGGCAGCTGATATAGACCTGGTACTTGCTCTGCGCCGGCAGCGCGTAGGAGAGCTTCTCGTTCAGGCAGTGAATGCCCTCGATGACCAGGATATCCTGGGGCCCCAGGGTCAGGTAGTCCCCGTTGTACTCCCGGACGCCCTTCTTGAAATTGAACCGGGGGATCTCCACCGTCTCGCCGTTCAGCAGCCGGGTCATGTCGGCGTTGAACTGCTCCACGTCCATGGCGCCCAGGCTCTCAAAGTCGTACCGGCCGTTTTCATCCCGGGGGGTCTCGGAGCGGTTTTTGAAGTAGTTGTCCGTGGCGACGGCGTGGGGCCGCATCCCGCACGCCAGAAGCTGGGTGGACAGGCGGTGGGAGAAGGTCGTCTTGCCGGAGGAGGAGGGGCCGGCGATCATGATGAAGCGGACGTCCCGGCGGGCCGCGATCTTCTCCGCCAGGTCGCCGATCTTCTTCTCCATGATGGCCTCCTGGGTCAGAATCATCTGGGTGGACTCCCCCTGGGAAATAATCTCGTTCAGCTCGCCCACGTTGGAAATCCGCAGCAGCTCCGCCCGCTGGGTGGCGTCGTAAAGCTCCCGGAACACCTTGGCGGAGGGCAGGAATTCCCCCAGCCGGCTGGGGTCCTTCTGGTCCGGCAGCCGCAGCACAAAGCCCTCCTCAAACATCTGCAGGGCAAAGCACCGCAGGTACCCGGTATCCGGCACCATATACCCGTAAAAATAGTCCACAAACCCGTCCAGGGAGTAGACGTTGACGCGGGAGTTGACACGGAAGCGGAGCAGCCGGGCCTTGTCCTCCATCTGCCGCTGCTGGAACAGTTCCACCGCCTCCTCCGTGTTCATCGACCGCTTCTGAATGGGCAGCGCCTGCTGGGAGAGCTGCCGCATCCGGGCCTCCACCCGGTCCAACAGCGCCTGGTCCAGCGCAAAGGCGCCCTTTGCCCGGACGAACAGGGCATGGCTGACAGAGTAATCCACGAAGAGGCGCTCTACGTTCTTCTCCCCGGCCACGTCGTAAAACGCCTTCAGCATCAAAAACACCACGCTGCGCTGATAGGTCTGCATCCCGGGCTTCTCCTCCGCCGTGACCATCTTCAGCGTGCAGTCCCTGTCCAGCGTCTTATGTAATTCACAGAGCTTGCCCTCCCGGTTCACCAGCAGGATGTCGTGGGCATACCGCGCCTGAAAATCGGCGGCAATGGTCCGGTAAGCCGTCCCCCGGGGATAGAGGTATACCGCGCCGTCCACCGTGACATTCACCATCTGTTCTGCATTTTCCATCGAATAGCCTCCTCATTTCCGCCACCGCAGGGGTGTCTTCACGCCGCGCTCCGGGCCGCGGCGTCTCCGCACAGGCCGGCCGCCCGGAGGGGTTCTCTCTCCGGCCATATGCTCTATCATACGGGCTTTTCGCCCGTATTGCAAGAGAGAAGCGCCCCGCCCCCGGCCGCCAGGGCCAAAAAAGCGCCGGCGCCCAGAGGCCCCGGCGCTTTTTTCGATATTCCCGCATCTCCCGTCCTCACTCGGGGCGGAACCCGGCGGAGCGGGTCCGCCTCGAAAGCGAAGAAACACCCCATCCGGCTAAGAAGCCTCGCCCGCAGGCGGGGTTTCGTGCCAAGCAGGCCGTTCCCAAGCAGCCACCACCGGGCAAACTCGACCTTCGCATCTCCCGTCCTCACTCGGGGCGGAGCCCGGCGGAGCGGGTCTGCCTCGAAAGCGAAGAAACACCCCATCCGGCTAAGAAGCCTCGCCCGCAGGCGGAAATTCGTGCCAAATGGGGTGTTTCTGAGCTGGCAGCGGGTGAAGGATCGAATTGTGCCGGGATGGTTTTAGGCTGCCGCACTCTGTGTCACCGGATACCCGCAGATACTGCCATTCAAAGTCTTTTAGAAAATATGATATTGAATGGTATTGGACCGTATTGACCGATACTGCCGCGGTAAGGGTCAGGATAAGGGGCAACGAAAAGGAAAACAGAAGGTGCGGCGTGGTGATGTTTTACCCAGCCACACCTTCCTGTCGAGCGGTCATTCGCTTTGTCCGGCAGGCTCCTTATTCTTTCCCCTGGAGCACGTCGACGCCGGACTCGCCGGTGCGGATCTTGACAATGGCCTCCACATCGTAGACGCATATCTTACCATCTCCAACATGGCCCGTCTTGCGTGTTATGGTAGCACTCGGGAAAGGTTTTATTCGATTTCTCCATGTGTACTCCGATTTTTTGGCAATCATCCGATCTTCTGATCTTTTTGATTTTTTGTATGATCCAATGAGGCTGTGTCATCTGCAGCCGACGGTGCATCCCCCTCGTCCCATTCAGGTATGAAACCTCCCCCGTCGATGAAATGGCCGATCTTTCCCATGACCCCAAAACCCAGTACGCCAAGATAAAGGAATCCGCCGATCAATACCAATGCTTCCATAATGCGCCTCCTCACTGTCATTCTACCGCAGCGGGCCTTTGCGTGAGGTTAACGTCTGAGAGCTGATGTTAAAACGGTATTAATGTCAGGAGAGACGAATCTTCCTATTTACAAAACCTTAATAAGGGCGCCAGTTTCTCAAATGGCACCCTTATTTTTTTGGCGCTATACTCCGAATGTCAACAGACGAAGGAGGAATTATCATGGGAATCGTATTAGGCGGCGTCGGCGTCCTGACGGTGCTGGTCCTGGTCTACTTGAGCTGGGTGCTCTTGAAAGGGGATGAATGAAATGAACGGTGTTTTGCAAGCCGTCCTCTATTTGGTGATTTTAGTCGCCCTGGCCATTCCGCTGGGGAAGTACATCGGCAAGGTCATGAACGGGGAGCGCGTGTTTCTCTCCCGTATCCTCTCGCCCTGCGAGAAGGGGATCTACAAGCTCATGAGGATGAACGGCGAGGAGGACATGGGGTGGAAGAAGTACGCTCTATGCGCGGTATTCTTCAACCTGTTCGGACTCATCGTCCTGTTTCTGATCCTGATGTTCCAAGGCGTCCTGCCGTGGAATCCACAGGACTTTGAGGGGTTGAGCTGGCACCTGGCCCTGAACACAGCCATCAGCTTCGTCACCAACACCAACTGGCAGACGTACTCCGGCGAGGTGGCCCTGTCGAACTTCTCCCAGGCCATGGGCCTGACGGTGCAGAACTTCGTCTCCGCCGCCTGCGGCATCGCGGTGCTGTTCGCCATCATCCGCGGCTTCATCCGTAAGAAGGCCACCGGCATCGGCAGCTTCTGGGTGGACCTGACCCGCAGCGTCCTGTACATCATGCTCCCCATCTGCCTGGTCACCGCGATTGCCCTGGTGGGGCTCGGCGTCCCCCAGTCTCTGGGCGGGAACACCTATGTGGACCTGGTGGAGCCCATCGCCGCCGACGCGGACGGCAACGTCCTCACCGGCGCGGAGATCGACCTGGACACCAACACCGTCACGGTGGACGGTGAGCTCGTGGAGGGGGCACAGATCATCACCAAACAGGTGCTGCCGATGTACCCCCAGGCCAGCCAGGTGGCCCCCAAGCAGGCCGGTACCAACGGCGGCGGCGTGGTGGGCACCAACTCCGCCCACCCCTTTGAAAACCCCAACGGCCTTACCAACCTGATCGAAATGACGCTGCTTTTGCTCATCCCTGTGGCCCTGTGCTTCACCTTCGGGCGCAACGTCAAGGATCAGCGCCAGGGCGTCGCCATCTTCCTGGCCATGTTTATTATGCTGCTCGCCGCCCTGGGCGTGATCTACGCCAGCGAACAAGCGGCCACCCCTGTTCTGGAACAAAACGGCCTGGTGGACACGGCTTTGGGCAACATGGAGGGCAAGGAGACCCGGTTCGGCGTCGTGACCTCCGGTACCTGGGCGGGCTTCACCACGGCGGCCTCCAACGGCTCGGTCAACTCCATGCATGACAGCTATACCCCGATGGGCGGCATGATCCCCATGCTGCTGATGATGCTGGGCGAGGTGGTGTTCGGCGGCGTGGGCTGCGGTCTCTACGGCATGATCGGCTTCGTGCTCCTCACCGTATTCATCGCCGGGCTCATGGTGGGCCGCACACCGGAATACCTGGGCAAGAAGATCGAGCCCAGGGAGATGCGTATGGCCGTCCTCATCTGCCTGGCCACCCCCATCGCCATCCTGATTGGGTCGGGGATCGCGGCACTGCTGCCCTCCACGGCGGCCGCGCTCAACAATCCGGGCGCCCACGGGCTGTCCGAGGTCCTCTACAACTACGCCTCCGCCGGCGGCAACAACGGCTCCGCCTTTGCCGGCATGGGCTGCGACACGCCCTTCCTCAACACCAGCCTGGGCCTTGTCATGCTCTTCGTCCGCTTTGTGCCCATGCTGGCCGCCATCGCCATTGCCGGAAGCATGGCCGCCAAAAAGAAGGTGGCCCAGAGCGCCGGCACCCTCTCCACCTGCAACGCCATGTTCGTGTTCCTGCTCATCCTCATCGTGCTCATTGTGGGCGCCCTGAGCTTTTTCCCCGCCCTGAGTTTGGGTCCCATCGCGGAGCTTACCCAAATGCTGGGCTTGGGCTAAGAAAGGTAGGTGTCAACCATGTCTAAGAATCAAAATGCCTTCGCCGCGAAGGATTTGATGGGCAGAGCGGTCAAGGACTCCTTGATCAAGCTCTCTCCAAAGGACCAGATCAAAAATCCCGTCATGTTCCTGGTCTATCTCTCCGCGATCCTGACGACGGCGCTCTTTCTCCTCTCGCTGGCAGGCGTCTCCGAAAAACTGGTCTCCAGCGGCTTCATCCTCGCCATCGCCGTCATCCTGTGGCTGACCGACTTGTTCTCCAACTTCGCCGAGGCCATCGCCGAGGGCCGGGGCAAGGCCCAGGCCGACTCCCTGCGCTCCTCCAAGCGGGACGTGACCGCCCACAAGCTGTCCGACCCCTCCGACCACGGCAGCGCGGTCGATGTCCCCGGCGTCTCTCTCAGGAGGGACGACTGCTATATCGTCTCCGCCGGGGAGCAGATCCCCGCCGACGGCGAGGTGGTGGAGGGGGCGGCCAGCGTGGACGAGTCCGCCATCACCGGCGAGTCCGCCCCCGTGATCCGCGAGGCGGGCGGCGACCGCTCCGCCGTCACCGGCGGAACCACCCTCCTCTCCGACCACCTGGTCGTCCGGGTGACCCAGGAGCCCGGCGGCTCCTTCCTGGACAAGATGATCGCCATGGTGGAGGGGGCCAACCGCAAAAAGACCCCCAACGAGATCGCCCTGCAGATCCTGCTGGTGGCTCTCAGCCTCATCTTCGTGCTGGTCACCGCCTCCCTCTATTCCTATTCTGTATTTTCCGCCGGGCAGGCGGGCATTGATAACCCCACCTCGGTGGTCTCCCTGGTAGCCCTGCTCATCTGCCTGGCGCCCACCACCATCGGCGCCCTGCTCTCCGCCATCGGCATCGCCGGCATGAGCCGCCTCAACCAGGCCAACGTGCTGGCCATGAGCGGCCGTGCCATCGAGGCGGCGGGGGACACCGACATCCTGCTGCTGGATAAGACGGGCACCATCACCCTGGGCAACCGCCAGGCGGCCGCCTTCCTTCCCGTGGACGGTGTGACGGAGGCGGAGCTGGCCGACGCGGCCCAGCTCTCCTCCCTGGCCGATGAGACCCCAGAGGGGCGCTCCATCGTGGTGCTGGCCAAGGAGAAGTTTGATCTCCGGGGCCGGGAACTGGGGGAGCAGAACATGAGCTTTATCCCCTTTACCGCCCAGACCCGCATGAGCGGCGTGGACTACAAGGAGGGCCAGGTCCGTAAGGGCGCCGCCGAGGCGGTGCGGGCCTGGGTGGAAGGCGCCGGTGGAGTTTACAGCAGACAGTGCGCCGAATTGGTAGAGGAGGTGGCCCGCCAGGGCGGCACTCCTCTGGTGGTGGCGAAGGACCACAAGGTTATGGGCGTCATCCATCTAAAGGACATTATCAAGGACGGCGTGAAGGAAAAGTTCGCGGACCTGCGCAAGATGGGCATCAAGACCATCATGATCACCGGCGACAACCCCGTCACCGCCGCCGCCATCGCCGCCGAGGCGGGCGTGGACGACTTTTTGGCCGAGGCCACGCCCGAGGCCAAGCTGGAGATGATCCGCAAATACCAGTCCGAGGGCCATCTGGTGGCTATGACCGGAGACGGCACCAACGACGCCCCCGCCCTGGCCCAGGCCGACGTGGCCGTGGCCATGAACTCCGGCACCCAGGCGGCCAAGGAGGCGGGCAACATGGTGGACCTGGACTCCAGCCCCACCAAGCTCATCGACATCGTGCGCATCGGCAAGCAGCTCCTGATGACCCGGGGCAGCCTCACCACCTTTTCCATCGCCAACGACATTGCCAAGTACTTCGCCATCATCCCGGCCCTCTTCATGGGCCTGTACCCCGGCCTGGGGGTCCTCAACATCATGGGCCTCCAGAGCCCTCAGAGCGCCATCCTCTCCGCGCTGATCTACAACGCCCTCATCATCGTGGCCCTGATCCCCCTGGCCCTGAGGGGCGTCAAGTACCGGGAGGTGCCGGCCGGCAAGCTGCTCTCCCACAACCTGCTCGTCTACGGCCTGGGCGGCATCGTGATCCCCTTCGTCGCCATCAAGGCCATCGACCTGATCGTGGCCCCCCTGCTGGGCGTACTGTAGCCATAGGAAGGAAGCATGGATATGCGCGCCGTTGTTCTGGCTTCATCCCAGCCCTCCCGGTCCCTCCGGGCACGGGAGACGCTGGCCCGCTGCCTGGAGATCGGGTTAAAGCGGTGCCCGGTGCTGGCGGTGGCCATCACCATGCTTTTGACCGGGGTGGGTATGGTGCTGGCGGTCACAGCCGCAACGGCATTCTGCGTTCTACCGCTGGGCCTGGTGATGGGCTGGCTTTGAAAGGAGTTCGCTATGAAAAATGGAAAGCTGACGCCGAGGCGAGGGATCCGTCGTGAATGGATCGGATTGTTGGTGATGCTCGGCATCATGTTGGGCACGGTCGCCTTGCGGTACGCCTTGTTTCTGCCCCAATACATCCATTGAAGGGAGATAATCAAAAATGAAACTCGTAATTGCACGCGCCGCCGGACTGTTGGCGCTGATGCTCCTGGTGTGCGGGCTGCTGTATACCCTGTTGATCACAGGGGTCGGACAGCTTTTGTTCCCCCGCCAGGCCAACGGCAGCGTCATAGAGATGGACGGCAAGACCTATGGCTCCGAACTGCTGGCCCAACAGTTCACCCAGCCTGCGCATCTCTGGGGCCGCCCCATGAATCTGGACGTGAGTTCTTTCACCGACGGGGAGGGCAATCCCGTCCTGTACGCCTGGGCCAGCAACAAGACCCCCGCCGGCGAGGAGCTGGACGCGCTGATCCAGGAGCGAGTGGCCGCGCTGCTGGCCGCCGATCCCACCATGGAGGGGACGCCGATCCCCGTGGACCTCGTGACCGTTTCCGGTTCCGGCCTGGACCCCCAGATCAGCCCCGCCGCCGCCGAGTATCAGGTCCACCGCATCGCCCAGGCCAGGGGCATCTCCGAGGACGAGGTGCGTTCTGCCATCGAGGCCAATACCACCGGCCGGACGCTGGGCGTCTTTGGCGAGCCCGGGGTCAACGTCCTGAAGGTCAACCTGACGCTGGACGGAATATTGGAGGGATGAGCATGCTCTATCCCCTGCGGGTCGTCTCGGAGGGCCGGACCCCGCTCCCGCCCCTGCTGGGCTCGGACACCCCGGCCGCCCGCTTTTTGGAGCTGGCCTGCGTCCTCAGCCGGCTGTTCGGCGTATCGCCCACCGTGCTGCGGCTCCCCGGCAGCCGGACGCTGACCCTGCTCTACCGAAACGCCGTCTATCTTACGCGGGATGTGGTGGAGTGTACGGCCCCCTATGCCGCGGCGCTCAGCGGTGCCGTCTGGCCTCTGTGGTTTTATGGGACCACGGAGGCCAGGGAGACGGCGGAGTGGACGATCTCCGCCCCCGACGCAGGGACGGCGGCCGTGCGCCTGCGCTCCGTCTCTGGAGCACCCTTTGACCATCTGGAGGGGCTGGGCCTTCGGGTAGACCTGCCTGATCGCAACTGCGCCGACGCGCTTGAAGCGTTCTGCGAAACGGCTCCCTTTCTCCCGCCTTGTGCCGTTCTCCCGCCGGGGTGCGTCCCCCTGTTAACGGCCAGTCCGCTGCTGGCGCACGTCCGGGACAGCCGTTTCTCTTATCTGGCCTGGGAACCTCTCCCGGCCCGGGAGCTCCTGTCGGCCCTCACCGCGGACCATAAGGCGGCGCTGTGGAGGGAGTTCCTGGACGACGGGCTCCAGCCCCCGGAATTCGACTGGCTGTGGGAGCTCTACTACACGGGGGAGCCGCTGCTCCTGCTGGAGTGGGAGCTGGCGCTGCGCATGGTGCTGGAGGAGCTGGGATTCCAGGTAGAGCGCTCAGAGCGGTCTTTCCACATCCTGGACCGGGCGGGTCGGGGGCGGCGCTTTGATTTCGCCCGGGGCGGCCCTGCGGAAAAGGTATTTTTGAAGCTGCTGTTTCCGCTGGATGCAAAATAGAGAAAGGGGCCTTCCTTTGCGGAAGGCCCCTTTCTGGGGAATTATGAAACGAATCAAAAGCGCAGAAATTTCTGCACGTCCCGGTCGTTGCCCAGAATAAAGATACTCTCCTCCGGACGGAAGCAGTGGCCCGCTCCGGGCAGCGGGTCCAGCCTGCCATCCCGCTTGGTGGCGAGGATGTTGATGTGGTACTTCTGCCGTACCGCCAGCTCCATCACCGTCTTGCCTACCCACGCCGAAGGGACCTCGGTCTCAAATATGGAGTAGCCCGGGGTCAGCTCCACATAGTCGAAAATATGGTCGCTGCTGTACCGCACCGCCGCCCAGTCAGCCATCTGTTTTTCCGGGTAGATGATCTCGTCTGCCCCGTTGCGAAGCAGGAATTTAGCGTGAACGTCCCTTGTGGCCCTGGAGAGGACGAAGGGCGCGCCCGCCTCCTTCAGCAGAGCGGTGGTCTCTAAAGAACTCTGAAAGTTATCCCCGATGGCCACCACGCACAGATCGAAGTTGCGCACGCCCAGGGAAGCGATAAACTGCGGATCCGTGCCGTCCCCGATCTGCGCGTTGGTCACGAAGGCCAGCGCGTCGTTGACACGCCTTTCATCCTTATCCACCGCCAGCACCTCGTGGTGCAGGTCGCGGAGCCGCTGGGCCATATGCCGTCCGAAGCGGCCCAATCCGATGAGCAATACCGATTTCATACAACAATTCCTTTCCTCAGCCCACTGTGACCCGCTCCTGTGGGAACTGAAACCCTTTCGGCACTTCACTTGCCGTCACGGCATAGATCAGGGTCAGGCCGCCTACCCGGCCGAAATACATCAACCCGATCAGGATCAGCCGGGACATGTGCGACAGCTCCGCCGTGATCCCCAGGGACAGGCCCACGGTGCCGATGGCGGAGGCACACTCAAACAGGGCGGACAAAATTGGGACGCCGTCGATACAGGATATGAAAAATCCACCCGCCAAAAACAGCAGCAGATAGAGCATAAAGATGGCGCAGGCGTTGCGCAGCGCCTCGTCCGGCACTCGTCTTCCGAAGCACTGGGGGCAGTCCCGCCGATGAAAGATCGCCCGGACCCCAAGGAGCAGGACCGCCAGGGAGGTGGTTTTGAAGCCGCCCGCCGTGGAGCCGGGAGAACCGCCGACGAGCATGAGCAGGATGGTGAGAAGCTGGCCGGGCTGGCTCAGCGCGGTCAGGTCCACGGTGTTGAACCCGGCGGTGCGGGGGGTCACGGACTGGAACCAGGCCGCCTGGACCCGCTCCCCCATAGACAGGCCCCGCCATTGGGGCAGGCGGAATTCGTATAGGAGGAAAAAGAGAAAACCCGCCGCCAGCAGTGCCGCCGTGGTACCCAGGATCAGCTTGGTCTGCAGGCGGTACCGCTTCCAATGGAACTTGTGCTCCGCCACATCGTGCCAGGTCAAAAACCCGATGCCGCCCATCAGGATCAACAGGGTAACAGCCCCGTTTACCAGCGGGTCACCCGTGTACTGCGTCAGCGAGGAAAAGGGCCGGCTTGTGCCCATTAGGTCAAAGCCCGCGTTACAGAAGGCGGAAACGGCGTGGAACACCGCGTACCACAGTCCCCTTCCCAAACCAAATTGGGGACAGAACCGAAAGGCCAGCAGCAATGCCCCGGCGGCCTCAATGCAAAGGGCCGTGCGCAGGATAAATCTGGTTTGGCGTACGATTCCGCCCACCTGCGGGGCCGCAATGGATTCCTGCATGATCCAGCGCTGCTTCAGCCCGATCTTCTGCCCGGTAAAGGTGGCGACAGCCACCGCCATAGTGACAACGCCCATGCCGCCGACCTGAATGAGCAGCAGAATGACCGTCTGGCCGAAGGGGGTCCAGTAAAGTGCCGTGTCGTGGATCACCAACCCGGTAACGCAGGTGGCGGAAGTCGCGGTGAACAGCGCGTCCCCCAAAGACGCGCCCCCCGGCGCAACGGTGGCGAAGGGCAGCATAAGAAGGGCGGTTCCTGTGAGAATCAGAAAGAAAAAGCCGAGGAGGATGATCTGCGCCGGTTTAATTTGCTCCCGCTTCCAAAATGGCATGGCAATCCTCCACCGTTTTCTTCACCGTTGTACCCCGACTCGCATGGAATGACGTTTGATTCATTGTATCACGGAAAGAATGAGCATTCCGTTAAGACAAATCCCCGTATATTAACGCCGCATTAAGACGCCTATTTATATAATTTTAATACGGCGGAGGAAATTCCAATGCCTTTCTCAGCGGTCTTGTGCTATACTTTGGACGATATAGCAGAAAGGGAGGTGGTCCCGTGAATGATTTTCGCCCGGATCCCGACGCCCTGTTAGACAATATGGCGCGGGCAAGTTCTAAGCCATCCGACGGCAGGCTGAAAATATTTTTTGGATACGCCGCCGGCGTGGGCAAGACCTACGCCATGCTGGAGGCCGCCCACCGGGCCAAGGCCGCCGGACTGGACGTGGTGGCCGGATACATCGAACCGCATACCCGGCCGGAGACCATGGCGCTGCTGGACGGGCTGGAGGTCCTCCCGCCCCGGAAGATTCCCTATAAGGGGATGGAGCTGCGGGAATTTGATTTGGACGCCGCCCTTGCCCGCCGCCCCCAGCTTTTGCTGGTGGACGAGCTGGCCCACACCAACGCCGAGGGCTGCCGCCACCTCAAGCGGTATCAGGATGTGCAGGAGCTGCTGCGCTCCGGTATCGACGTTTATACGACGGTCAATGTCCAGCATCTGGAGAGCCTGAACGATGTGGTGGCCTCCATCACCGGTGTGGTCGTCAGCGAGCGGATCCCCGACTCCGTGTTTGACTCCGCCGCCCAGGTGGAGGTGGTGGACCTGGAGCCCGCCGATCTGCTGGAGCGGCTTCAGGCGGGGAAAATCTACCGCCAGCGTCAGGCTGCCCAGGCTATGGGCCACTTCTTTACGGAAAAAAACCTGGCCGCCCTGCGTGAGATCGCCCTGCGCAGAACGGCGGACCGGCTGGAGCGGGTACCGGGGGATTCGGATGTATCCAGACCCAGGGCGGGGGAGCACATCCTGATCTGCCTCTCCGGCGCCCCCTCCAACGCCAAGGTCATCCGTACCGCGGCCCGGATGGCGGAGGCCTTCCACGGGGCCTTTACCGCCCTGTTTGTGGAAACGCCGGACTTTCAGAACCAGAGTGAACCGGAACGGCGGCAGCTGCGGGCCAATCTGCGCCTGGCGGAGGAGCTGGGCGCCCGGATCACTACGGTATACGGGGACGACCCGGTGGTGCAGATCGCGGAGTACGCCCGGGTGGGAGGCATCACAAAGATCGTGCTGGGCCGCAGCCCGGTGAAACGCGGTCTGCTGCGCCAGTCCAACACGCTCATGGACCGTCTCAATGAATTGGCCCCCGGACTGGACATCTACATCATCCCCGACGGCGCTGTTTCCTCACCGGGCGGGAGAGGCCGCTCCATAAAGCGGATCCAGGAGCGTTTTACATTGGCGGACACCATGAAGACACTGGGCATCCTGGCCCTCTGCACCGCCGTGGGCTACGGGTTTAGGGAGCTGGGCTTCAATGCCGCCAACATGATCATGGTCTATATCCTGGGGGTGCTGGGAGTCGCTATGGTGACCACAGGGCGCGCATACAGCCTGATGGCCTCCCTGCTCTCCGTGCTGGTATTTAATTTCTTCTTTACCTACCCCTATTTCACTCTGATGAGCGATCCCAGCTATCTCGCAACCTTCGCCGTCATGTTCGTGGTGGCCCTGCTGGGCAGCTCCCTGACCACCCGCATCAAGCGGCAGGCGGTCCAGAGCGCCGGTAAGGCCTACCGGACCGAGGTGCTGCTGGAGACCAGCCGGCAGCTGCAAAAGGCGGAGGACGCCGAGGCCATCCTGACCGTGACCGCCACCCAGCTTGGCAAGCTGCTGGAGCGTGGGCTTTTGCTCTATCCTGTGGGTGAGGACGGCGCCCTCCGGGAGGTGAAGCAATACCCCTATGGGGAGGCGGAGGACCTTGCGGCTTGCGCTGGGCCGCCGGAGCGGGCGGTAGCCGAGTGGGTGCTCAAGAACAACAAACACGCCGGCGCCACCACGAACACCCTGCCCAGCGCCAAATGCCTTTATATGGCGGTCCGGGGCTCGGAACGGGTGCTGGCCGTGGCCGGAGTCCCCATTCCAAAGGAGCATGGGCTGGAGGCCTTTGAAAAGAATCTGATGGTGGCCATCCTGGACGAGTGCGGCCTGGCGTTGGAGAAGGATGCCATGGTCCGGTCCAAGCAGCAGATGGAGGAGTCCGCCCGCCAGGAGGCCCTACGAGCCAACCTGCTCCGGGCCATCTCCCACGACCTGCGCACCCCCCTGACCAGCATTTCGGGGAACGCCGGCATTCTCATGGAAAACAGCGAGGTGTTGGACCGAGAGAAGCGTCTTCGTCTTTATACATCCATCTATGACGACTCCATGTGGCTCATCAATCTGGTGGAGAACCTGCTGTCCATCACCCGGATGGAGAATGGAACCATGAAGCTGAACATTCAGCCGGAGCTGCTGGACGATGTGTTTCAGGAGGCCCTGTCTCATTTGGACCGCAACGCGCCCAAGCACCATATCGCCGCAGAGCTGGCCGACGACCTGCTGATGGCTGATATGGACGCCCGGCTCATTGTCCAGGTGGTCATCAATATGGTCAACAACGCCATCAAATACACTCCGGATGGTTCCCACATCACGTTGTCCGCCAAGCCTTTTGGTGGGCAGGTGCTGGTGAAGATCTCGGACGACGGCCCGGGCATTCCAGACGCGGCCAAGGGCAAGCTTTTTGATATGTTCTACACGGCGGACAACACCCGAGGGGACGGGCGCCGGGGTCTGGGCCTGGGACTGTCCCTTTGTAAGTCCATCGTGACCGCTCATGGAGGTGTCATCGCCGTGACCGACAACGAACCCCATGGGGCTTGTTTCTGCTTTACATTACGCGCTTCGGAGGTGAATACCCATGAATAAACCACAGATTTTAGTGGTGGAGGATGACGCGGCGGTGGGAAACCTGATCGCCACCACCCTGGAGACACAGAACTACCAGTATCACCGGGCCAAGACCGGTGCCGGTGCCGTTCTGGACGCCCTGTCCTACCGCCCGGACGTGATGCTGCTGGATTTAGGACTGCCCGATATGGACGGGGTGGATATCATCAAAAAGATCCGCTCCTGGAGCAATATGCCCATCATCGTGGTCTCCGCCCGCAGTGAGGACAGCGATAAGGTGGCCGCCCTGGATGCGGGGGCGGACGACTATCTCACCAAGCCCTTCTCGGTGGACGAGCTGCTGGCCCGCCTGCGGGTGGCCCTGCGCCGAGTCCGGTACGACGGCGAAAAGACCAGCCAGGAAGCCAGCGTTTACGAAAACGGCGGGCTGAGGATCGACTACGCCGCAGGCTGCGCCTACCGGGACGGGATGGAGATCCATCTGACCCCCATCGAGTATAAGCTGCTGTGCCTGCTGGCAAAAAACACGGGGAAGGTGCTGACCCATAACTACATCCTCAACGAGGTGTGGGGGAGCCCCGCTGCCTCGGACACGCCGTCTCTCCGGGTGTTCATGGCGACCCTGCGCAAAAAGCTGGAGGCCGACCCCAGCCACCCTCAATTCATTCAGACCCACATCGGCGTGGGCTATCGGATGCTGCGGCAGAGCAGGGAGAGCGAGGTGTAAGGAGTACCGGCGAGAGGCAAAAGCAAAATAAACGTACTGGAGAACCTATTCCTTGCCTGACAGGCAACGGTATCCCTCAAGATATGTAGGAATCTAATCGGCTGAACTTTGATTGTCGGTACTACATAACATTAGGCAGTATATCAGTTTACAAATGATTGATAATTGCATCCTTTACAAAGCTTTGAATGGGTATATTAATAAATACATAGAGATTTTACCGGCTTGACTTAACAAAACCGGAAGGCGGTGGGCATAGATACCGTGCGGCAATCCTGGTATGTGCGTCCAGCCACCTATAGCCGCGGGCGCGCCGTTGTGTGGATGTCAGTAGGACAGCATCCCAAAGCCCGAGAGACTTGATCGGTGGTCTGTGCTGTAATTGGTCAGAGATAAAATGGGACGGCGGAGGCACCCGCCGCACCCAGCGGAGCGAACGCTCCGTGCATGGTATGATTTTGTCCGTTCTTGCTGATGGGGATGCCCGTTTAACGGGTGGGTCGTGCGGCTCCCCGCCGCCTCTTGCCGGAGGTCGCAGGCAAGCGATCCACCTTGCATCCATCCGCCGGTGTGTGCGTCTGAGTCGGCGGTCGGGAATGGATGTGGACCGGAATGACTGACGAACCCGTCAAGGGGTGAGGTATGCCCAGATACCGAGAATAGTCAGTTCTAGTGTGTTGGGCAGATGGGGCAGACATATTTTGCCTGTTCAGGGATGCGGACCCTCTTGAAGCCGCCCTGCCTAAATCGCCTGACACCGGAACCGATGGCCGCCTTTCAAACCGGCGCCTGTACGGGCCGTTTTTGGCCCAACTCTGGAACACACCGATCGGCGTACTGCATCATGGAGTCGAATACGGACCCATTGGGCCTGAAAACAAGTGACGATTTGTTTTCAGGCCTTTTTGCGTCCAGAATCAAGGAGCAATGCCCGGCGCGATGCGCAACGGCTGGGGACCTGTCACCCCACAGCCGCCAAGGGCGCCCGAAAGGAGCACCGTTATGTCACATGCAACATCCAGTTTTCGTTTCCTCGGGCCGGCCACGACAGCCGGCCAGCCTCACCACCGGCAGGGTGGGGCTCCCCGTTCACCTCTATGCCCACCGCACTGCCGGAGGTGGGTTCACAGACGCCGGCAGCATTCTGCCCCTTACCCAAGGGCGCGCATCCGCCGCGGGAGCCTTTCTCCCGCCCGCTTAAAGCGGGTATGCGGTGAGCATACTCAACGGTCCAACAGAGACAGGTTCCCGATTCTGAGCCTGTGGACATAGCGAAAGCCAGATATACCAGGGTCTGAGGAGGCCGTAAGCTGGGAACTTGTCGCTGCGTCGGACGGAAAACCGCCGGAAATCCTTCGGCGCGCCAATGGGCAAGCTGCGTCCTTTTTAGAAAGGATGTTGACTTTGTCAAACCAATATAACAACCTTCTCGCGCAGCTTGATAAGCTCTACCGGCACAACCGCCAGGGGAGCTTCCGCACCCGGCAGCGGTACTATGAGGCCATGCAGCGGTTCTGCCGCTTTCTGGCGGAGGAGTACTAGCTGGAGCGGCTGGCGAACCTCGCCCCCAAGCATATCTTCGCCTACGTGGACTCCCTCCAAGAGAAGGGCCGGACGGCCTCCACCATCAAAACCGACCTGTCCGCCATCCGCTTCTTCCACGACCTGATCCCTACGCCCCGCTATGAGCTGCCGGACAACGACGCCCTGATGCTTCAGCGACGCAGCTTCGGCGACGTGGACCGCACCTGGAGCCACCCGGAGTTCAACCGCATGCTGGCTTGTGCGCTGGATGCGGGACGGGAGGACTACATTACGATCCTCTATCTAAGCCGTTACGCCGCCCTGCGCATCCACGAGTGCTTCCGCACCGATACCGCCACGGCTGCAAAAGCTATAAAAGAAAACGCCCTCACCATAAAGGGTAAGGGCAGACTGGTGCGGACAGTACTGCTAAATGATAGTCTGTTGTATCGTCTTCGGCTTCACCTGGAGCACACAGAGCGGGGCCATAAGCTCTTTGTCCCTGACAGGGAGCTGACCCATGCGGCCATCAAGGAACCCCAGGCGTTCATCTATCAGAACCGGGAACGGGTCCAGGCCCCGGATTCCTGTCGCCCCATAACCTTCCACGGCCTACGCCACACCCGGGCGGCGGAGTGGTATCAGCAGTTTATCCAGGAGGGCAACGCCCGGTGGGCGGTGGCAAAGCTGTTGGGCCACGGCAGGGACGACGGGACCCGCGTCTACCTTGCCTCTCTGAAAAGGGGCGGCGGACATGGATAAGCGCCCGTCTCCTATGGCGAGCTCCCACTCACCCTGCATGTGGAGGACCTCATGCCTGTGCTGGACATCGGCAGGAACACCGCCTATGAGCTGGTGCGCTCTGGGCAAATCAGGAGCATCCGGGTCGGTCGACAGATCCGGATTCCCAAGGAGGCCCTGCTGGAATTCCTGTCGAAAGAAAGTTTACAATAGCCCCTTTGACCGACCACCGTGATGAGGTTACAATAGAACCACCTTATCACGGTGGATCGGTCCAATACCCCGGAAAGGAGTCAATATGCCGCGCAAGACGAAGAAAAATGCGCAAGGGGCCGGGACCATCCGAAAACGATCTGACGGCCGCTGGGAGGCCAGATATACGACGGGCTTCGCCCCGGTGACCGGGCGACAGACACAGCGATCCATTTACGGTAAAACCCAGAAAGAAGTACGGGAGAGGCTTGCCGAGATCACCACGGAGCTGGACGACGGGACGTATATCGAACCCAGCCAAATGACCCTAGAGGAGTGGATGGCGATTTGGCTGGAAGACTACATGTTTGATAAAAATTATAAAATTATTATGCTATTTCCGGTTAGCTTAATGAAAGCAAAAAAGGCTACAAAGCCGCATGGTTACTGGATTCTATGGCCCAGCGCCTTGTGTTATGGGTAGCGTTATTTCAGGCGAAATGGTGCCCGGATTGACAAATGAGGTTATGAGAAGATAAGGAAGGCGCTGCCGGGTTTTGTATCCCGCAGCGCCTTCCTTTGTGTATTTGCTATTCTTTTCTTGCCCCGTCCGGGCCGATCTCGTAGCCGTCAATTTTGGTATTGACGGCCATAGCGCCGTCCGGGTAGAAGTAGTACCACTTGCCGCTGATTTCCTGCCAGCCCCCGGCTTGCATGAGGCCCGCAGCGTCGAAGTAGTACCATGTGCCGTCAATCTGTTTCCAGCCGGTCACGGGCTTGTTGTTCTCATAGTACAACCATTTCCCGGCGTCGTTCTGCCCCCAGCCGCCAGCGGCGGCGGGCTCAATGACGATTTCCACGAAACGCCGCAGGACGGCGGCGGCCTCGGCGCGGGTGGCGGTGTCCTTGGGGCCGAAGCGGTGGCCGCCCTTGCCGTTCATAATACCGGCTTGCTGAATGGCCTGTACCGCGTTTTTCATGCCGCTTGTGATCTGCCCCTCGTCCGCGAAAATCTCCGCCTCACGGGCCAC
Organism: uncultured Oscillibacter sp.; assembly: GCF_900544955.1. GTDB lineage: Bacteria > Bacillota > Clostridia > Oscillospirales > Oscillospiraceae > Oscillibacter. Next base: position 53,711 of record NZ_UQXD01000004.1, read on the forward strand.
GGGGAGGGTGTACCCCAGCTTGTCGGCGTAACGCTGCATAATGGCCGCCATCTGTTCGCGGGTGATGGTGGCGTCGGGGCTAAAGGTCTTGTCCCCGGTGCCGTTCACAATGCCCTTGGAGGCCGCCCACTCCACATAGGGCGCGTAGTAGGCGGTGGCGGCAACGTCGGTGAACCGGCTGGAAGGATAGGCGGCGGGGTCTATCCCGGCCAGCCGTCCCAGCGCCACAACGAACATTCCCCGCGTGGTGGTGCCGTCCGGCGTAAAGGTGGTTTCCGCTGTGCCGGAGAACAGGCCCCGGCTTGCCACAAAGTCAATATCCGCTTTGGCCCAATGATTCACGGTGTCGGTAAAAGCCGGGGCGGGCCGGTGGCCCACGGCGTAAACGCTAAAATGCCCGGTGGAGGCGATCACATTCCCGCTGTTCCTGTCATAGCTGGATTGATACAGCCATTCCGCGCCCTTGCCGTCCGCGCTGTAAACCAGATACAGGCTGCCGGTCTGCTCGGTGGCGGCGGGCTGATAGGCCAGCCCCACGGTGACGCGGCCCGCGCCGAAGCTGTCAACCGTGGCCGCCTTGCCGTCCGCGCCGGTGTAGCCCACGCTCAAACGGTAGGCGGGGCGGGAGCCGACAGCGGCCAGCGCGTCCCCGGCAAGGCCGGTTTCCCGCTTGGCGGTCAGGGTAATGTCGCCGGTGGCCTGTTTCTGAATCTCCACAAGGGCGGCAAGGTCAAATGTCATATCCACAACGCCGGTGTTCAAGGTGACATATTGCACCTTGGCGGCGATCAGCCGGTCAAGTGTGGCCCGCTGAATGACGATGGAAAAGCCGTCGTAGGTGGTGGACGTTTTCGCGTCGTACTGCACCGCAATCCCGTTTGTCTTGGCCCTGGCGTCCTTTCCGGCCTCGGATATGGCCGACGCCGTGCGCCCGTCGTCCGGCTTGCCGGTGGCCGTGCCGTTCCCCACGGACACGGGCAGCTCGATCACGGCCAGTACGGGGTTATTGGGCTTCGGCGGTTCCGGGGTGGTGATGATATAATTTCGGTTGGTGCCGCCGTTGCTGCTGCTACCGCCTCCGCTGCTTGCCTTTTTGGTATATATCTCCGTCAGCACCGCGCTGCCCGCATATCCCGAAGCTGTGGCGTAGGCTTTGAGGGTGGTGCCCGCCGGCACGGAAATGGGCGCGGAATAGGTCTGCCGTGTGCCGCTTGTTGCCGGGTCGGAGCCGTCCAGCGTATAGTAGATGGTCGCCCCGCTGATGGCGCAGGTGAGGGTGACGGTCTGGGCCATGCTGTACGCCCCGCCCGCCGGGGTTGCCACCGGCGTTGCGGCCTGTTCCAGCTTTACCACTCCGTCTTTGCCCACGATGTATTCCCCGTCGGCAAAGACCGCCCGCGCCGGGACGTCTGGGTAATAGGAATTATAATCATATTCCAGCCGGTTCAGCCAATCCGCCGCGGGCTGGTCCTGCAACTCCAACAGGGCGTTGTTCCCCAGGCTAACCTTATGTCCGCCAGTCTGGGCGAAGGAACCTTCGGCCTCCAGCACGCTGTCTGGAGAGAGGAAAATGTCGCCGTCCACCGTCAGCCCTCCGGTAATCTTTGCGCTGGATGGAGATTCGATGCCAAGGTTCCCTTGCAGCGTAAAGCCGCCGCCGTTCAGGATCAGGCTGGCTGGCGCATAATCGTATGGGTCTGACGGAGAAACCAAAAGGGCGCCTATCCCAAATCCCGCTTTCACATCGCCCGTCAGGCGACCGCGAAAGACGCGGAGCGATGGGTCGGGGTAGGCCCAGTAAATCGCGATAGAGCCTCCGCCGGACAGCAGCAATTCCCGATCCCCTTGGGGATAAAGAAAGCAAGTAGTATTGTCTCGCCAACAATAATCCCCATCTCCCATAGCGGCCCCTTGCTGGGGCGGGGCGCCGTCGGCAAAGGCCAGTGTCAGATTGATGGGGTCAAAGGCGGCGCTGATACTGATGTTTTCTGACAGGGAAAAGGTAGTGGTTTGGGTATTGGCGGCTCCCGCAGGGAGGCCCGTCCATGCTTGGAAGGTATATCCGCTGTCCGGCTGGGCGGTCAGCTCCACCCTGTTTTTGCTCAAGTCAAAGGCCGTCAGCCATACCGTGCCGCCCGTTGCCGGGGTCACGGTCAGAGTATGACCGTCTTTTGTCGTGAATGAGGTGAACGGGTTATAGGAGCAGTACAGAGTTTGCAGGTTCGTCAGGTTCCCCAGCCCCTTCAATTCCGACAGCTGGTTACTGGCGCAGTACAGCATTTCTAGTTGCGTCAGTTTCCCCACGTCCAGCGTTCCCGACAAGCCTTTATCGGATAAGTGCAGGGAAGTAATCCTTTTCGGGGTGCCGCTGTCCCATTGTACCAATCTTGCCCTTTCCCAGCTTGCTGGGTCGTTCGCGTCCACGCCGGAAATGTTCTTTAATGTGGGGTGCGCGTCAAGAATTGCCTTGAACGCCGCCTCGTCGCCGTCATGGTGGCCGTCGCCGTCCAGGTCGCTGGTTTCTTGTGGGTCTAAGCCCTCATAGCCCGTCGCCCCCTCCGGCACATACACGGTGGGCTGGGGGGTGATATTGCCAAATACGTCCGTACCAAACGAGGGGGCCGTTTTCCCTTCAAAGGTCACTTTTTTCAGGTTCGTACAGTCATAGAAAGCGTAATCGCCAATGCTCTCCACGCTTGCCGGTATCGTCAGATCGTCAAGGCCCGTGCAGCCGTAAAACGCCCACTCCCTAATTTGTGTCACGCTGCCCGGCAGCTCGGTCAGGGTAATCCCCGTGCAGCCGGAAAACGCATAAAGCTCAATTCGTGTCACGCCGCCCGGCAGCTCGGTCAGGGTAATACCCGTGCAGCCGTAAAACGCAGCAGCCCCAATTTGTTTCACGCTGCCCGGCAGCTCGGTCAGGGTAATCCCCGTGCAGCCGGAAAACGCAGTAGCCCCAATTTGTTCCATGCCGCCCGGCAGCTCGGTCAGGGTAATACCCGTGCAGCCGTTAAACGCAGAATCCCCAATTTGTGTCACGCCGCCCGGCAGTTCGGTCAGGGTAATACCCGTGCAGTCTCTAAACGCAGAATCCCCAATTTGTTCCACGCCGCCCGGCAGCTCGGTCAGGTTGAGATTCTTGCAGAGGTCAAACGCAGAATCCCCAATTTCGGTCACGCTGTTCGGGAGGGTCAGGCTGGTCAGTTTTGTTGCTTGGCCCATAGAACCCCCTGTATCTTGCCGTATCGCTTCAAGGTTCGTCATGCCGGACAAATCAAGGGCCGTCAGGCTGTCCCAGCCGCTATTGCTGTTATACTGTTCTTTCAAATACCGCCAGTTATAGCGGGTGATCTCCGCCGCGTCGCCGGTGAGCTTGATGGTGGTAACAGTTTTTTTGTCGCTGCCAGACGCAAGGGCGGCGTCAATCGCCGTTTTCATGTCGTTGTCGTTCATGCTCGTGCCGCCCGTGCCGTTGCTGGAAAAGGTCACGGTTAGTATGCCAGTTTGCACATTCAAGCTGTCGGGATAGCCCGTCGCCCCCTCCGGCACATACACGGTGGGCTGGGGGGTGATACCGTCAAATATGTCCGTCCCAAACGTGGGGGGTGTTTTCCCCAGAAAGGTGACTGATTTCAGTTTTGTGCAGCCGGAAAACGCAACATCCCCAATTTCGGTCACGCTGTCCGGGATTGTCAGGCTGGTAATCCCCGTGCAGCTCTCAAACGCATGTCCCCCAATTTCGGTCACGCCGGCCGGCAACTCTTTCAGGGTAATCCCCGTGCAGCCGGAAAACGCAAAACCCCCAATTTCGGTCACGCCGACCGGCAGCGAGTCCAGTGTGATCTTCGTGCAGCCGTAAAACGCATAACCCCCAATTTCGGTCACGCCGGCCGGCAGCTCTTTCAGGGTAATCCCCGTGCAGCCTCTAAACGCACCATCCCCAATATAGGTCACACCGACCGGCAGCTCTTTCAGGGTAATCCCCGTGCAGCCGGAAAACGCATCACTCCCAATTTGTTCCACGCCGACCGGCAGCTCTTTCAGGGTAATCCCCGTGCAGTCGAAAAACGCAGAAACCCCAATTTGTTCCACGCCGTCCGGCAGCCCGGTCAGGGCGAGGTTTGCGCAGCTCGAAAACGCATAATCCCCAATTTCGGTCACGCTGTCAGGGAGGGTCAGCGTTTGCAGTTTTGTTTGTTGGGTCTTCACCATGCCCGTATCATTCTTTACCGTGGTCAGGTTCCCCATGCCGGACAGGTCGAGGGCCGTCAGGCTGTCCCAGCCGCTGCTTTCGTTATAGAGGTCAATCAGGTGTTTCCAGTTGTAGCGGGTGATCTCCGTCGCGTTGCCGATGAGTTTTATGGTGGCAACGTCCGCTTTATCGTCGCCAGACAGCGCGGTTTCAATGGCCGTTTTCATTTCGTTGTTGTCTCCGTCCGTGCCGCCCGTGCCGTTGCTGTCAAAGGTCACGGTGAGAACGTCGCCTTGAAGGGCAAGCGTGACTGCCCCGCCAATCAGCACATCAATCTCCGGCAGCTCCACGCCGTCGGCCAGCGTATAACCTGCTGGAAGAACAGGCGTAAAGAGATAGCCGCCCTGTTCGGCGGTGTCGTCCCACGGGCTGTCCGGCTCCCACGTCACGCCGGTTATGGTGATTGCCTCCGGCTCCGGGTCGGTATCGTCGGCTGCCACATACCCGGACGCGCCCAGCGTGGCGGGCAGGGTCAGGCCGTCCAGCGTCGTACCCGCTGGGACGCTCTGCTGTTTCACCGCGTCGGGAATCCCGTCAAAGGCCGTGACGGTGATCGTCCCCGTATCTCCCGGCTCCCCGGTTTCCGGCCCCGTTTTCTCCGGCGCGGTCAAACCGTTTCCGCTGGCGGTGGGTTCCTCTTTGCCGCTGTCCTTGTCCGGCTCCCCGGCGCAGACTTCGCAGACGTAACCGCAGGGCGTATCCGCAACGGCCTCTATGTAGCCGCAATCGTCGTCATGCTCCCCGCGCTCATGGGGGCAGTCCAGCGCGTAACACGCCTGCCCGTGCCGGTGGCCCGCGTCGCTGCCGGTGGCCGTCTGCTCCGCGTCCTCGTCCATGCCGCAGATCAGCTCGTCCGTGTAGCACTCCGGCGTGTGTTCGTGTTCGCAGTCGTGGCCCGGTATGGCCTCCACATAGCCGCACACAGCGTCATGGGCCGTGTGGTGTTCACACAGGCCGGTGCCTGCCGGGGATTCCACCGCGTAGGCCGTGGCCCCCAGCTGGGAAAACACCAGCGCGGCGGCCAGCAGCGCAGCCCCTATCCGTTTTCTCGTTCTCAACATAAACGTTCCCTCCTATCGTTTCGTATGCGGACAGACAGGGGTTTTTCAAGCAGCTCCTTTGGAGCTGCTTGAAGGGGGTATACCCCCTTCAAATCCGCTTGATTGCTTTTTTGAAACTCCTATGCTTTCCCGGCCCCCCGGCTTATCTCCATGAACCGCGTCAATGCCTGTTCCATCTTGTAGCGCGTCACGGGCTTTTGGCAGAAGAACGGCACACACAGCCGGTACGCCTGTACCCCAAAATCCAAATCGGAAAACCAGATGATTTTCCGGGACAGGAGCCGCGCGCTGGTGATGGTGTTTAAGCCCTCCACGCTGTCTTGCGCCACGATCACCGCGTCCGGCAGCGCCCGCTTTACCATGCCGTCCAGCTCCGGCCAATCCGCGCAGCCCGTGACCTCTGCCTCCACCTCCTTTTCCTCCAAACACTGGCGGGCCAAATCCATCAGCTGTTCCCGCTCCGCTCCGTCGCCGTCGCAGACAATCATGCTCCACATAGGCGGCCTCCTTCCTGTCCAGATTGCTTTCTACACGTTCAGCATAGGGAAAAAAACGGCGTTTTTCAAGGGGGTGGCCGCAACTTGACATTTTTGGCCGTAACTTGCATGGTCAAAACGGGATTTTTGCGGTAAAATGGTCTTGACAACGAAAAAACTTTGTGATACGGAGGGAGGGCTTTTGACATGAGAGCCGCAATCATAGACGACCTTGAATCGTGCAGGGAGGCGTTACGGAAGTGCCTGCACCAATACTTAAACGGGCATTACGCCGGGGAAACGCCCGCCGTCGGGGAGTTTTCCAGCGGGGAGGATTTTTTGTCCCAATTCCAGCCGGAGGCGTGGGACGTTATTTTTATCGACCAGTACATGGACGGGCTTTCCGGCATTGACACGGCCCGGAAAATCCGGGAGAAGGACAAGCTGGCGGCGTTGGTGTTCGTCACCACCAGCGTGAGCCACGCCGTCGAGAGCTACGGGGTGCGGGCCTGCGGGTATCTGGTCAAGCCCTACGACTACGGCGACTTTGAAAAGACAATGGAGCTGGCCGGGGTGGAGAAGATCCGCAGCGCCCGGTTTGTCCGGGTGGAACAGGAAAAGGTGCTGCTCCGTGAAATCCTCTGGTGCGACAAGGACGAACACTACACCCAAATCCATACCGACAGGCGGGGCGTCCTCCGGTTCCGTCTGCCCTTCGGGGAGCTGGCGGGGCTGCTGGCCCCCTATCCGCAGTTTTTGCCCTGCTACAAGGGCTGTATCGTCAACGCGGAACGGGTGGAGCGAATCGACGCGCTGGCGTTCCGGATGGACAACGGGGCAGGCGTCCCCTTTGCCCAGCGGGAGAAGAAAAAGCTGGAAGGGCTGTACAGCGCCTATCTGTTCCAGCGGGAAAGGGAGGACGCGCTTTTATGATGGACACGGTTGACGCGCTAATGGTGCTTTTGTTCCCCTTCCTTGATTCCCTGCCCTTCACGCTGCCCCGGTACTGGATATGCCGCGACAGGCTCCGTATTCCTTTCCGGCAGATCGTGGCGCTGCAAGTGGTGTTGACGGCCCTATATAGCGGCGTCTTTTTCACCATCAACTTAGGCGGCTACGAGGCGGCGGCCCGGTGGACGACGGCCACGCGCTACGGCTTTCTGCTGGTCTTTCTGGCCCTTGCGTTCCTGCTCATTAAGGACAGCTTTCCAAAGCTCATGTTTACATGGCTGCTGTTTCTGGCGTGGCAGTTTTTTGTGCTGGGTAACGCCAACTTTATTGAAAGCCGGTTCTTTTGGGATTTCTCCGACCGGCACCCTTATCTGATCTACAATATCGCCCGTGTGGTGATCTACCTGATTACCTGCCCGTTCCTGCTCCGGTTTTTCACCCATACGGTGGCCGACGCGCTGAAAATAGGGGACGTGGAGATGTGGCGGCGGTTCTGGAAAATCCCGCTGTTTCCCACGATTTTCGGTATGCTCTACTGCTTTACCAGCGACGTGTACGCCTACGCGACGTGGCAGTTTATGGTGTCCCGATACCTCATGCTGTTTGGGGCCTGCTATACGTCTTTTGTAGGGCTGAAAGTGCTGGAGACCTCCCGCGCCCGGACGCAGCTGGAGGAATCGCTCCGGTACGCCGACCGGAACCTGATGGCGCAGAAAAAGCAGTATGACCTGCTGGCCGCCCACATGGACGAGACGCGCAAGGCCCGCCACGACCTCCGACAGCATTTGGCCGTGGTGAAGTCCTATCTGGAGCATGACGACAAGGCGGGGCTTGCGGAATACATCGAACTGTATCAAAGCCAGCTGCCCCCGGACACTTGGGAGCGGTATTGCCGCAACGACGTGGTGAACGCCGTCGTATGCTACTACGCGGCCTCGGCGCGGGACGGCGGGATTGCCTTTGAAGCGGGGATAGACTACCCGGACGGCTGCCCGGTGTCCAGCACGGACATTACGGTGCTGCTGGGGAACCTGCTGGAAAACGCGGTGGAATCCTGCAAGCGGGAGGCGACGGGAGGGCCGCAGACCATTAAGCTCCGGGTCAAGCGGCGGGGCGGCTCCACGCTTTTGATTCTGGTGGACAATCCATGTGTGACGCCGGTGGTGTTCGACGGGGACACGCCGCTTTCCTCCAAACGGGAGGGGGCCGGAATCGGCGTGGAATCCGTGCGGGAGATTGCCGCCCGGTACGGCGGCACGGTGCAGTTTGAGCAGAAAGGCGGGGTGTTCTACGCCTCCGTGCTGTTGAAACTCGTCCCGGACGGGACGGGGGAAACCGTACCGGCTGGGGAAGGGGCGTTTCCGCTAAAACAATAGCGGCAAGCAGGGCAAAGTGGTACACACTTTGCGATTTTCCCGATTTTCGCCTTGGCGAAAACCTGTAAAATCTGCTTGTTGGGGGCCGCCCCCAATCCCCCGGCAAGGGCCGCTTGCGCTGCCTTGCGAACGCTCCACAGGTGGAGCGGCTACGCGCCCTTGCGGGCGCTGAATACGGGAGACTTGACCGGCTGGGAGTATGCCTCATGTTTGAAAGCATCCGGCAGGACGCGCAGCCGTCCCGTCAGGGGCGATGAAAGAGGCCGCCGGTGGCGGCCCTTTTCCGGGGTTTGGGTTCCAGTACCCAACAAGCGTTTTGCAGGAGTGTATATACTCCTGCCCTGCTTGCCACGATTGTTTTCCACGATTGTTTTCGTTGGGATTGGGATTCCCGCCGCGCATGGAAACAGCCCCGGCATGAGACGGGGTTCAGTCTCACGCCGGGGCTGTCATGCGGAACGATGGAACCACGTTTCCGGGGGTTCAGGTGAAATGATACAGGCCCCCTCGGTTCCGCGTCCGCAGAGACCCGTTCTGTCAGGGTTTTGGAGACTCTATTTGTCCACGCCCGGCCCCGCCCGCAAACTCCGTCCGGCCTCTTGCGGTTTCGGGGAGGGTGTGGTATACTAAAACCGTCAGCGGGCCACACAAGGGCTTGCTGTTTTTTTGTTTTGTGGTGCCCAAATGGTGCCCAACTTTACAAAACTATGCTGTTACAGGATATGCCGCCTTATTCGTAGGATTTGAAAAAACGCCCATTTCATACGGGTTTGCGGCCTCTGCCTATGAAACGATTTGCCGCCTTATAACGGCTGATTTAGCTATACAGGCAATAAAAAATGGTCCACCATCAAGCACTACAGAGCTCAGGCCAAGGCGCACATCCTGCCCGCACTGGGGCATGTTCCGCTCTCCCAACTGGACCCGCACCGTATCCAGTCCTTCTACAATGCCCTCCTGCGGGGAAAAGGAGAGAAAAAGTCCCTCAGCCCCAAGAGCATCCGCAATGTCCATGGGATATTGAGCAAATGCCTCTCCACCGCGGTCAGGTTGGCGTATATGCGCCGGAATCCAGCCGAGGCCGTCACGCTCCCCAGGGTGGAACGAAAAGAAATCAAGCCCCTTACCGACGAACAGGTACGCGCACTGCTGGCGGTGATCGGTGACGATGGATACGGGACATTGCTGAAGGTGGTGGTCTTCACCGGCCTCCGGCTGGCCGAGGCCATCGGGCTCACCTGGGACTGCATTGATTTTGAAAAGCGGAGATTGATTGTCAACAAACAGCTCCAGAAACGGCCCATCGCCGACGGCGGTTTCACCTTCACACCGCTGACGAATGACAAGACCCTCGTTATCGCCCCCGCTCCCTTTGTGCTGGACCTGCTCAAATGCTGGCAGCAGCCCCAGGCGGAGGAGCGCCTGCGGGCGGGCTGGGAATGGAAGGGCTGGAAGAGTGAAAAGGAGCGGCAGACTGCTCTGGTGTTCACCACGGCGTTTGGTGTCCATCTCCACCCACAGACGGTCTACAATCACTTCAAGGAATTCGCCGTATAGGTCGGCGCACCAAACGCGAGGGTGCATGATCTGCGCACATCTATGCAGTATTGTCCCTGCAAAACGGCGACGACGTGAAAACAGTCCAAAGTAATCTGGGCCACGCCACCGCCGCCTTTACCCTGGATGTCTACGGTCACGTCTCTGAGCGCATGAAAGAGGACAGCGCGAAACGTATGCAGAAGTACATCGAAAACCTCTAAAAAACCCGGTAAGGGTCAGGGTAAGGGTCAATTGGGCAAAGAGAAACCCTGCAACCGTTGAGGTTACAGGGTTTCTAGTGGCAGCGGGTGAAGGATTCGAACCCTCACATACAGAGTCAGAGTCTGCTGTGCTACCTTTACACAAACCCGCTATATCCGTTCGCCGCAGCGAACAGATATTATTATACAGAAGAGAGGATTTTTGTCAATAGGTTTTCGGAAATTTTTTTCTTTTTCAGCGGCGGCCGCCGAAAAGGCCTCGCAAAAAGCCGCCTTTCCCGCTCTTTCCGCCCTTTTCCTCCGGTCCCTTCTGCTGGCGCAGCCGGGCCACGCACTCCGCCGCGTCCTCATACTCCTGGTCGGCCGCCGCCTGGTAGAGCGCGATGGCCTTTTCGAGGTCCTGCTCCACGCCCTTGCCGTGCTCGTAACACCAGGCCAGGTTGTACTGGGCCCGGGGATGCTCCTGCTCCACTGCCCGGCGGTACCAGGCCACCGCCTCCTTCCAGTCCTGCTTCACGCCCACGCCGGTCTCGTAGAGATAGCCCAGGTTGCAGGCCGCTCCCCGGTCGCCGTTCTCGGCGGCCTCCCGGTACAGCCGGGCGGCCTTCTCCACGTCTTTCTCCACGCCGTTGCCAAACTCGCAGCACACGCCGAAGTTGCACTGGGCCCGGGCATAGCCCTGCTCCGCCGCGGCCTGATACCACTTGGCGGCCTGCTCCCAGCTCTGCTCCACCCCGCGGCCGGACTCGTAGAGGTAGCCCAGATTGCACTGGGCCGCCGGATCGCCCTTCTCCGCCGCCTGGCGGTACAGCTCCGCCGCCCGGACGATGTCCTCCTCCGTGCCCTCGCCGTGCTCGCAGCACACGCCCAGATTGCACATGGCGGCGGGGTAGCCCTGTTCGGCGGCCTTTTCATACCACTGGACCGCCGTGGGCCAATCCTGCTCCACGCCCCGGCCCCGCTTGTAGCACACGCCCAGGCAGAACATCCCGCGGGGGTCCCCCTGGTCCGCCGCTTTGCGGTACCAGTGAACCGCCCGGGTGTCGCTCTGCTCCACGCCTTTGCCGTACTCATAGCACCAGGCCAGGTTGCACTGGGCCCGGGGCATTCCCTGCTGGGCGGCGGCGCTGTACCACTTCACCGCCTGCTCCCAGCTCTGCTCCACCCCCTGGCCGATCTCGTAGAGATAGCCCAGGTTGCACTGGCCCGGGGCATTCCCCGCCTCTGCGGCCTTCCGGTACAGCCGGGCGGCCTCCTGAATGTCCTGGGCCACGCCCTCGCCCCGCTCGTAGCACACGCCCAGATCGCACATGGCGGGGACGGAGCCGGCCTCCGCCGCCCGGGTATACCACCGGACCGCCTCCTCCGCGTTCTGCTCCACGCCCAGGCCGTAATCATAGGCCCTGGCCACGCTGAACAGTCCCCGGGGGTCCCCCTGGTCCGCCGCCTTGCGGTACCAGGAGAGGGCGGTCTCCAAATTCTTCTCCACGCCCTTGCCGTGCTCGTGGCACCAGGCCAGGTTGCACTGGCCCCGGGGGAGGTTCCGCTCCGCGGCCACGGCGTACCACTTCACCGCCTCCTCCCAGCTCTGCTCCACGCCCACGCCGCTCTCGTAGAGATAGCCCAGGCAGCAGGCGCCGTCCTCGTCGCCGTGGTCGGCGGCCCTGCGGTACCAGGCCGCTGCCTCCTCCTTGTTCACCGGCACGCCCCGGCCCCGCTCGCAGCAAAGGCCGGTGCACAGCTCGCCCCGGGGATACTCCTGATCCGCCGCGGCCCGGTACAGCTTGGCGGCGGCGGCATAGTCCTGCTCCACGCCCTTGCCGTACTCATAGCACCAGGCCAGATTGCACTGGGCCCGGGGATAGTCCTGCTCCGCGGAGGCGCGGTACCACTTCACCGCCTCCTCCCAGCTCTGCTCCACGCCCCGGCCCGCCTCATAGCAAAAGCCGATACAGCACTGGCCCGGGGCATGGCCCTGGTCGGCGGCGGACTGATACCACTTCACCGCCTTCTCCAAATCCTCCGGCACGCCGGTGCCGAACTCAAAGCAGCGGCCCAGCTCCGTCTGGGCGCCTGGATAGCCCAGCCAGGCGGCGGACTGATACCAGCGGGCCGCCTCGCCATCGTTCTGTTCCACGCCGGCCCCCCGGCGGTAGGCCTCCCCCAGCAGGAACTGCGCCCGGGGAAAGCCCTCCTCCGCCCCCTTGCGGAAGCACTCCAGGGCCTTGGCCTCATCCTTCTCCACGCCGATGCCGTATGTATAGCAGTAGCCCAGGTTCGTCAGGGCGGGCATATACTCCCGGGCCGCCGCCTGGGCGTACAGCAGCACCGCCTGGCGGGGGTCCGCCGGAACGCCGATGCCGCTTTCAAAGCACCAGCCCAGGTTGGTCAGGCCCAGGGGATCGTCCATGGCCGCCGCCCGCTGGTAGCAGGCCAGGGCGTCCGTCTTCCGCTCCTCGTCCACCGCCCGGTTGCCTAAGGCAACCCAGTCTCCGGCGGTCAGCTCCTCCTCGTCCAGGGCGAGGAAAAAGGTCCCCCCGCAGCGGGGGCATACATCCGGCTCCTCCTCGGCCACAAAGCCGCAGTCCGTATTCTCACAGCGATAGAATTCCATGGTGACCTCCAATCAAGTCTCCGGGCCGTCCCACAGGGCGGCGCCGTCGTAGTATTCTAAAAAGGAACGGGCCCGGCCACGGTACTTGAAACCGGGAAAGGTGTCCAGCTGGACGCCGTGGATGGCCCGGAAAATGCTCTTTTCGATGTTGGGATTCGTCTCTCTCAGCTCCCGCAGCAGCACCTTCATCTCCTGGCGCTTGCTCTCCCCCACCCCGTCGCCGGAGGCGTCCCGGGCCTCGGTGAAGCGGCAGGCACACTGGAGGAAGCGGAGGCCGTTGTACCGCTTCCAGGCCAGGATGGCGTCCTCGTGCACGCAGTACAGGGGGCGGATCAGCTCCATCCCCGGGAAATTTTTACTGTGGAGCTTGGGTGGCATGGCCTGGAGCTGGGCGCCGTAAAACAATCCCAGCAGCGTGGTCTCCACCACGTCGGAAAAATGGTGGCCCAGGGCAATCTTGCCGCACCCCAGCTCCCGGGCCTTGGCGTAGAGGCAGCCCCGCCGCATCCGGGCGCAGAGGTAGCAGGGGTTTTTGTCCACCTGGGTGGTCACGGCGAAGATGTCGCTCTCAAACACGGTGAGGGGAATGCCCAGCGCCGCGGCGTTGGCCTGGAGCAGCGCCCGGTTCTCCGGGCTGTACCCCGGGTCCATGGCCAGGAAGACCAGCTCAAAGGGCTGGTCCGTGTGCTTTTGCAGCTCCTGCATCAGCTTTGCCAGCACCATGGAGTCCTTGCCGCCGGAGATGCACACGGCGATGCGGTCGCCGGGGGACACCAGAGCGTACCGCTTCACGGCGGCGATGAAGGGGTTCCACAGCGTCTTGCGGTAGGTTTTGATGAGACTGCGCTCGGCCGTCTCCTGGGCCGTCAGTTCACGGGACATACAGACCTCCGGGTATCTACAAAGTCATCCCGCCCCCGCGCAGGCGCGGAAAGGGCGGCGGGGGCCTCCAGCCCCCCAAAGCTCACAGCCAGATCGCCCCCAGGCGCAGAACGGAGGCGAAGGTGCGGCGGAGCCAGGGGCGCCGGTTCCACTCCTCCAGGGTGTAGAGGCTGCTCTGGGCCATGATGTCGTCCATGTCCTCCAGCAGCTCCTCCACCACCGGCATATGATACAGCATCACCGCGCATTCGTAGTGCAGCTGAAAGGTGCGGTAATCCATGTTGGTGCTGCCGATGAGGGCCGCCTCCCGGTCCACCATCACGCTCTTGGCGTGGAGGAAGCCGGGGGAATAGCGGTAGATTTTCACCCCGTGGGCCAGCAGCTCGCCCCAGTAGGTCTCCGCCACCATGTAGGCAAACTTCTTGTCCGGCACCGCGGGAACCAGCAGCCGCACGTCCACGCCGGAGTCCGCCGCGATGCACAGCGCCTGCTGCATGGAGGATTCCACCGCGTAGTAGGGCGTGGTGAGGTAGAGCATCCGCCGGGCGGAGGCGATGAGCTGGAGGTAGACCTCCTCAATGGGGTTGTCCGGGTTGTTCAGCGGCCCGTCGGTGAAGGGCTGGCAGTAGCCGGGGGTGGCGGGGGCCTCCTGCCGGGGGCGGTAGTAGTCGTCCTCGTTGGGCAGCGTCCGGCCCATCATCTTCCACATCTGGATGAACTGGGCGGCAAAGCCCCAGGCTCCCTCCCCCTCGATCCGCACGCCGCTGTCCTTCCAGTGGCCGAAGCGGACGATGAGGTTGGCGTACTCGTCGGCGATGTTGATGCCGCCGGTGTAGGCGGTGTAGCCATCGATGACGGCGATCTTCCGGTGGTCCCGGTAGTTGAAGTAGATGCGGTTGACGTAGCGGTGGACCGGGTTGAACACCTCCACCTCGATGCCCGCGTTTTGGATGGCCTGGAAGGTGTCGTCGGAGAGGCGGGTCAGGTTGCCGAAGTCATCGAAGATGAGGCACACCTCCACCCCGGCGGCCACCCGCTCCCGCAGAACGGCGAACAACCGGTCCCACACCTGGCCCTCCGCCAGAATATAGTATTCCAGGAAGATATAGACCTCCGCCTTGGAGAGGTGGTCGATCAAATCGTTCAAAAAGGCGGCCCCGTCCCCGAAATAGTGGGCGTCGGTGTTCCGGTGGAGGAGGAAGCCCCGCTTCTGGAGATAGCCCGCCAGCCGTCCCCAGACCGGGGAGCGGTGGCGCAGGCGGCTCAAATCGGCGTCGCTGGCCATCCGCTGGCTCTCCCGCTCGGGAATGGGGGGAATCTTCCGCAGGCTCAGGCTCTTGGCCTGGTGGGTGCCGCCCCACAGGCAGAAGAGGATCATGCCGGACACCGGCAGGGCCAGCAGCAGGCACATCCACACCAGCTTGTAGGAGGGGCTGCCCGCCCGCTGATACACCCGGATGGCCACGATGGCGCCGGCGATCTCCAGCAGGGCGTAGACATAGCTGGCCTTCTCCCGGAGGAAGTGGGTCAGCAGCAGCGTAGTGGCGATTTGGGCGATAACCGTCAGGACGCACAGGGAGATGCTGGTGAAGGCGGAAATCCGCCGCTCAATCCGCTCTGTAGGCCGCGGCAGGTTTTTATGCATGGACGGTCACCTCTCTCACTCTCAGCAGTTTCGACAGCTTATCCTGGTATTATACCGGAAAGCCCCCGGTTGTTCAACTACGATTCTGTAACAAATCAGCCCCGCCCAAGGGCGGGGCTGGGGGCGCGTCAGCGGGCTTGGTGCAGGAGGTCCTGCTTGATGTCCCACAGGCGCTGGGACAGATCCACATAGTAGTTGTGGGGATTTTCAAAGCGCTTCACCTCGTCCCAGAGGGTCTCCACCTGCTCCATGCAGTAGTCCTGGAGCTCCTGGAGGGAGGGCCGGCGGTACACCAGCTCCCCCGCCCGGAAGATCGGCACCTGGAGGGGCTTGGCGGTGAAGTTGGTAAAGGTCTTGCGCTTCCAGGTAGCCTGGGGGTCAAACAGCTCCAGGGGGGCGGTCTCGTCCACCGTCTCGTCCCACACGGCGATATAGTCCGCCTCCGCCTTCCCGGTGGCCTTGTCGAAGATGCGGTAGATCTTCTTGAAGTGGGGGTTGGTGATCTTGTCCACATTCTCGCTGACCTTGATCTTGGGGAGGATGTTCCCCGCCCCGTCCTCCACGGCGGAGAGCTTGTACACGCCGCCGAACACCGGCTGGCTGCTGGCGGTGATCATCCGCTCGCCCACGCCGAACATGTCCACCTGGGCACCCTGCAGCAGCAGGTCCCGGATGATGTACTCATCCAGGGAGTTGGAGGCGGAGATCCGGCACTCCGTCCACCCGGCCTCGTCCAGCATCCGCCGGGCCTCCCGGGTGAGGTAGGTGATGTCGCCGGAGTCCACCCGGATGCCGCACTTGGTGATGCCCAGGGGCCGCAGCACCTCGTTGAAGGCCCGGATGGCGTTGGGCACGCCGGATTTGAGCACGTTGTAGGTGTCCACCAGCAGCGTGGCGTTGGTGGGATAGACCTGGCAGTAGGCCTTGAAGGCCTCGTACTCCGAGTCGAACATCTGGACCCAGGAGTGGGCCATGGTGCCGCCGGCGGGGACCTGGTAGAGCTGGTCGGAGATGGTGCAGGCCGTGCCCTTGCACCCGCCGATAAAGGCCGCCCGGGCGCCGGAGATGGCGCCGTCGATGCCCTGGGCCCGGCGGGAGCCGAACTCCAGCACCGTCCGCCCCTGGGCCGCCCGGACGATGCGGTTGGCCTTGGTGGCAATGAGGCTCTGGTGGTTGATGGTCAGCAGGGTGAAGGTCTCGATGAGCTGGGCCTGGATGGCGGGGGCCCGCACCGTCACCACCGGCTCCCGGGGGAAGATGGGCGTCCCCTCCGGGATGGCCCAGATGTCCCCGGTGAAGCGGAAGTGCCGGAGATAGTCCAAAAAGCCCTCGGAGAAGAGGTGCTTATCCCGCAGGTAGGCGATGTCCGCCTCGTCGAAATGCAGGTCCTGGATATACGCAATCAGCTGGTCCAGCCCGGCGCAGACGGCAAAGCCCCCCCGGTCCGGCACGTCCCGGAAAAACACGTCGAAATAGGTGATGCGGTCCTGATAGCCCGTCTGAAAATAGCCGTTGCCCATGGTCAGCTCGTAAAAATCACAGAGCATGGTCATGTTCAGTTTTTGTTCGGTATGCATACTACACCTCGAAAACCTTTGTAGAGTGTCTTGTCACTTGGCTTGATTATAGCCGCCCCTCCCCGGAAAAGCAATCGGTTTTCCAAGATTCTGTCAAATTTCTGTCAAATCTGGATTGACAAGGCCGCCGCCCTCCCCTATGATGGGAGAAACAGGCGGCCCCCGCCGCCGGAAGGAGCGATTGCACATGAATGTGATCCTGGGCATTGACATCGGCGGCTCCACCACCAAGGTCGTGGGCCTGGGGGAGGACGGCGGCGTGGTCTCCATGCTGCGGGTCCGGGCGGAGGACCAGGTGACCAGCCTCTACGGCGCCCTGGGCAACTACCTCACCAGCAACGGCCTCACCCTGGAAGACGTGCGGCGGGTGGTGCTCACCGGCGTGGGCGCCAGCTTTGTGGAGGGGGACATCTTCGGCCTGCCCACCTGCAAGGTGGACGAGTTCTCCGCCAGCGGCACCGGCGCCCTGGCCCTGTCGGGACAGGAGGGCGCCGTGGTGGTGACCATGGGCACCGGCACCGCCTTTTTGTATGCGGAGCGAAGCGGCGCCGTACGCCACCTGTGTGGCAGCGGCATCGGCGGCGGCACCCTGGGGGGGCTGTGCCGCAAGCTGGTGGGGATGGAGCGCTTCGGCCAGATCAAGCGGCTGGCGGAGCAGGGGGATTTGAGTCAGGTGGACCTGACCATCCGGGACATCACCCGCAACCCCGCCCCCACGCTGGACCCCACCCTCACCGCCGCCAACTTCGGCAACCTGGCGGAGGACGCCACCCCGGCGGACTTGGCCGCCGGCGCGGTGAACCTGGTGCTCCAGGCCATCGGCACCATGACGGTGCTGGCCTGCGGGTGCTGCGGCACCCGGACGGTGGTGCTCACCGGGTCCATGACCACTCTCTCCCAGGTGGAGGCCAACTTCTCCAATTTTGAAAAGCTGTACGGCATCCGCTATATCATTCCCGAAAACGCCACCTTCGCCACCGCCATCGGCGCAGGGCTCTGCAGCCTCCAGAAACGGGCGGCGACGTGATGGACCTGGAGGCGCTGCGCCAGGCGGAGGCCTTCTTCTGCCAGTGGAAGCCGGAGCTGGTGCCGGTGGCCCGGGCCTTTCTGGACCGCTGTTTGGAGCGGTGGCCGGAGACGGCGGTGGTCACCCAGAAATCCCAGGTGGGGCTGCGGGACCCCCGGCCCTACTGCGCGCTGTGGCCCCCCACCCACGGGGGCTTTCGCCGCCGCCCCAGGGACTTCCTGGTGGTGAGCCTGTTTTTGCCGGAGCGGCTGGACAGCCCCCGGGTGGAGGCGGCGGTGGAGCCGTACCCCGGCCGGTGGACCACCCACCTGCTCCTCTCCGCCCCGGAGGAGGTGGACGAAGAGCTTCTGGAGTGGGTGGCCCAGGCCCGCCGCTTCCGCTGCGGCAGATGAAGAAAGCCGCCCCCAGCGCCGATGGCGCCGGGGGCGGCTGTTCGTTGGGTCGGTTACTCCTCGTCCTCGGAGGGCTCCTCGTCCAGGCTGCTCAGGTCGAACTCCAGCTTCTCCCCGCAGTTGGGGCAGATCACCTGGCCGTCCTCCAGCACGGAGTCGTCGAAGTAGATGGTCTCCTCGCAGGTGGGGCAGGTGGTGGCGTAGCAGTCCTCGTCCTCGTCCAGATCGTCCTCGTAGTAGGCGTCCTCGTCCTCGTCGTCCTCGCCGAAGACCACGTCCTCCACGTCCTCCAGATCGTCGCTGACGGCGTCCAGGCCGTCGGCCAGCTCGCCCTGCTCGTCGTGGATGTCCTCCAGCTCCAGGGCGATGTCCTCCAGCACGTCGATGATGGCGGCAAGCAGCTTGCCCTCCTTCTTCTCGGTGTCCAGCTCCATGCCCTCGGCCAGGCCCTTCAGGTAGGCGACCTTCTCAGTGATTTCCATAGCAGTAGCTCCTTTCGTCCTATAAAAGTAGCGGTTCGCAGTGATGGAAAGGGGGGACACCGTCCCCCCTTGCTCCTCTTTTACTCCTTGCAGCGGCCCAGGTACTCGCCGGTGCGGGTGTCCACGGTGATCTTCTCGCCCTCGCTGATGAACAGGGGCACCTTGATCTGGGCGCCGGTCTCCACGGTGGCGGGCTTGGTGACGTTGGTGGCGGTGTCGCCCTTCACGCCGGGCTCGGTCTCCGTCACCACCAGGTCCATGAAGTTGGGGACCTCCACGGCAAAGACGCTGCCCTTGTAGCTGGCCAGCTTGCACATGGTGTTCTCCTTGACGAACTTGAAGCTGTCGCCCAGGACGTCCCCGTTCAGGGGGATCATGTCGTAAGTCTCGGGGTCCATGAAGTAGTACAAATCGCCGTCGTTGTAGCTGTACTCGGCGTCCTTCCGCTCCACAACCGCCTGCTCAAACTTGGCGGTGGGGTTGAAGGACTCCTCGCGGATGGCGCCGGTCATCACATTTCTGTACTTGGTGCGCACAAAGGCGGCGCCCTTTCCGGGCTTGACGTGCTGGAACTCCACGACGGTCATCACTTTGCCGTCCATCTCAAAGGTGACGCCGTTCCGGAACTCGCCGGCAGAAATCGTAGGCATAGGTTTTCCTCCTCACAAATCTGACGAGAAAACGACCTGTGGAAGGACATTTTCTCAAACATTCCATATCTTGTTGACAGCCGATGATATTTTACCGTATGTTGCCCGCTATTGCAAGTATTTTTCAGCCAGTTCCTGGTTTTTTTCCGCATTCTCCGGCTGTTTTGCGGCGGCAGGCCGCCTTGGCGGGCGCCTGGAGGGCATGGAGCACTTTCTGCCAGCAGGAGGCGGCGCCGCCCACCGGCTCCACCATCAGCGCCAGAACCCCGGCCCGGTTGGCCGCCAGCATGTCCGTGAGCAGCTTATCCCCCAGCATGGCGGTCTGCTCCCGGCCCACCCCCGCCCGGGCCATGGCGGCCTCCAGCCCCCGGGTGGAGGGCTTTCCGGCGCCCCCCTGGTAGGGCACCCCCAGGTCCGCGCAAAACTCCGTCACCCGGCGGCCGGAGCGGTTGTTGGAGACGATCATGAAGGCGATGCCCGCCTCCGCCAGGGCGGCGATCCAGTCCCGCAGGGGCTGGTCCGGCCAGCGGTCCCGCCGGGCCGCCAGGGTGTAGTCCAGGTCGCTGAGCAGCAGGGACACCCCCCTCCCTCTCAGATATTCAGGCGTGATATCCGCGTAGCAGTCCACCACGCGGTCCGGGATCAGGGAAAACGGCATAAACGGCTCCTTGTCTGCATAGGCATGGTTTACCCGCGGCAGCGGCGGACGGGATGAATGTTCCGCCGGGCCGCGGCGGGCGTTCCCAAGCCGGACGCCGCCTCAGCCCCGCACCGTCTGCCGGGGACAACTTCAGTATAGCAGTTTTTGCTGCGTCACACAAGGGGGAGATCATATTGCAGGTCTATCTGGCCGTCACGCCGGGAGAGGCCCGGGAGGCGTCCGCCTTCAGCCGCACCCTGGCCCACGTGGCCTACCGGGTGGGGCCGGGGTCCGTTTTGCTGCGGCAGAGCCTCCTGCTGCAAACCAAGGGCGGGCTGCTGTCCCTCAGCGACCGGGAGGCGCCGCTCATCGAGGAGCCGGAGGCCCTGTGCGGCGCGGTGCTGCGGGAGTGCAGCCGGTGGGGGTACACCGGCGCGGTGCTGGACTTTGAGGAGCCGCCCCGGCGGGACCGGCTGGCCTTCGCGGAGGCCCTGGGACAGACTCTGGCAGCCAGCCGGCGGGTGCTGTACCTGCCGGAGCGCTATGCCTCCGCCGCCCGGAGCGCCGTGGTGCTCATCGGCACCGCCGTCTCCGGCGGCAGCTTTTCCCAGCACCTCCAGGAGTGCCTCACCCAACACAGCGAGCGCCGCCTGGCCCTGGACGTGGAGCGGCTGCGGATGGACTTCCGCCTGCCCGCCCGGTCCGGCCAGGGGGAGCCGCTGACGGCGGAGGCGCTCCGGCGCCTGATGGAGCAGGAGGCCCCGGCGGTGTTCTTCTCCCAGGACCTGTGCGCCCGGTACTTCACCTACACCCGGGACAAAGAGGCCCACTTCGTCCTCTTCGACGACGCGGACACCCTGGGCCAGAAGCTGCGGACCGGGGCCGCCCTGGGCTACACCGCCGCCTTTTTCATGTGGCCGGAGGTGCGGGACATCGCCGGGCAGCTGTTCTCCCGGCGGCAGCCGTAAAAAAAGAAGCTGTGCCGTTGGCA
The DNA here is from genome assembly GCF_900544955.1 of uncultured Oscillibacter sp. Lineage (GTDB taxonomy): Bacteria > Bacillota > Clostridia > Oscillospirales > Oscillospiraceae > Oscillibacter. The sequence continues at coordinate 74,487 of NZ_UQXD01000004.1, forward strand.
CAGCTTCTTTTTCTGCAACTCAATAGAACCGCTTCTTGCTGTTCTTGCGAGCGGCCTCAGACTTCTTGCGGCGCTTGACGCTGGGGCTCTCATAATGCTCTCTCTTGCGGACCTCGGCGATGACACCGGCCTTGGCGCAGCTGCGCTTAAAACGCTTCAGTGCGCTGTCGATGGACTCGCCTTCCTTGACACGGATTTCAGACATCTATATTTCCCTCCCTCCGAGGTATCCGGCTATCTCCAGGATACTTTAAGGGCCATAAACTATGGCTTTAACATTTGCATTATACAGAATTCCGAAAAAATTGTCAAGGGGTTTTTCAAAACTCCGCAGTTTCCCGCGGTTTACCGGCCTCGGGCGCCCGGCGGCGGTAGAGGATCGGCTCGTCGTAGCCGAAGGTCCGCCTGCCGTTGACTTCCATCGTCTCCTGGACCTCCAGGACCTCCGGGGAGAATCGCTCGAACAGGGTGAATTTCAGCACCGGGGAAAACATGCTGACGCTTCCCCCCTCCCAGACGCCGTCTCTCAGGCGGTACACCGCCGGGGTGAACTTTGCGGACACCCGCAGCGCCGCGAACCCCACCGGCTCGAACGACGCGTAGGTGAGAGGCTCCCCGGCCTTCGCCGGCAGCTCATAGGAGTCCAGCCGCACGCCGTCCCCCTCCTCCGTGAAGAGAAACAGGTGGGGCGAGGCGTGGGTCTTTCCCCCCGCGGTGTAGTAGCTCTCCTCCAGCACAAACACGCCGGAAAAGCCCTCCGGCAGGCCGCGGATCTTGTCGTTGCAGGGGGTATTGCGGTGCTCCGCAAAGGGGAACGCCGTCTCGCCCTGTTCCTGCATCCGCCGGTATTGCTCGGCATTGTCAAACTCGCCGCACAGCAGCGCCAGCATCCCGTTCAGCTTCTCCACAGATGTCCCCCCTCCTCACAGGGGCTTGACGATCAGGTTTACCAGCCGGTCCTTTACCAAAATGGTCTTGACGATCTGCATGCCCTCCAGGGCCTTGGTCACTTTTTCCACCTGCCGGGCGGCGGCCACCACGGCCTCCTCCCCGCTGCCGGAGGGCATGGTGATGGTGCCCCTCAGCTTGCCGTTGACCTGCACGGCCATGTCCACCGTGGCGGCCACGGTCTTGCTCTCGTCGGCCTGGGGCCACGCCGCCTGGCAGCACATGGTCCCCGTCCGGGCGGCGAAGCCCAGCCGCTCCCACAGCTCCTCGGTGATGTGAGGGGCGAAGGGGTTCAGCAGCAGCAGCAGATAGCGCAGGTCGCCCCGGGAGCAGCCGTTGGAGGCAAGCTCGTTCACCAGGGTCATCAGGGCGGCGATGGCGGTGTTCATCTTCAGGTTGTCGATGTCGTCGGTGACCTTCCGGACGGTCTTGTGGATGGCGGGTTCATTGGCGGCGGTCGCCTCATAGCTCTCCCCGGCGGTCTCCGCCAGGTTCCACACCCGGTCCAAAAACCGCTTGGAGCCCTTCACCGCCTCGGTGGACCAGATGGCGGCCTTCTCGAAATCGCCCACGAACATGATATACAGCCGCATGGTGTCCGCGCCGTACTGCTCCACAATGTCGTTGGGGTTCACCACATTGCCCCGGGACTTGGACATCTTCTCGCCGCCCTCGCCCAGGATCATGCCATGGCTGGTGCGCTTGGCGTAGGGCTCCTTGGTGGGCACCACGCCGATGTCGTAGAGGAACTTGTGCCAGAAGCGGGAGTAGAGCAGGTGGAGCGTGGTGTGCTCCATGCCGCCGTTGTACCAATCCACGGGGGACCAGTAGTCCAGGGCCTCCTTGCTGGCCAGGGCCTTGTCGTTGTGGGGGTCCATATACCGCAGGAAGTACCAGCTGGAGCCGGCCCACTGGGGCATGGTGTCCGTCTCCCGCTGGGCGGGGCCGCCGCACCGGGGGCAGGTGGTGTTCACCCAGTCGGTCATCTTGGCCAGGGGGCTCTCGCCGGTGTCGGTGACCTCGTAGCTCTCCACCTCCGGCAGCAGCAGCGGCAGCTCCGACTCCGGCAGGGGGACCCAGCCGCACTGGGGGCAGTTCACCAGGGGGATGGGCTCTCCCCAGTACCGCTGGCGGGAGAACACCCAGTCCCGGAGCTTGAAGTTGGTCTTGGGATGGCCCAGGCCGTTGTCCGTCACCCACTTCTTCATGGCGGGGATGGCCTCCTTCACGGTCATCCCGTTGAGGAAGCCGGAGTTGACCATGATGCCGGTGTCGTCCTTCAGGGTGAAGGCCTCCTTGGTGATGTCGCCGCCCTTCACCACCTCGACGATGGGCAGGGAGAACTTGGTAGCGAACTCCCAGTCCCGCTGGTCGTGGCCCGGCACGCCCATGACGGCGCCGGTTCCGTAGCTCATCAGCACGTAGTCGGAGACGAAGATGGGGATCTGCGTCTGGTTGGCGGGGTTCACGGCGTCCACGCCCACAAGGCGCACGCCGGTCTTCTCCTTGTTCAGCTCGCTGCGCTCAAAGTCGGACTTGCGGGCGGCCTCCTCCCGGTAGGCGGCCACCTCGTTCCAGTTTTGAATCCGGTCCTTCCACTTGTCCAGGAAGGGGTGCTCCGGGGAGAGGACCATATAGGTGACGCCGAAGAGGGTGTCGCACCGGGTGGTGTAGACGGTCATGGTGTCCCCGGCGGTGGTGGTGAAGTTCACCTCCGTACCCTCGGACCGGCCGATCCAGTTGCGCTGCTGGATTTTCACCCGGTTGATGAAGTCCACGTCCTCCAGGTCGTCGATGAGGCGGTCGGCGTACTTGGTGATGGCCAGCATCCACTGGCTCTTCTCCTTGCGGATCACCTCGCCGCCGCAGCGCTCGCACACGCCCTCCACAACCTCCTCGTTGGCCAGGACGATCTTGCAGCTGGTGCACCAGTTGACGGGCATGGAGGCCTTGTAGGCCAGGCCCTTTTTGAACATCTGGAGGAAAATCCACTGGGTCCACTTGTAATACGCCGGATCGGTGGTGTTCACCTCCCGGTCCCAGTCGAAGGAGTAGCCCAGCATCTGAAGCTGCTTGCGGAAATTGGACACGTTGTCGTGGGTCACCTTGGCCGGATGGATGTGGTTTTTGATGGCGTAGTTCTCCGTGGGCAGACCGAAGGCGTCGTAGCCCATGGGGAAGAGGACGTTATAGCCCTGCATCCGCTTCTTCCGGCAGATGATGTCCATGGCGGTAAAGGGCCGGGCGTGGCCCACGTGAAGCCCCTGGGCGGAGGGATAGGGGAACTCGATGAGGCCGTAGAATTTCTCCCGCGTCTTGTCGCCGTTGACGGCGGCGAAGGGCTTCTCCTCCAGCCATTTTTGCTGCCACTTTTTTTCAATGGCGGTAAAATCGTACTTCATATGCTTCTCCTTCATCTGATGAACGTCGTTTGATGCGGAAAACGCCCCTGACCAAAACGGTCAGGGGCGTGCAAACGCGGTACCACCCTGATTCAGCCGGCGGCGGGCCGGCCCTCAGCGATCCAAAACGATCCGGCCGGTAACGGGGCCGCCGTCCCGCCCTACTCCGTGGTTCAGGCGGAAAACTCCGGGACCAGTCCGACGAAGCTCCCCCACCGGCTCGCAGCGGCCGCCGGCTCTCTGAAGGCGGGAGGGTTCGTCTCTCTTCCCATCAATGTCTTTAACAGCCCTATTTTACGGGGACTTTCGCCGTTTGTCAAGGGGAATTCCGGCACCGCATATTTTTTTCCTTTTCCTTGCTCTTGCGGACGCTTGGTGGTATAATGTTTATTGTCTACAATTTCTCCATGGAATTCCCTTGGAGAGACGGCGGAAAGTGTGAGGATTCAAATTGGACTATAAATTTAAGCGTGAAAATCTCAAATCCCTGCGGGATGTGGCTTATGAGGCCATCAAGGAGGCCATCCTCAGCAACAACATCAAAGCAGGCGAAAAGCTCACCGAGTCCAGCATCTCCTCTCAGCTGGGCATCAGCCGGGGCCCCATCCGGGAGGCGCTCCGCCAGCTGGAGCGGGACGGCCTGGTGCAGAGCCAGCCCTACCGGGGCACCGTGGTGGCGGAGTTCAGCACGGAGGAGGCCGACAAGGTGTATATCCCCATCCGCCAGCTGGTGGAGGAGTACGCCTGCCAGCGGGCTTCAGAGCTGTTCACCGAGGAGGACTACCAGTTTTTAAACGAGTGCATCTGCAAAATGGACGCCGCCTGCGCCCAGCGGGACCTGGAGGCCGCCTCCCGGGAGGACGCGGCCTTCCACCGCTACATTGTGGTGCGGTGCACCAGCGGGATGCTGACCTCCATCTGGGACTCTCTCTCCGCCCATTTTTACGGCCGGATTTTCTTTCAGAACCGGCTGAAGGAGGAAAAGCCGGAGTTCTCCTACATTCCCGAGGAGCACCGGGACATGCTGGCCGCCATCCAGTCCGGCGACCAAGCCGCCATTTCCAACGTCATCAAAATCCATGTGCAGTGACCCGGCGTCAACGCCCCTCCGGCCGCTCAAGCGGCCGGAGGGGCGTTTTTTCAGGTTCTCAGCAGACTGCGGCCGGGCCGCCGGTGGGTGTGACGCCCCTGGGCGATCACTGGGACGCCGTTGACCAGCACATAGTCCATCCCCTGGGAGTAAACACAGGGGTTTTCGAAGGTGGAGCGGATGGTCAGATCCTCCAGCGCAAACACGTTGATGTCGGCGTAACAGCCCTCCTGGAGCAGCCCCCGCTTTTCCAGACGGTAGAAGGAGGCGGGCAGGGACGTGACCTTGCGCACCGCCGTCTCCAGGGGCATTACCCGCAGATCCCGCACATAGTGGGCGAAGAAGTACATCATCCCCATATAGTGCAGGGGGATGGCCGTCTTTTCCGCCAGGCTGCCGCCCTCGGTGGTGGTGAAGCCGTCCACCACCATCATGAACATGGGGTCCGTGATGCCGTCGATGACCATCTGCTCCGGGAAGAGGTGGCCCAGCATGATACAGCTGGCCATCTGCTCCTCCGCCGCGGCCAGGATGTCGAAGAAGCACTCCCACTCGTCCTTGTGCCACAGCGCCGCGATCTCCGGGAACGTCATGCCGATGATCTCCGGGAAATTGGGACAGGACTGCATCCGCACCCGGTCCCACTCCCCGCGGGTGATGAAGCGCCAGTAGCGGTCGCAGTCCCCCCGCAGCCGCTGCCGCTGGGCGGGGTCCTGCAAAATCCGGCAGGTACCCTGCCAGCCCCCCTCCATGGCCCAGGCCGGCAAAATCGCCTGCATCTGGCCAATGCCGAACTCGATGGGGGTCATGTCGGAGAGAATGTCCAGCCCCGCCGCCCGGGCCTCATGCAGCATCCGGTTGCCCCGCCGCCAGGCATCCTCCGGCGCGCCGGTGTTCATCCGGATGTTGAAGTGGGACAGCACGCCCCGCACCGGGTGCTCCCGCAGCGTCTCCAGAAACTCCTGGATGGACTCCAGCACCTGAGAATCCCGGTTGCGGATGTGGCTTGTGTAGATGCCGTCGTACTCCGCCAGCACCCCCACCAGGCGGCTGACCTCCTCCCGGGTGGCCTGCCGGCCCGGCTCAAACTCCAGGCCGGTGGAAAAGCCCACGCAGCCCGCCTCCAGGGACTGGCGCAGGTACGTCTCCATCTGACGGAACTGCTCCTCCGTGCAGGTGGGGCCGTAGACCCCCGCCAGGTGCCGCAGGGTGTTGTGGCCCACCAGCCAGGCCATGTTCTCGGAGATGCCCATGTGCTCAATGGCTGCAAAGGCCTCCCGGAAGCCGCCGATGGGCGGTTTGGCGTCCGCGGAGATCAGCCCCACGGCGATGCGGCTGCGCACCTCTTGGGTGATGGGGGACTCCGACAGGCCGCAGTGGCCCACGATCTCCGTGGTGACGCCTTGGCGGATGGAGCTCTGGGCCTCCGGATTGGCCCAGATGGTGGAGTCGGAGTGGGAGTGCTCGTCGATGAAGCCGGGCGTCACATACTTCCCGGCCGCGTCGATGACCAGGTCCGCCTCCACCCCGTCCAGCCGCCCGATGCGGTCAATCCGGTCCCCCACGATGGCCACATCCGCAAAATAGGCCGGGTTTCCGGTGCCGTCGATGACCCGTCCATGTTTGATGAGAATGTCCGGCCGCTTTTCATATGGTCTCATGTGTGGTCTCCCTTCTTATACCAGGCCCAGCAGCGACGGAATCAGCGTGCAGATGCCGGGGAAATAGGTGATGAACAAAATACAGCCCAATTCGATCACGATGAAGGGGATCATGCCCCGCACCACCCGCTCAATGGAGATCTTTCCGATGCCCGCGCCCACATACAGGCACACGCCCACCGGCGGCGTCACCACGCCCAGCGTCAGCGTCAGGCAGACGATGATGGCCAGGTGCAGCGTGCCGATGCCGTACACCTCCCCCATGGAGACCAGGATGGGCGCCAGCAGAATGATGGCCGCGCCGGGGTCCAGGAACATGCCCGCCACCAGCAGGCAGACCACCACCAGCAGCAAAAACACGTAGGGGCTGGTGGTGATGCCGGTGATGGCCCGCAGCAGCACCTGGGGAACCTGGTTCACCGCCAGAATCCAGGACAGGGCCGTGGCCGTGGCCAGCACCAAAAAGCAGCAGGCAATGGTCACGCCCGCATTCACCAAAATCCGGTACAGCTGCCTCCACCCGAAGTCCCGGAAGAGGAACATGCTGAGCACCAGGGAGTACACGGCGGCGATGTTGCCGGACTCGCTGGCGGTGAAGACGCCGGAGAGCACGCCGCCCACCACAATCAGCGGCATGATGAGCACGGGAATGGCGTAGGAGAGGATTTTCAAAAGCTCCTTGAAGGGCGGCATGGGGTCCGTGTTCTTGGGGTAGTTCCGCCGTTTGGAGATGTACGCGGTGAAGGCCATCAGCGCAGCGCTGATGAGGATGCCCGGCAGGATGCCCCCCAGGAACAGGGCGCTGACGGAGCCGCCGGTGCACATGGCGTAGATGATCATGATGTTGCTGGGCGGGATGATGGGTCCCACCACGGAGGCCGCCACAGGCACCACGGTGGCGAAGTCGTCGTCATAGCCCTCGTCCTTCATGGTGGGGATGGTCATGGCGCCCACCGCCGCCAGATCCGCCACGGCGGCGCCGGAGATGCCGGCAAAGAAGGTGGAGGCCAGAATGGCCACCAGCGCCGTGGCCCCTCGGACCCGGCCGATAACCACCCGGCAGAATTCCATCAGCCGGTGGGTGATGCTGCCGGTGCTCATCAGCTCCCCCGCCAGGACGAAGAACACGCCCGCCAGCAGCGGGAAGGAGTTGATGCCGGTGAAAAAGGTCATGGTCACCGTGGTCTGCGGAATCACCGGGTCCACAAAGGAGGTCACCATGGCGGCGATGCCGATGCTGTACGCCACCGGCGTCCCGATGATGAGGAAGAACGCAAATGTCAAAAGACCCAGCGTCACGGCGCCTCACCTCCCTCCACCGGCCCGTCCCGGAACAGGCCGATCATCTTGTCGATGATCTGCAGCGAGGACAGCACGCCGGACAGCGGCAGGATGCAGTATGCGATCCACATGGGCATCTGCAGCGCGGGAGAAATCTGGTAGGTATTCCGCAGCACCAGGGTGATGCCGTAATAGGTGACATAGACGTTCAGGGCCAGCATCCCCAAAAAGGAGATCAGGCGCATCCCCGTTCTGGCCCGCCTGCCGCAGCGCTCCAGCAGGAAGGTAAAGCCCAGGTGGGCGTCCCGCCGGATGCCCACGCTGCAGCCGATAAACACGGCGAACACCATCAAAAAGCGCGCGCTCTCCTCCGTCCAGAAAAGCGGGAGCTCCAGGACATAGCGAAACAGCACCTGGCAGAAGACGCACACCAGCATCGCCAGCATGGAGGCCGCCAGCACGACCTCGGACAGCTTATCCAACACCGCACAGAATTTTCGATACATGAGATCACCCTTTCCTCAAGAAGAAGGCCCGGCCGGCGGCGTTCCGCCGGCCGGGCTGTTGCATGCCATCAGGGATGGAGGACGTCCGCCTCCGCCTCCGCGGTACACGCCAGTGCCTGATCCACCCACTGGTCCCCCAGGGTATCCCGCATGTAGCCGATGACGGCATCCTGACAGGCGTCCTTCAGCCGGGCCCGCTCGGAGGCGGGCATCACATAGACCTCCACGCCCTTTTCCGCCATATCGGAGAGGGAGTCGGTGGCCGCCAGCTCCTTGGGCGCCCGGAGGTAGTACTGCCAAATCCGGCCGCCGGCGGCGATCACGCCCCGGAACTCCTCCGACAGGCCGTTCCACGCCTTGTCGGAAATGCACAGCCAGGCGGAGCTGACGGTGTGCTGGTCCACCGTCAGGTAATCCAGCACCTCGTAGAAATTCATGGAGTACATGACGTCGGGAGAGTTCTCAAAGCCGTCGATGACGTTCTGCTCCAGGGCGTTGTAGACCTCGCTGCCGGACATGGGCGTGGGGTTGGCCCCCAGGGCGGTCATCATATTCAGGTACACCGGCGTCTCCATGACCCGGATTTTCATCCCCTTCAGGTCCTCCAGGGTCTGAATCTGCTTGGCGCTGGTGGCAAAGGAGCGGAAGCCGTCCTCGCCGATGCCCAGCGCCCGGGCGGTGGTGGTCTTGTACAGCTCCGCCTTCAAGGCGGCGCCGAAGTCGCCGTCAAACACCTGCCAGGCCACCGGCCCGGAGGAGAACAGATAGGGAATGGCCAGCACCGCCATGGGGGGCACAAAGCCCGCCAGAGTGCCGTCGGTGATGGTGCACAGGTCCAGGTCTCCCGCCGCCACCAAGGAGAAGGAGTCCCCCTCGCTGCCAAGCTGCTTGGAGGGGTAGAGCTGAATCTGCACCAGGCCGTTGGTGGAGGCCTCCACATAGTCCCGGAACGCGGCGGCGGCCCGCCACTCCACGTTGTCCCCGGCCGGGGAGGCCAGGGAGAAGCGCAGCGTGACCTCGGGTGTCACGCCGGTGTAGTTCCCCTCCAGCTCCGGGTAGGTCTCCACATACTCCACCACCGTCTTTGCCTCGCCGCCCGCCCCGTCGGAGGTCCCGCCCCCGGCGGCCTGGCCGGCCGTATTTTTGCTGGTATCCAGGCATCCGCAGAGGGAGAGTACCATTGCCAGGGAGAGCATCCATGCAATTGTCTTTTTCATCGTATTCCTTCCTCTCTTCTTTCTGATTGTGGAGCCGCCCGCCGGGCCGGCCGTGGGTCAAACTTTGTCGCAGCGGTATTTTTCAATCGCCCTGTCATCCACCTCGATGCCAAGGCCCGGCTTCATGGGGACGGCGGCGTAGCCGTTCACCGCCGGGATGTCGTCCCGGACGATCTCCCGCCGGATGGGCGTGTCCCACACGCAGTACTCCAGCAGGCAGGCGTTGGGAATGGAGGCGATCAAGTGCAGGGAGGCCGCCTCCACAATGCCGGAGCTCCAGCAGTGGGGCACCACGTTGATGCCGTTGATTCCCGCGTGGGTGGCAATCCGCTTGGCCTCCGTCAGGCCGCCGCAGCGGGTGACGTCCGGCTGGACGAAGCCCACCTTCACATAGTCGATGAGCTGCTTGAAGCCAAAGCGGGTGGTCTCGTTCTCCCCGCAGACGATGCGGGTGTGGGTGCTCTCCACCAGCTTTTTGTAGCCCTCGTAGTCGTGGGGCCACAGGGCCTCCTCCACCGCGTAGGGCGAAAACTCCTCCAATGCGTGGACCAGCTGAATCCGGGAGGCGGCGTCAATGGTCACCTCCGCCGACGGAATAAAGCCCACGTCCAGCAGCAGGTCCATCTCCTCTCCCACCGCCTCCCTGGCGGCCTTCACCAGCGCGATGTTCTCCTTCATCCCCAGCTCGAAGCCGCCCCAGCCCAGCTTCACGGCGGTATAGCCCTGTTCCTTCCACTTGAGGGCCTCCTCCGCCGCCTCCGCCGGCGTATAGGGCATCAGCGTGCTGGCGTAGCAGCGCACCTTGTCCCGGTACATGCCGCCCAGCAGCTTCCAGATGGGCTGGCCGGTGGCCTTGCCGATGATGTCCCAAATGGCGATGTCGATGCCGCTCATGGCCTGGATGGCGGCGCCGTGCTGGCCGTAAAACAGGCTGGCCAGGTACATATCGTCCCAGATCTTCTCCACCTCGAAGGGGTCCTTCCCCACCACCGCGGCAGACAGTCCCTGGCAGATGCGGTGGGACACCGGTGAGTCGATGATGGCCTTCACCACCCAGGGGGCGGAGTCCACCTCTCCATAGCCCACAATCCCCTCATCCGTGTAGACCTTGATGATGATGCCGTCCTGAGCGCTGTCGTTGATCAGCAGAATCTCCCCCGGCTGCCGCACCGGAATCGCTTCGACCTTTGTAATCTTCATACCCTTCCCTCCATGTTCCCATGATGCGTCTCGCGCGCCAAACTCCCGGCTCCGCAGCCGCGGCGCCCGGAAGCTCCGGCTACGGTTTGATTGTATCATTTCGCTTGCTGATTGTAAACTGTATATTGTCAACAATTTTAACGGGATTTTGATACATTTCGCACAAGCCGTCCCCACGCAGAAGAAGACCGCGGCTCTGAGAGCCGCGGTCTTCCGCACAGTTCTTTTCGATTTCAGTCCGCCGTCAGCACGCCGCTCAAGTCCAGGGGCTTGCCGTCGTGCCACAGCCGCTCCAGGGAGTAGAACTCCCGTGCCTCTTCGGAGAACACGTGGACCACCACGCAGCCGTAGTCCAGCAGCACCCAAGTGCCGTCCCGGTAGCCCTCCCGGCGCAGGGGGTCCTCCCCCGCCTGCTCCTTCATGGCCTTTTCCACGGAGCCGCACAGGGCGTTGATCTGCGTGTTGGAGCTGCCGGTGGCGATGACGAAATAATCCGCCAGGGTGGTCTGCTCCGTCACTTCAATGGCGCTGATCTCCTTGCCCTTCTTCTCATCCAGGGCCTTGGCGGCAATGATTGCCAATTCTTTCGGTGTCATTCCATACTTCCTTTCCTATTTGGTCCTCATGCCGCCGGCGGCGGCTCAATGATGGAGAAATTCGGCTCCGTGGGCACCTCCGGCTCTGTGGCGGGAGGCTCCCCGCCGCCCTCCGGCGGCGTGACCGGGTTCGTGGTCCCGGACTGGGACGTGCCCGGGTCCGTGGTGCCGGGATCTGTGGTGCCGGGCTGGGAGGTTCCGGGATCCGTGGTACCCGGCTGGCTGGTGCCGGGCTGACTGGTCCCCGGGTCCGTGGTACCCGGCTGGCTGGTGCCGGGCTGGTTGGTCCCTGGGTCCGTGGTGCCCGGCTGGTCGGTCCCGGGCTGACTGGTCCCCGGGTCCGTGGTGCCGGGCTGGCTGGTGCCGGGGTCTGTGGTCCCGGGGTCTGTGGCGGTACCGATGATCTCCCCGGTCTCCGGGTCGATGATGTTGCCGTTTTCATCCACCACCGGCTCGTCCGTGGGCTCCTCCGCGGGTTTGGCGGGCTTCACCGGCGGCTTGGCGGCGGTGCTGTCCTCCACGTGGCCGGTGGTGGAGCTGATGGAGCCGTCGGCATTGACGGACATGATGTCCAAATCCCGCAGCGTAGACGGCTCCACGAAGGGGCTGAGGGAATTGTTCACCAGGTCCAGCAGCTCCCGGGCCTTGGGCACCACGTAGGACTGCATGTTCTTCACCGTCCGGCTCCAGCAGCTGGCCGGCGTGTTGGGCATGGTGACGAAGTTCACGTTCTCCACGCTGAGGCCCCCCAGCACCGCCTGCTGGCCGAACCATAAAAGCTCGTTGAAGGACAGGTCCGTCTCCACGTTTTTCTGGAACACCTGGGCAAACTGTCCGATCTTGGTGACGTTCTTCACCTGGAGCAGCTGCTCCACCACGGCCTTCAAAAAGGCCTGCTGGGTCTTGATCCGGCCCAGGTCGGCGTCGGGATAGCCGTTGCCGCGGTTGTCGTGGCGCCAGCGGATCACGCCCATGGCGGCCTCACCGTCCAGCTTCTGATAGCCCTTGTCCACGTCGATGACCAGGTCCTGATAGGGGTCCTTGTACTTCATGTCCCGGGGCACGTCGAAGTACACGCCGCCCATGGCGTCCACGATCTCCCCGATGGCCTCCCACTCCACGATGATCTGGTAATCCGGCTCGAAACCCACCAGCTGGGAGATCTCCTTGTAGACCGCCTGGATGCCCTTGTCCCCGCCGCCGTACCAGTTGTAGACGGAGTTGATCTTCTTCAGATCCCAGGAGACGTTCACCATGGTGTCCCGGGGGATGGACATGACGGTGGCCTTCTGGTTGGTGACGTCGTAGCTGGCCAGCAGCATGGTGTCCGTGTTGCCGCCGCCGCCGGTGTCCCGGCCCAGGATGAGGACGGTGTAGTAGGCGTCGGACTTCCGGGCACCCCCCGCCTTGGGCTGGACGCCCTCGCCGTAGTCGATGCCGCCGCCCTCCTGGGTGGGGCGGTTGTCCCGGTTGGGAATCTCTGGCTGGACGAACAGGCTCTGGCAGGCGGCCACCACCGCCAGTACCACCGCCAGCAAAACCGCCACCGCGGCCAGCAGCTTCTGCTGCCGGGTCAGGCGGCTCTTCCTCTTCTGCTTTTTCGGCTGCTCTCCCAGCCGGTTCCCGCCCGTCTTTTTCTCTTCTCTGCGTCTTTCCACGTCGTCTCTATCCTTTCAGCGCGTCCCGGGCCTCCAGCGTGGCGCGGTGCACCGGGTTTCCCATGGCCTCCATCTCCTGGACGGTCATCTCCAGGCCCAGCAAAAGCCCCTTGTCCAAATCCTCATAGCACGTCCGGCGGAGCGCCTCCACCCCCGGGAAATCCCGGGAGGGCTCGATATAGTCCGCCAGGTAGAGGATTTTTTCCAGCAGCGTCATGCCCGCCCGCCCGGTGGTGTGCCACCAGATGGCGCCGTAAATCTCGTCGTCCACGCCGAACACCTCCCGGGCCAGGGCGGCGCCGGTCTTGGCGTGGAGGAGCTTCAGCGCCTGCTGCTCCAGCTCGTCCAGGGCGATGCCGTACCGGCGGCACAGCTCCAGCTGGGCGGCCATGTCCAGCCGCTTCGTGCAGTCGTGGAGCAGCGCCGCCACCCGGGCCTTTTCCACGTCGGCGCCGTAGCGCTCCGCCAGGCGGATGGCCTCCTGCTCCGTTCCCAGGACGTGGGGAATGCGCTTGTGCTTCAAATAGCTGAGGGCCACCGGCCGCAGCTCCCGCAGCGGCAGACGCCGCAGGTCCGCCCGGGTGTCGTACAGCCCCTCCCGCAGGATATAGCCGTAGACCGCCGGGGGCAGCAGGTTGGCCCCCCGCCCCGCCGCCAGAAGCTCCCGCAGCTCCGTGGAGGACACGTCCACCACGCCGGGGATGGTGAGGGTGAAGAGCCGGGCCTGGGGATAGGTCCGGTAGAGGTAGTCCCGCTGGACGGAGAACAGCTCCTCCGTGTCCGCCTCGGTGCGCCCGAAGGCGGCCACGCCCGCCAGGGACAAAATCCGCTCCGGCTGGTGCCAGTTCTGCAGGGTGAGGAACATGTCCGTCCCCACCAGCAGCCACAGCTCCTCCGCCGGATACCGGCTTCTCAGCTGCTCCAGAGTGTCGGCGGTGTAGCTGGCGCCCTCCCGCCGGGCCTCCAGGTCCAGCACCTCCGCCCGGTCCCCCAGCCCCAGCTGCTCCGCCGCCAGACGGGTCATCTCCAGACGCTGCTCCGGCGTGGGGCTCCCGGCGGGCAGGTGCTTGTGGGGCGGCAGCCCCGCCGGGATGAACAGCAGCCGATCCAGTTTCAGCAGCTCGAACACCGCCCGGGCCGCCGTCACATGGCCCAGATGGGGCGGATTGAAGGTGCCGCCGTAAATGCCGATCTTCATGGAATCTCCTCTTTTTCCAGTTTCTTGGCGCCCCGCGGAAGCGGCCAGCGGAAGCTGCGCCGCCTGCGGGGAATCCCTCCGGCGCCCGGGGCGCCGCCCCCGGCGAACGCCCGGAGGCACCGGAGGTCCAGCGGCCTCACAAAGGCCGCTTTTTCAGCGTCTTGACCAGCTGAATCCGCTTGTCCTTGGGCTTGGAGTGGCTCTCCCGGTACAGCACAAATTTCGTGCCGATGACCTGGACCACCTCGCTGCGGGTGGCCTTGGCCAGCTCCGCCGCCGCCAAGCGGGCGTCATAGTCGATGTTGTTGTCCAGGACCCGGCCCTTGATGAGCTCCCGGGCCTCCAGGGCGTCGTCGGCCTGCCGGATCAGGTTCTCCCCGATGCCGTCCTTGCCGATCTGGAGGATGGTGTCCAGGGTGTTGGCCAGTCCCCGGAGCTGGGCCCGCTGCTTGCTTGTCAATTCCATGTTGTTCTCCTAAATATCATAATAGACGCTCAATTCCCCAGATAAGTTGCAAGCTTTTCCGCAAAAACCGCCAGAGCCCTGCCCCGGTGGGAAATTTCACTCTTCTCCTCCGCCGTCAGCTGGCCGAAGGTCTTGGCCCGCTCCGGCACGAAAAACACCGGGTCGTAGCCGAAGCCGCCCTCCCCCATGGGGGCGAAGGCGATGGTGCCGTCGCACCGGCCCTCCGCCGTCAGCTCGTCGCCGTTGGGGAAGGCGCAGGCGATGGCGCAGGCAAAGTGGGCAGCCCGGGTGGTCTGGCCCCGCATGGTCTGCAGCAGCAGGGTGTAGCGCCCCCTGTCGTCCAGGCCCTCCCCGCCGTACCGGGCGGAGTAGACCCCGGGCCCGCCGTTCAGGGCGTCCACGCAGAGGCCGGAGTCGTCCGCGATGGCGGGCAAGCCCGCCGCGGCGCAGATGGCCTTGGCCTTCAGCATGGCGTTTTCGGCAAAGGTGGTGCCCGTCTCCTCCACGTCCACGGTGATACCCAGATCCCCGGGGCTCACCACCTCCACGCCGAAGCGGGACAAAATCTCCCCCATCTCTCTCAGCTTTCCCGGATTGTGGGTGGCAAGTACAAATTTCATCAAAATTCCTCCTCCAGTTGGGCCAGCCGGTCCAGTTTCCGGTTCCGCAGCGTCAGCGTCAGGTCCACCGCCACCATCAGGATGTCCACCACGTAAAACGCCGCCACATAGGTCACGTTTCCGCTGAGGAACTTCCCCGCCAGGCCGCAGAGATATCCCGCGATGATGCACAGCTCAAAGACCGCGCTCTTGCCCCGGGCCGTGCGGGAGCGAAGCGATTTGGCGATGTTGAAGGGCCAGGACAGGCCAAAGCAGATCAGCATCAGCATTTCAAACACCTGCGCCATTCCCTCAGCCCTCCAGAACCTGCCTCTGTATCTCCAGCAGCTCCCGGCAGCCCTTGGCGCACAGGCGCACCAGCTCCTGCTGCTCCGCCAGGGTGAAGGCCCGGCCCTCGCCGGTGCCCTGGAGCTCCACCAGCTCCCCCGCCCCGTTCATCACGCAGTTCAAATCCACCTGGGCCCGGCTGTCCTCGCTGTACCGGAGGTCCAGCAGCGCGGCGTCCTCCACGATGCCGGCGGAGACGCCGGCCACGGGGCAGCGGATGGGATTCTCCGCCAGAACGCCCCGCTCCACCAGTCCCCGGCAGGCCAGCGCCAGGGCCAGAAACCCGCCGGTGACGGAGGCGGTCCGGGTGCCGCCGTCCCCCTGGAGCACGTCGCAGTCCACGGTGATGGTCCGCTCCCCCAGCTTCCCCAGGTCCACAGCGGCCCGGAGGGACCGGCCCACCAGCCGCTGAATCTCCGCACTGCGGGGGGAGAGCTTCAGCTTGGCCACATCCCGGCGGGTCCGCTCTCGGTTGGCCCGGGGCAGCATGGAATACTCCGCCGTCACCCAGCCGGTGCCCTCGGGCACGTGGGGCGGCGCTTTGTCCTCCACGCTGGCGCAGCAGAGCACCATGGTGTCGCCGCACCGGATGAGGCAGCTCCCCTCCGCAAATTTCACAAAATCGGTGGTGATGTCGACAGGGCGCAGCTCGTCAAACGCCCGTCCGTCCACTCTGGTCATGCGCGATCTCCTCCTGTTTCCAAACGATTCCGGCCGCGGCCCCATGTCCGGGGACGCGCGGCGCCCCTCCGTCCCGTCATCCGTTCCGCAGGGCGGAGCGGAGGGTCTCCACGGCCCGGCCGTACTCCCCCCGGTGGACGTAGACGGTGTGGCTGTACAGCGCCTCCTCCCGGAGGCCGCCGATGCCGAAGCGGGCCCGCTCCGGGGCCCGGGCGGCGCCCCGGGTCCTGACGGTGCAGGCGATTCCCGCGGCGGCCAGGGCCTCCCGGATGTGCGTCAGCTTCTGCCACGAGGGAACGGTAATCAGCTCCCTCCGGTTCCAAATGGTGAGCATCCCGCACGCCCCTTTCCGCGCCCGACCCTCCGCCAGCGGCGCGGGGCCGCCCGCACTCAGATGATGGCCTCCACATACGCCCGGGCGTCGAAGGGCCGCAGATCGTCGATGCCCTCGCCCACCCCGGCAAACTTCACCGGCACGCCCAGTTCCCGGGCGATGGCCACCACAATGCCGCCCTTGGCGGTGCCGTCCAGCTTGGTGAGGACGATGCCGGTGAGGCCGGCGGCCTCCTGGAACTGCTTGGCCTGGATCAGGCCGTTCTGGCCGGTGGTGGCGTCCAGCACCAGCAGCGTCTCCCGGGCGGCGCCTGGGCACTCCCGGTCGATGATCTTGGAGAGCTTGGAGAGCTCCGCCATCAGATTCACCTTGTTGTGCAGCCGCCCGGCGGTGTCGCACAGCACCACGTCCACCCCCCGGGCCTTGGCGGCCTGCAGGGCGTCAAACAGCACGGCGCCGGGATCGGCGCCCTCGTGCTGGCGGATCAGCTCGCAGCCCGCCCGGTCCGCCCAGATGGCCAGTTGGTCGGCGGCGGCGGCCCGGAAGGTGTCCGCCGCGCAGAAGAGGACCCGCCGCCCCTCCGCCTGCAGCTGGTGGCCCAGCTTGCCGATGGAGGTGGTCTTGCCCACGCCGTTGACGCCGATGAACAGCACCACGCTGGGCTGGGTGGTGAGGTCCAGCGCCCCGTTCCCCACGTCGATCATGTCCGCCAGAATCTCCCGCAGGGCGGCGCGGACCTCCTCCTGGTCCCGGAGCTTCTCCTTCCGCACCCGGGTACGGAGCTGCTCCACCGCCTCCAGGGCGGTGTTCATGCCCAGGTCCGCCAAGATCAGCGTCTCCTCCAGCTCCTCAAAAAAGGCCTCGTCCGCCTCGGTGAAGCCGCCGAAGAGATTGGTGGTGATTTTTTTCAGTTTGTCAAAAAAGCCCATAGTGCCCTCCCCATCAGGTCTATAAAATCAGGAGCGCGGGTGCGGCTCCTCCCAGTCGGTCTCCGCGCCGCAGACGGGACAGTGATCGCCGGAGCGGCTGCCCAGCCACGCGCCGCAGCGGGGGCACCGCACCAGCGCCCCGTGCAGCACAAGGCCCGCCAGAAGCAGCAGCACGCCTCCCGCGCCCCACAGCCCCTGCCCGCCGGAGACCAGCGCCTCCACAATGCCCGCGGCCGTCACGGCCATGGACAACCTCTGCTTTTGCAACAGGCTCATCCCCCGCCTCCTCGCGGAATCTCCGCCTCCCGGCCGGGCCGCCCCGGCAGCTCCGCGCTGCCGGATGCCCCGCCCCCTGGCCGGATCGTCCCTGTGAATGGCCAGAGTCTTGCCCACGCTCTGCTCCTGCACGGCGGCGTCCCTCAGTCCGCCGGGAACCCCGGCATCCCCATGCTAGCGAATGTTCAGCTCCTTGGCCAGATCGTTCATATTGATGGTCAGAATCTTGCTGACGCCCTGCTCCTGCATGGTGATGCCGTAGAGGACGTCCGCCTCCTCCATGGTACCCCGGCGGTGGGTGATGACGATGAACTGGGTCCGGCCCGCCAGGCGCCGCATGTAGCGGGCGTAGCGGGTGACGTTGGCGTCGTCCAGGGCGGCCTCGATCTCGTCCATGACGCAAAACGGCGTGGGATGGACCTTCAAAATGGAGAAGTACAGCGCGATGGCCACGAAGGCCTTCTCTCCGCCGGAGAGAAGGGAGATGGTTTTGAGGCTCTTCCCCGGGGGCTGGGCCTTGATCTCGATGCCGCAGCCCAGGATGTCGGTCTCGTCCTCCAGCTCCAGCGTGGCGGTGCCGCCGCCGAAGAGCTCTTCAAAGGTGGTCTGGAAGCTCTCCGCCAGCAGTTGGAACTGCTCGGCAAAGATCGCCGTCATCTGGCCGGTGATCTCCTCGATGATGCCCTCCAGCTCCCCCTTGGCCTTCTCCACGTCGTCCCGCTGCTCCGTCAGGTAGGTGTACCGGCCGTTCACCCGGTCGAACTCCTCGATGGCGCCGATGTTGATGGCGCCCAGGGCGGCGATGTCCCGCTTCAGCTCCCCGATGCGGCGGGAGGCCTTGGGCACGCTCTCGATCTCGATGCGCTGGGCCTGGGCGTCGGAGTGGCTGAGCTCATAGTGTTCCCAGAGACGGTCCAAAATCTGCTTTTCCTCCATGGCGGAGGTGGAGAGCTTCGTCTCCAGCTTGGAGGCAGCCCGCTCCAGGTTCAGCAGCGTCTCGTTCATCTCCTGGCTCTGTTTGTTTTGGGCGGTGCGCTCCGCCTCCAGGGCGATTTTCTCCTCGTTCAGGGCGGACAGCCGCTCCTGGAAGGTCCGGCTCCGGCCGCTCAGGTCCGATAGGACCTCCCGCCGCCGGGCGATGTCCTGCTCCGCGGCGTCGATGTTGCGCTGGTAGGCGCAGACGGTCTCCTCCTTCTGCCGGCGGTCCCCCGCCAGGTCCGCCGCCACCTGCCGCAAATCCGCGGCGCGGCGGGCGGTGGATTCCCGCTCGGCGGTGAGGGCCGCCAGGGCGGATTTCTTCGCGGTGATCTCCTCCGTCAGCGCGCCAGAGCGGGCCAGCAGCTCCGACTGGCCGGAGAGGGCCGCCTCCGCCCGGCGGCGGTGCTCAGCGGCCAGCGCCTCCTGCTCCGCCATGCGCCCCTCCGCCTCCGCCGCCCGGGCGGCGTTGTCCTCCAGCCGGCCGGTGAGGCTCACCAGCTCCCCGTCCAGATTCTCCAGGCTCTCCGCCAGGGAGCGCAGCAAGCTGTCGTAATGGCTCTTGGCGCCCTCCAGCCGCAGGACCTCGTCCTCCGCCTGGCGGCGCTGCCCCTCCGCCGTCTCCAGCTCATACTGGGCGGCAGAGAGCTCCCGGTTGGCCGTCTCCTCCTCCCGCCGGGCGGCGGAGAGGGCCTCGTGCATGGCGGCGGCGCGGCCGCTGAGCTTCTCCAGCTCCGCCGCCCGGCTCAAAACGCCGGCGGAGCGGCTGGTGGAGCCGCCGGTCATGGAGCCGCCCCGGTTGATGACCTGGCCGTCCAGCGTCACGATCCGGAAGGCGTTGCGGTACTTCCGGGCCATGGCGATGCCGCAGTCCAAATCCTCCACCACCACCGTCCGGCCCAGGAGGTTTTGGAAGATGCCCGCGTACCGCTCCTCAAAGCGCACCAGACGGGACCCCAGGCCCACAAAGCCGAACTCCTGCTCCACGCCCCGCTCCCGCAGCTCCTCGCCCCGGATGGCGGTGAGGGGCAGGAAGGTGGCCCGGCCGCCGTCCCGCTGCTTGAGGAACTGGATGGCGGACTTGGCGTCCTCCTCCCGGTCCACCACGATGTTCTGGAGGCCGCCCCCCAGGGCGATCTCGATGGCCAGGGAGTACCGCTGGTCCGTCTTCATCAGGCTGGCCACCGGGCCGTGGATGCCCCGGAGGCTGCTCTTCGCCTGCATCACCACCTTGACCGCCTTGGAGAAGCCCTCGTACTCCTTCTCCATCTCCGTCAGCAGGCGGATGCGGTTGTCCAGAGCCCCCGCGTCCATGGTCAGCTTGATCCGCCGGTCCGCGGCGGCGGCGGCCTTTTTCCGCCGCTCCTCCATCCGCAGGCTGTGTCCGGCGATGATGTTGGCCACGGCCTGGGCCTCCTCCCGGGCCTCCTCCAGGGCCTTGCGGTTATCCCCGGCTTCCCGGCGGGCGGCCTCCAGCCGGGCCTGGGCCTCGGCCCGGTCCGCCTCGGCGGCGGCCTGCCGCTCCCCGATCTGGCCGTTCTCCGCCGCCAGGGCGGCGGCCTCCGCCCGCA
>NZ_UQXD01000005.1 GCF_900544955.1 uncultured Oscillibacter sp.
GGAGGGGTGCTCCCCCACCGGGGCGCCGCCGTCGTGGGCAGCCCCCTGCCGGGGCACCGTCAGCACCCGCAGCTCTCCGCCCCGGCGCAGCAGACTCTTGCAGTACTCCACTCCCAGGATGTTGTTGGGCCGCTCCAGCAGGGCCGCATCCTCCCGGGAGACCAGCCCCTCCGCCGCCCGCTGCCGGGCCGCGGCGAAACTGACGCCCTTTTCCAGCTCCCGCCGCAGCCGATGGGGAAAGTCCTCCCCTGTCAGCGCCCGGGCCAGGCGCCAGAGGGGCGCCGCGTCTCCGCACTCGCTGCCGAAGGCCAGGTCCGTCACCAGGCCCGTGGCCAGCAGGGCGGCCACGCCGCCGTCGGCAAACCGCTCCGCCGAGGAGACGGCCCAGGGCAGCCCCAGCTCCACCACCAGATCGGCGCCGCTGCGGACGGCGGCCTCCGCCCGGGCGTACTTCCCCACCAGGGCGAAGTCCCCCCGCTGGACGAAGCAGCCGCTCATCACGCAGAGTACGGCGGTATCCGCCCCCAGGCGCCGCCGGGTCTCCTCCATCAGGTGCACATGGCCGCTATGGAGGGGATTGTATTCTGTTATGATACCTGCAACCCGCACAGAATTCCTCCCCAACCGGTGACAAAAAGTGACAGTTTGGTGTCACGGCCCGCCGGACGCGCTCCCGCGCAGCCGCCGTAACGGTCGTATTTTATCATACCGGCGGCCCTTTTTCAAATGGAATCCCGGGGAAGGTGGGCCGGGCCCCGCCCGGGAAGACCCGCGGCCCGGAGCGCCGCCTCCCCGCCCCGGCGGCGGAGGCATTGTGCGACTCCTCCCTTTCCAGGCGGCCAAACCACGGCATTTCGGTAAAAATGGTGGTTGTAACCTGGAAAATCTCTGGTATAATGAAACTGTAATTTTCCGCCCGGTTGCGCGGACTTTGCTTTTATTTTATCTTGAGTTGCGGAAAACCCGCGGCGGTTTTCCACCAGAAGAAAAAGAGGAGACGTAAAACATGAACATTCTCGTCATCAACGCAGGCAGTTCCTCCCTGAAGTACCAGCTGCTGAATCCCGAGACCGGCGTCCTGCTGGCCAAGGGCCTGTGCGAGCGCATCGGCATCGACGGCAAGTTTACCTATAAGCCCCAGGTGGCCGGCAAGGAGACGCTGGACGCGGTGGACGTGGCCATGCCCACCCACTCCGAGGCCATTCAGACCGTGCTGGACGCCCTGGTGGACGCCAAGAACGGCGTGATCGGCTCCATGAAGGAGATCGGCGCCGTGGGGCACCGGGTGGTGCACGGCGGCGAGGCGTTCAACTCCTCCGTCCTCATCACCGACGCGGTTATGAAGGCCCTGGAGGACTGCATCCCCCTGGCCCCCCTCCACAACCCCGCCAACATCACCGGCATCAACGCCTGCACCGCCGTCATGGGCAAGGACGTGCCCCAGGTGGCCGTGTTCGACACCGCCTTCCACCAGACCATGCCCGCCAAGGCCTACATGTACGCCCTGCCCTACGAGTACTATGAGACCGACAAGGTCCGGCGGTACGGCTTCCACGGCACCAGCCACAAGTACGTGGCGGCCCGGGCCGCCGCCATGCTGGGCAAGCAGCCCCAGGAGCTGAAGCTGATCTCCTGCCACCTGGGCAACGGCTCCTCCGTCACCGCCATCGACGGCGGCAAGAGCGTGGACACCTCCATGGGCTTCACCCCCCTGGCCGGCCTGCCCATGGGCACCCGCTCCGGCGACCTGGACGCCGGCATTCTGGAGTTCCTGATGACCAAGTACCACCTGGACATCAAGGAGATGGTCTCCATCCTCAACAAGAAGTCCGGCGTGCAGGGCGTCTCCGGCGTCAGCTCCGACTTCCGGGACCTGGAGAACGCCTTCAAGGACGGCAACGAGCGGGCCGGCCTGGCGGTGGATATGTTTAACTACGGCGTGAAGAAGCTCATCGGCGCCTATGCCGCCGCCATGGGTGGGGTGGACGCCATCATCTTCACCGCCGGCGTGGGGGAGAACTCCGTCAGCCAGCGGATGGACATCGCCTCCGGCCTGGAGTTCATGGGCGTGAAGATGGATGCCGCCGCCAACAACGTCCGGGGCAAGGAGGTCGTCATCTCCGCCCCCGACTCCCAGGTGAAGGTCCTGCTGATCCCCACCAACGAGGAGCTCATGATCGCCATGGACACCGCCGCCATCGTCTCCGGCAAGTAATCCTCTCCAGATTCTGGGCGGGCCAAAAGGCCCGCCCTTTTTTATTCCCCGCAGGCCCTGGCCGGGAGATTGCACCGGGGCGGCGTTTGTGGTATGGTAATGGCAAATCCCCACATTCGACAAGGAGAATACCATGAAAATCGGACTGCAATTCGCCATGCCCGCGGAGCTTCACGCGCTGCCGGGGGCCAAGGCCCTGACCCCCTTTGAAACCGTCTCCGGCGTGCCCTTTTTCGAGATCGCGCCGGACATCCTGGCCTGCGCCGGCGGCGTCGGCAAGGTCAACGCCGCCATGGCGGCGGAGATTTTCT
The DNA here is from genome assembly GCF_900544955.1 of uncultured Oscillibacter sp. Taxonomy (GTDB): domain Bacteria; phylum Bacillota; class Clostridia; order Oscillospirales; family Oscillospiraceae; genus Oscillibacter. The sequence continues at coordinate 2,527 of NZ_UQXD01000005.1, forward strand.
GCCTGCGCCACGGCGTGGACCTGATTCTCAACGCCGGCGTGGCGGGCTGCCTGACGGACCTGCCCACCGGGTCGCTGGTGGTGGCGTCGGAGTTCGTCCAGCACGACGTGGATACCACCGCCGTGGGGGACCCCATCGGCCTGGTGTCCACCGTGAACCAGGTGGCCTTCCCCACCTGGGAGCCGGAGCGGTGCACGGCGGCCCTGGCGGCCCTGGGCGTCCCCGCCGTCACCGGCCGGGTGGCCACCGGCGACTGGTTCGCCGTGAAGGGGGCGCGGGCCGCCCTCCTGCGGGACACCTTCTCCCCCCTGTTGGTGGAGATGGAGGGAGGCGCCATCGCCCAGGTGTGCCTGCGCAGCGGCGTGCGCTTTACCGCTTTGAAATCCGTGTCCGACCACCTGTTCTCCGACGGCCAGGCGGCGGAGTACTTCGACTTCGGCAGGGCCCTGGAGGCCCTGGGCGGCGTGGTGCTGCCCCTTGCCAAACGGCTGCAGGAGGTAGTTTGATATGGAGAAAATCGCCAGCTTCACCGTGGACCACAACCGCCTGCTCCCCGGCCTCTACTACTCCCGGCGGGACGGGGACACCGTGACCTTCGACCTGCGCTTCAAGCGCCCCAACACCGGGGACCTGCTGAGCAACCGGGAGCTGCACTCCGCCGAGCACCTCATCGCCACCCTCCTGCGGAATTCCGAGGACCGGGACGCCGTGATCTACTTTGGCCCCATGGGCTGCCAGACCGGGTTCTACTTCCTCTTCGACAACCGGCTGCTGTCCCTGGAGGGGGCCATCCTGCTGCTGCGGGAGGTCTTCACCGCCGCCGGGCGCTTCCAGGGGGAGATGCCCGGCAAGAGCCCCGCGGAGTGCGGGAACTATGCCAATCTGGACGTGGACGCCGGACGGGCGGTGTGCGGCTGGTACGCGGACCTGATCCGGGACTGGACCGTGGAACGGCTGTCCTATGACCAGGCGTGAGGAGCGGCAGCGGCAAAAGCGGGCCCTCCGCCAGGGCCGGGAGCGGCGCAGCCTGCGGCGGCGCCGGGGCCTCCGGCTGCTGTCCCACCTGTGCTTTCTGACGGGCGGCGCCGCCCTGGTGGCCGCCACCCTTCTCTGCTGCTTCTGGCTGTGGACCACCGCCTGGTCCGCGTGGGGAGCCGGCCCCAGGGGCACCTCCGCCTTTTGGGGGCGGCTGTGGCCTGTGGGCCCCTTTTTCGTCCGAACCCACGGCAATCTGGCGGTGGCCCTGCTCTGCACCGGCGTCTCCCTGGGGATGACCCCGCCGGTGGCCGTCCCCACACGCCTGCCCTGAGGGACCGCAACCAATCTTTGCGTGACAAAGGCCCCGGCCCGTGATAGGCTGGGGCCAGTTTTTATGAGAGGGGGCGCCGCCCATGGCATCCATTCCCGCCCACATCCGCCGCCTGCGCACCGCCCGGCACCTGACCCAGGAGCAGCTGGCGGAGCGGCTGTTCGTCACCCGGCAGGCGGTCTCCGCCTGGGAGACGGGCAAGGCCCAGCCGGACGTGGAGACTCTGGAGCGCATCGCCGCGGCCCTGGACGCGGAGCTGACGGAGGTCCTGTACGGTGCTGCCCGCTCCCCCGACCTGCGGCGGCTCCGGCGCCGCTGGCTGCTGACCGGCGGCGGAATGGCCGGTATCCTGGCTGTTTTTCTCTTTATATTGTTCATTTTCGACGTCTGGGGGACGGCCTTCGGCGGCCTCTCCTACCAGTTCTACGACCTGGACTACGAGCTCTCCTTCACGGAGGTCCCCGGGCGGTACGCCGTGACGCTGGACCTGCGGGACCCGGAGGGCAGCGTGGGCGCGGTGCTCTATGAGGACGAGACCGGCTGCCGCATCCGGGTGTCCGGCGTGGACGTCTCCGGGGAGGACCCCGGCGCCTGGCGGGTCTTCTTCCTGGCGGAGGGCGTCTGCCGCCAAAGGGGCGGCACCCTGGTGGCGGGGATGATGGAGCACCCCGCGGGAAAGCGCTCCGCCCTGGTGGGCGGCGGCGCCTCTGCCCAGCTCACCACCACGGTGGACGGCGTCTCCCGGCCCGGGGCGCCGGCGGGGGAAAACGGCCTGTCCGGAAATGACAAGGCCTTCGGCTACTACCTCTTCCGCAGCAGCGCCGCCTCCGGCCTGCCGGAGACCCGCCCCGCCGCCGTCACCCTCACGCTGGAGGGCCTGACCCGGCTGACCACCCTCCGCCGCTGAGGTCTCAGGACGGGTCCGGCGTCACGGTGAAAACCTCCTCGATGGGCACGCCGAAGACCTCCGCAATCCGCCACGCCAGCACCAGCGAGGGGTTGTACCGGCCCTTTTCCAGGTTGCCGATGGTCTCCCGCCGCACCCCCGTCAGCCGGGCCAGGTCCTCCTGCTTCAATCCATGCCGGGCCCGCAGCTCCCGGATCCGGTTTTCAATCATGGCCCAGCCCCCAGCTCTCCCGGAAGCCGTGGTAGGCGGAGCAGAGGGAATATACCGCCACCGAGACGCCCCAGCCCACAGCAAAGCCCGCCGCCATCGCCTGCCGTTCGGAGACGCCGCCCAGCAGCAGCGCCGCCGCCGTCACCGCCGCGGTGGCCAGCATCCCGGCGAAAAAACCGTTGGCCGCCGAGCGGGTCATGTAGGCCTCCAGCATCTCGTCGGAGGGGAGAAAGAAGTACTGGAAATGCACTGCAAACCCGAAGAAGCCCAGAAATCCCCGCTCCTCCGTCAAAACGCCCACAAACCCCAGCAGCGACACCAGCCCCATCAGGCCGTACAAATTCTTCTTTTTCATCGAGGACCTCCCCATTTTTGTGATGTATTTCGCATTTTATGATAGAAATATACCACACATCGAGAACATTGTCAAGCGGGGCGTCCGCTGCGGGAAATCCGGCGTTTTTCAAACTTTTTCCTCCAAAACCTGTTGACAAGCGCGGTTTTCGCTGATATACTTGATAAGCCGCTTTGAATGGGTCTAAAAAGTGTGCCCCGCGCACCGCCCCCGACAGCGAGCCCGTAATGAAGGAGTTGAAACAATTCATGAACGCAATCATCGTGACCGGCGGCAAGCAGTACAATGTGGCCGAGGGCGACGTGGTCTACATCGAGAAGCTGGACCAGGAAGCCGGAGACACCGTGAAGTTTGACCAGGTTCTGGCCGTCATCGACGGCGAGAAGGCCACCTTCGGCACCCCCGTTGTGGAGGGCGCCAGCGTGGAGGCCACCGTTGTCAAGAACGGCAAGGGCAAGAAAATCCGCATCTTCAAGTACAACGCCAAGAAGGGCTACCGCAAGCGCCAGGGCCATCGTCAGCCTTACACCAAGGTTGAGATCGCCAAGATCAGCGTCTGAGCATGACCACCATCACCTTCCGCATGGAGGGAGACCGGATCACCGGTTTTGACTCCAGAGGCCACAGCGGCTATGCCGAGGCGGGCGCGGACATCGTCTGCGCCGCCGTCACCAGCGCCATCCGCCTGGTGGAGGCCACCGTCAACGACGTGCTGGGCCTGGCGGCATCGGTGAAGGTCCGGGAAAGTGACGCGTCCATCTCCCTCCGCCTCCCCGGGGGCCTGGCTCCCACGGCGGAGAGCACCTGCCAGTCGCTTCTGACGGGGCTGATGGTCTACTTTGCCGAGCTTCACGACGAGTATCCCGGCAACATCGAAGTTTTGGAGGACGGCTGACGTCCTCTCCATCTAAAATCTGAAGAAAGGATGGTCCGTATCATGATTCGTATTGGTCTTCAGTTCTTCGCCCACAAAAAGGGCGGCGGCTCCACCAAGAACGGCCGTGACTCCGAGTCCAAGCGCCTGGGTCCCAAGCGCGCGGACGGTCAGTTTGTCAAGGCCGGCAACATTCTGGTTCGCCAGCGCGGCACCCACATCCATCCCGGTGTGAATGTCGGCATCGGCAGCGACGATACCCTGTTCGCCAAGGCGGACGGCGTGCTCCGTTTCGAGCGCATGGGCAAGGATCGCAAGCAGGCCTCTGTCTACGAGGCTGAGTAATCAGACGAGGAGAGCCCCGAACGCCACACGTTCGGGGCTCTTTTTCCAGGCAGGCGTCTGCATCCGAGGGCGCGGCGGACCGCGTTTTGGGATGCACACGCCTCAAACTCCCCATACTATCTCTGGAGGTGTTGTTCTCATGGCAACTGCATTCATCGACAAGGCCCGGATCACCGTGAAGGCGGGCAACGGCGGCAACGGCGTGGTGGCCTTCCACCGGGAGAAATACGTGGCGGCCGGCGGCCCCGACGGCGGCGACGGCGGCCGGGGCGGCTCCATCATCCTGCAGGTGGACGACAACATGTCCACCCTGATGGACTTCCGCTATAAGCGCAAATACGCCGCCCCCGCCGGCATGGACGGCCAGGGCGGCCGCCGCTCCGGCAAGGACGGGGCGGACCTGGTCATCCGGGTGCCCCGGGGCACCCTGGTCCGGGACGCCGAGACCGGCGAGATCATCAAGGACATGTCCGACAAGGAGCCCTTCGTGCTGTGCCGGGGCGGCCGGGGCGGCTGGGGCAACATGCACTTCGCCACCCCCACCCGGCAGGTGCCCCGCTTTGCCAAGGCGGGCCTCCCCGGCGAGGCCCACGACGTGGTGCTGGAGCTGAAGCTGCTGGCGGACGTGGGGCTCATCGGCTTCCCCAACGTGGGCAAGAGCACCCTGCTCTCCGTGGTCTCCAAGGCCCAGCCCAAAATCGCCAACTACCACTTCACCACCCTCTATCCCAACCTGGGCGTGGTGTGGGTGGACGAGGGGGTGTCCTTCGTCATGGCGGACATCCCCGGCATCATCGAGGGCGCCAGCGAGGGCGCCGGCCTGGGCCACGACTTCCTGCGCCACATCGACCGCTGCCGCCTGCTGGTCCACGTGGTGGACGTCTCCGGCAGCGAGGGCCGGGACCCGGTCCAGGACTTCGACGCCATCAACGCCGAGCTCTCCCAGTACAGCCCGGAGCTGGCCAAGCGGCCCCAGATCGTGTGCGCCAACAAGGTGGACATCTGCGAGGACCCGGAGAATCTGGAGCGGCTGCGCCAGCACGTGGAGGCCCAGGGCTACGCCCTGCTGGAGATCTCCGCCGCGGCCCACCAGGGCACCCGGCAGCTGGTGGGGAAGGTGGCGGAGATGCTGTCCGCCCTGCCCCCCGTCACGGTGTACGAGCCGGAGTATGTGCCCCGCCCGGCGGCGGTGGACACCTCCGCCCCCCTGGACATCCAGCGGGCGGACGACGGCACTTGGCTGGTGGAGGGCCCCTGGCTCCAGCGGCTCATGGGCAACGTCAACTTTGCGGACTACGAGAGCCGGATGTACTTCGACAAGACCCTGCGGGAGTCCGGCCTCTTCCAGCAGCTGGAGGAGCTGGGCATTCAGGACGGGGACACCGTCTCCATGTACGACTTCGAGTTTGAATACCAGCGGTAAACGCGGCACGCGGCGGGCTTTTGCCCGCCGCGTGTTTTATGCCTCTCCCCGGAGGAACGGCGGCAGCAGCCGCGGCAGTCCCAAAACCATCTCCCGCACCGCGCACAGCTTGTCGGCGCAGCACACCACGACCCCCTCCCGGAAGCGGGGCGGCACCGGGGTCAGGGGGAACATGTGCCGCCGGATGATGTCCGCCTCCACCCGGTTCAGGGCAAAATCCCGCGCTGCGTTCTCCAGCGCCCGCCGGGGATGGTAAAACCCGTGGAGCCGGTGGGAGGGCTCCCGGTCGTGCCAGTCGTAGAGAAAATAGTCGTGGAGCAGCGCCCCCCGGACCAGGCTCCGCCGGTCCAGCCGCAGCCGGAGCCGCCGGGCCAGCCACAGGCTGAGGAGAGCCACCCCCACGGAGTGGTCGTAGCAGTTCACGCCGCCGTGCTGGGGAATGTCCCGCTCCAGCGCCATCCGGGGCGCGCGCAGAATGTCCCCGCCATACGCCCAGAGAAGCTGCCGGTCCGTCATGGCGCCATCCCCCTTCCGCCCTGTTTTTCACACCCTGATGATAGCAGACGCCCCGCCGGATGTCCAGTGCCGCCGTGCCGGTTTTGCCCCCATAGGTTCTCCTTTTTGTTGTGGGAAATACAGATTTTTCCCATTCATTTTTGGCTGTTTCGTGAAAATATTTTTTTCCACTTGACAAAACGGGTCCCAATGGCGTACACTTGCGCCAAGTTCAAACGAACGAAACCGATGAAGCAGACGAGTACGCAGACTGAATTTCTCTCAGAGAGCCGCCGGCGGTGGGATGGCGGCAGAAACGACTTTGCGGAATGGACTGCCGAGGGCGGGCTGAACGGGACCTTCCCCAGTAAGCGCCGACGGGCTTTTCCCCCGTTATCAGGGAAAGACGTGTGTTGGCACGTCGCTAAGTGGGCGAGTTTCTCGTCAATTTTGGGTGGCACCGCAGAAGTTTTCAGACTTTTGTCCCAAAGGAACCTATTGGAGTAGGTCCTTGTGGGATGAAGGTCTTTTTTCATTCCCCGGGACCGCAGGACGCGAAAGGAGCACACAGATGACCACCGAAAAAATCCCCTACAAAATCTACCTGTCCGAGGACGAGATGCCCCGCACCTGGTACAACGTCCGGGCGGATATGAAGAACAAGCCCGCCCCCCTGCTGAACCCCGGCACCGGCGCCCCCATGGGCTACGAGGACCTGCGGCCGGTGTTTTGCGACGAGCTGATCCGCCAGGAGCTGGACAACGACACCCGGGAAATTCCCATCCCCCGGGAGATCCGGGACTTCTACAAGATGTACCGCCCCTCCCCCCTGGTCCGGGCCTACTGCCTGGAGGAGAAGCTCCAGACCCCGGCGAAAATCTACTACAAATTCGAGGGCAACAACACCTCCGGCTCCCACAAGCTGAATTCCGCCATCGCCCAGGCCTACTACGCCAAGCAGCAGGGCCTCACCGGCGTCACCACCGAGACCGGCGCCGGCCAGTGGGGCACCGCGCTGTCCATGGCCTGCTCCTACCTGGGGCTGGACTGCAAGGTGTACATGGTGAAGTGCTCCTATGAGCAAAAGCCCTTCCGCCGGGAGGTCATGCGGACCTACGGCGCCTCCGTCACCCCCTCCCCCTCCATGGAGACGGAGATCGGGAAGAAAATCCTGGCGGAGCACCCCGGCACCACCGGCTCCCTGGGCTGCGCCATCTCCGAGGCGGTGGAGGTGGCCGTCTCCCACCCCGGCTACCGCTATGTGCTGGGCAGCGTTTTGAACCAGGTGCTGCTGCACCAGTCCATCATCGGCGTGGAGGCCAAGACCGCCCTGGACAAATACGGCATCACCCCCGACATCATCATCGGCTGCGCCGGCGGCGGCAGCAACCTGGGCGGCCTGATCTCTCCCTTCATGGGCCAGAAGCTGCGGGGCGAGCAGGACTACCGCTTCATCGCCGTGGAGCCCGCCTCCTGCCCCAGCCTCACCCGGGGCCGGTTCGCCTACGACTTCTGCGACACCGGCATGGTATGCCCCCTGGCCAAGATGTACACCCTGGGCAGCGGCTTCATCCCCTCCGCCAACCACGCCGGCGGCCTGCGCTACCACGGCATGAGCTCCATCCTCTCCCAGCTCTATCACGACGGCTACATGGAGGCCGTCTCCGTGGAGCAGACCAAGGTCTTTGAGGCGGCGGAGCAGTTCGCCCGGGTGGAGGGCATCCTCCCCGCCCCCGAGTCCAGCCACGCCATCCGGGTGGCCATCGACGAGGCGCTGAAGTGCAAAGAGACCGGCGAGGAGAAGACCATTCTCTTCGGCCTTACCGGCACCGGCTACTTCGACATGGTGGCCTATGAGAAGTTCCACAACGGCGAGATGACCGACGCCGTCCCCACCGACGAGGAGCTGGCGGAGAGCTTCTCCCACCTGCCCCAGGTCCCCGGCCAGGGCTGAGCGTTCCCCTCTCATAAAGCAAGCAGCGGTGCTCTCGCACCGCTGCTTGTCTGTTTCCGCTTCGGAACTTCTATGCCTTGGAACTCAGCCGATCCAGGCGCAGAATCGGGCGACCATCGCCGCCACCTGGGCACGGGTTGCCGGACCGGTGGGGTCCAGGCGGCCGTCGGCCTTGCCGGTGAGGATGCCGCTGTCAATCGCCCAGCGCAGGGCGTCCGCCGCGTAGTCCGCCACCGCGTCCGCGTCGGGCTGGGTCAGCGCCAGGTTCGGCGCCGCCGGAGCACCCGCGTAGCGGTACAGCATGGTGGCCAGCTGCTGGCGGGAGATGACGGCGTCGGGGGCCGTGCCGTCGGAGATGCCGCTCTCCACCGCCCAGGCCATGCCCTGCTCCAGCGGAGAATCGCTGGTGTCGGCGCCGTCCAGACGGGCCATGACGGTCATCAGCTGGGCGCGGGTGGTGGGCGCCTCCGGCGTGAAGGTGCTGGCGCTGGTGCCGGTGAACAGCTCCCGGCTGGTCACAAAGGCCACCACGTCGCCGGCCCAGTAGTTCTCGGGCACGTCCGCAAAGTCCTTGCTGTTATCCACGATCTTCACCGTGGCGCTCTCCGTCAGCGTCAGCACCACGCCGTCCTCCGTCACCAGGGAGGTCTTCACGATCTCCTCCGTGCCGTCGGCCTTCACCAGCACCGCCACGGTGCCGGGAGTCACCTTCTCCACGGGGATCTCCACCTTCACGCCGCCGTCCCGCTTGGGCACGGTGACCGCCACGGCGGGGGCCTCCTCGGGATCGCTCACGCTGGGAACCTCCACGGGCAGCTTCACGGCCTCCCCGTTTTCGGCGGCCTCCCGGGCGGCGGTGCTGGGCACGGAGGCCTGCACCTCGGTGACGTTGCCGCTCTTGTCGGTGACGGTGGTGCCGGTGACGCCGCTCTCGGCCTTCACCGTCTCCTTCACCTCGCCGGTCTTCTTGTCCGTGACGGTGGTGACAGTGGAACCGTCGCTGTTCTTCTTGGTCTCGGTTTCAGTGGAGGTGCTGCTGCTGGAAGAGCTACCGCCTCCTCCGCCACCGCCGCCGCTGCTCTTGCGGTCCAGGGCCACGGTGATGGTCTCATCCGCCGCGGGCGTCACGGTGCCGCTCTTGGTGACATAGCCGCTGGCGCTGACGGTGTACGTATAGGTCTTGCCCTGCTCCAGGGTGTAGGTGCCGTCGGCACTGGGGGCGACGGCGGTCTCCCCGTCCTTCACCTCCACGGCGGCATCCGCCGGCGTCACGGAGAAGGTCACGACAGCCGTGGCGGGCGCGGCCTTGACGAGGGTCACGGTAACGGTTTTGTCCTCCGTGGCCGTCAGGGCGCCGGTCTCAGTGACATAGCCGTCGGCGCTGACGGTGTAGGCATACGCCTTGCCCTGCTCCAGGGTGTAGGTGCCGTCCGCGTTAGCGGGCACCACCGTCTCCCCGTCCTTCACCACCACAGTGGCCCCCTCCGGGGTCACAGCGAAGGTGACGACGCAGGTCAGGGGCGCCGTCTGGTTGACGGTGACGACGCAGGTTGCAGACTTGCCGCCCACGGCGGCCGTGATGGTAGCGGTACCCTCCGCCACGGCGGTGACAGTGCCGCTTGCCACCGTGGCAACCGCCGCATCGCTGGTGGTCCAGGTCACGGTCTTCTCCAGGGCGTCCTCGGGCGCCACGGTGGCAGTCAGCGAGGCGCTGCCGCCGGGGGCCAGCGTCAGGGTTGCCTGGCTCAGGGTCACGCCCGTGACCGCCTTGCCCACGGTGTAGACGCCGTCCTTCAGCACGGCGGTCAGTCCATCCGCCAAGTAAGGCGTGGGATCGGCAGCAAAGGTACCGCCGGAGATGGTAATCTGCTTCGCCATCTTCTCGTCAATTCTGAATGCACCAGTAAATTTGCCGTTTTCGATCTTCAAGGTGCTCTTGACGGGTTCGGCAAAGTCTCCCCAGAGGCCCAGCTCAATGATCCCGTCGATGGTACCGGTGGTGTTCACCGTCACTTGAGTACCCTCAGGATACGTCTTATTGGGCGCCCAGCAGACGTCAAAGGCCACCTTGCCCTCTGCGGCAATGATGTTGGTTTTGCCGGTGATGTTCACCTTACCGCAGTTGTTGCTGGAGACATAGGCCATATCGGCGCTGCCGATCAGGTTCATGTCTTTCAGGGTCAGGTCGCAGTAATTCTGAATCATGATTGCCGCAGTGTTCGACTGCATGGTGCCGTTCTGCATGATCACCGTGGCGCTCTTCTTGAGCTGGAAGGCATTGGTCTCCGTCCCGGTGGAGCCCACCAGCGGTTCATTCACCGTATAGGTGTGGCCGCCGAAGTCGATCTCTACCTTCTGCCCATCCTTAACCACATATCCGCTGCCGGTCTGGTCTTCCGTCAGGGTGACCTTGACATCCGCCCCGGCCGCCAGATACTTCAGGGCGCTCATGTTGTTGAAAGCGCCCTTCTTGATCGCCAGCGTGTAGGGAAGACCGCCGCCAAAGTATCCCTCAAAGGTGCCGCCGTTGACGGTCAGCGTACCACCCGGTTTATTACCGTCGCACCAGCCGACCAGGGATGCAGCTCGGAAGGTGCCGCCGTTGATGGTCATCTGCCCCTTGTCCGCGGTATCGCTCAGATACCCATTCGCCAGCAGGGGGTGCTCCTCAGAATTCAGCACGAAGTCACCGCCATTAATGACTGTGTCATGCCAGTTCATAATCACGGCGCCCACAGTATTGAAGAAGGAGCCGTCCTCAATCACCAAAACGCCGAAATCGTCGTTTTTGACCGTGTTCATGCCACCGTCGAAGATGCCGCTTTCAATGGTCAGCTTCACCGGGGCCGCGGAACCAGTCGGGTAGGTCTGTCCCAGGTCGTTGACCTTTTTCGCATCACCATACCAGCCGTTGTCGATCAGGCTGGACTTTCCCTCATTCGTGGTGGTGACCGTGGCGCCGTCGATGGTGATTTCACCCAGGTTCTTGATGGTGTACCAACTGGTATTGGTAAAGGTCCCGCCGTTCAGGTGGGCCACGCCATCCTGGTAGTTTGCCAAGGCGCCCTTGGACTCGGTCGTGTTTGCCACGGTGCCCTCACCGATGATGGTCAGCGTGCCGTGGTTCGAAATGGTGTGGTCGTCTTTGTTCGTCAGGGTCTTGCCACCCAGGTCCAGGGTGACGGTTTTCTCCTTGGGAATCGTGATATTCTCTGTCAAATTCTTGGCAAGAACCACCTTTTCGAGGTTCGGCATGTTCAGTACCGCTTCAAAGGTGTAGTAAGACCCGCCGTTATCCAGTTCTTTGCCGTTTTTGTCCACGACAGAAAATGCCGCTTCGCCCTCCGTTCCCGCCGCCATGGCAGAAACCGGCAGGCAGGTCGTCAGTAGGCAGATCGCCAGGAGGACGGCCCAGATTTTTCGCTGTGTTCGCATATCGCTCTCTCCTTCTTTGGCCGGGCAGTTGCCCGAATTTCCACCAGGAGACACAGGGGAGCGGGGTCCGCCCCCCAGTGCTCCGGCGGAAATAACAAACGCGGTGTATGAGTGTCCTCATACACCGCGTTCTGCCGCAAGGGCAAAATGCGTCACGCAACGAAATCAAGTGCCTTTGCGAAATCCGCTTGCAAGAAGCGGGCAAAGCCACTATAATAAACGTTACGGTGCAGCAAAGCTGCTGTGTACGAGTGGGATCGCACTCCTACGCAGGCCGTGGGGTGTTGGCGCACTCCGCGGCTGCCGCATTTATTATTTCCACTTTCATCTTAATCGCTTTTATGCGGAAATGCAAGAGGGATTTGCATTTTACCACCTGTCAATCCCTGTAAAACTTTGTCATTTGGAGACGAGGACGGCTGTTCAGCCGTCCCCGTTCTTTTTTTGCGCCCGCTTCTTTCGGGGCTTTTTCTCGCCCTCCTGTTGCCAATCCTCTAGCAGCACTTTCAGGTTGCTGCGGAACAGCAGCCCAATGGCGTAAAACAGGGCGTCCCGGGTGTCCTTCTCCATATCCTTCATGGCCCGGACCATGGCCCCCGCCGCCTTCAGCCGCTCCTCCTTCAAGTCCGTCAGCGTCTCCGCGCCGGAGGCGGACAGCACGGCGAACAATCCGTCCACAAACCGCTCCCGCTGGTCCAGAGGCATGTGGTGAATCCACTCCTTCAGCGTCAAGTCGTTCATCCGCCCCTGGCGGGTGATGCTGCGCAGGCGCACGAAGCGGTTCCCCAACACCGCCCAGGAGAAGCCGTCGTGCTGCATCAATCCCTGCTGGCTGCTGTCCACCACGATATAGTCCTCCTCGTGCTCCAGCAGCATTCCCACCACGGAGCTCTTGGGCACGATGCAGGTGATCCGGTCCGCCACCCGGCGGTGCTGGGGCAGATCCAGGATATCGTCGTGAAAGCCGGGGCCGTCGTTGGACCAGACGGCAAATATCCGCCGCTGCACGGCCGCCGGGCAGAACACCGCGGACCACACCGCCAGATTTCCTCCCTTGGAGTGGCCGCCCAGCCGCAGCTTTTTCCGGGGGTACTGCCGGGCCACGGTTTTTACATACGCCACCGCCAGCTTCTGGGCGGGGACCTCCGGCACGTAGGCCATGTTGAAGTCCTCCTTCCACCCTGCCAGGGTGTCGTCCGTGCCCCGGAAGGAGAGGTACAGCATCCCGTCCCCGGTCTCCACGGTGAGGGCGGCAAACTGCTCCGCCCGCTCCCTGTCCAGCCGGTCTGAAAAGCAGTTGAGCCCCATGTCCCGGAAGCGGTTGGAGATGGCCATCTTTCGCAGCATCTCCGGGATGGCGTCGGGCACCAGCACCCCCATGTCGATCTTCTCCCCGGCGGGGAAGCGGGAGAAATAGGCCTCTGCCGCCCGGCGCAGCGGCACGCTCCCCCCCTCGCCCGGCGGGGGCACGATGCCCCGGAAGTCCACAAAGGACAGCTCCGCCAGGATCAAATTGTCCACCTCGTTGAAGGGCGACTGCCGCAAGGTCAAGTCCCCCCGCCAGTCCAGGTAATCCAGCAAATTCGCCATGGTCCGTCCTCCCCGCCCGCAGGCTTTTCACTTCCATTATAGGCTACAGGGTTCCCCAAGACAAGAGGTCTATCCCCGGCGGCGGCCTCATAGGATGGGACATCACAACCGAGAGGTGGACGACATGACGACACAGACCCGAAACGAGGTGCTGCTGGAGGGACTGGCTCTGGCGGCGCCGGAATGGTCCCACGAAAATCACGGCACCCAGTTCTACCGCTTCTTTTTGCAGGTGCCCCGGCTCTCCGGCACGCCGGACGTGCTGCCGGTGCTGCTGCCGGACACCCTGCTGCCCCAGGCTGCGGCGGCGGGGCCGCTGCGCGTCCGGGGCCAGCTCCGCTCCTTCAACAACCGCACCGGCGTGGGCAACCGCCTGGTGCTGACGGTTTACGCCCAGGAGATCGCCCCCGGCGACGGGGAGTCCTGCAACCTGATCCGCCTCTCCGGCACACTGTGCAAGCCGCCGGTGTTCCGGCGGACGCCCCTGGGCCGCAGCATCTGCGACTTGATGCTGGCCTCCCCCCGGCGGTATGGCCGGGCGGACTATCTGCCGGTGATCGCCTGGGGCCAGCTGGCGGTGCAGGCCAGCCGCCTGCAGGTGGGGGACCCTTTGGCCCTGGAGGGCCGGGTCCAGAGCCGGAGCTACCACAAGGTTACAGACAGCGGCACGGAGGAGCGGGTGGCCTACGAGGTGTCCATGATGCATTGGATGGACGCCGTGGAAAGTGATACGCCATAAGATCGCTCTGTGGTTTCCATCCGAACATCTTAAAACCGCGGCTTCGTTTCATTTTCATAAAATCATCCATTTTCATTGACCAAGGCCACCGATTGTGTATAATGGATATAACTATCCAATATTTGGGTTTTCCAAAATAATACCGGGAGAGAGACAGGGAGAGATTGTATATGGAAGCACCCTCGGTACAATCCTTGGAGAGAGCGTTTTCTCTCCTAGAGGCTTTGGCAGAGAAACCCCATGGTGAAACTCTGGCGGCGCTTGCCGGGCAAACCGGTTTGAACAAGAGCACGGCACACCGCTTATTGGCCAATTTAATGAAGCTGGGATACGTCACACAAGACGAGGAAAGCCATCGGTACTATTTGACCATCAAGCTTTTCGAAATAGGCTCCGGCGTTGTACATAAAACCGATATTCTGCAATTTGCCAAGCCCTATTTGATCCGAGCCAGCCAAGTCATCGGCGAAGTCATCAATCTGGCAGTTCCCAACAACAACGACGTCCTCTTCATCTATGTGGAGGAGGGCGGCAAAAACGCGGCACGTGTGGCAAGTCATGTGGGAACCAGAAATCCGATGTACTGCACCGCCTGCGGCCAGGCAATTCTCGCCACCTATTCCGACGAAGAAATTGAAAAGTTCTGGAAAACCAGCAGCATTGTCAAATATACGAACAATACCATCACTGATTTTCAGCAGCTGATGACCCGCATTCAACTAGTCCGCAAAACCGGTTACGCAATCGAATGCGAGGAAAGCGAAAATGGGATCGGGTGTATCGCCGTGAGCATCATCGATTATTCCGGCAAGGCGCAGGGTGCCATCAGCGTATCCGCCCCCGCCAGTCGCTTAAACGAGGCATACATCCGCGTCGTCGCGGAGAGTCTGGTGGGTGTGGGGAAAAAAATCAGTATGCATTTCGGAAAAACCGAGTGGAAATAATTCATGCGTATTCTAATAGACGGCAGCGGGTCTGTGGGCATTCTCCACAGGCCCGCCGTTTTTTTGAAACGCTTTTTATATATTTATCACAAGTTCACTTTTCAATCTTTATAAAATCTGAAAATTGACAAATGCCCCTTCCCTTTCTATGATAAAAATAGAGTTTCGTATTGTGGATCGCATTTCACATTATGAGACGCAGAACATCCAGATATGGACATGGTGAAAGAGAGGGCGAGGACAATGGATTTTCAGGTCATCAAAGCGGAACTATACTCCGGGTTGCTTGCGGACATTCTCGACGAGATGGGGTACCGGAATCAAGCCATGCACTATACCATCCACCCGCTCAAAGAGGACGATGTCGTCGTCGGCAGGGCCTTTACCGTTTTGGCCACAGACGTGTACGATCAGCCGGAGGAGCCTTACAAGCTGGAATTCCAGGCTGTGGACAAGCTGTCCCAGGGAGACGTGTTGGTGGCCACCACCAACGGGTCCATCTGCAGCGGGTTCTGGGGGGAACTGCTCACCACCGCCGCGATGGGCCGGGGCGCGTCCGGCGCCGTGCTGGACGGTATGAGCCGCGACACGAGAGCCATCCGCAAACTGGCGTTCCCCCTGTTTCTGCGTGGGACAAATCCCTTGGATTCCAAGGGGAGAACGGACGTAATCGACTACCAATGCACGATTGAGTGCGGCGGGGTCACCGTACATCCGGGCGATCTCATCTTTGGAGACTACGACGGCGTGGTGGTGGTCCCCGCCGACATCGCCGAGGAGGTCGTGGAGAAGGCCTTTGAAAAGGCGGGGGCGGAAAACGAGGTGCGCGACGCGATTCGAAATGGTTTAAGCGCGACAGAAACGTGGAACACATACCACATCTTGTAAAACAACATAGAGAGGGGGAACGATCCATGAAGCGAATGCTTCCTTTGTTTTGCGCCATCTCAATCGTCTGCAGCGCCGTGACGGGCTGCGGACAGTCCGGCAGCCCTTCGTCTGCGGAAAATCTGGAGGACTTGGAGCCCATCTCCATCACCATCGCCCACAGTGAGGCAGCAGACGAAACCAACTATATCCACGGCGCCTCGGCAGCCTTCAAAGAGTATGTAGAGCGCGAGTCTCAGGGGAAAATCTCGGTGAACATCTCCCCCGGCGGGGCTTTGGGAGATGCCGACGCCTGCATGATGCAGGTTATGGCCGGCACACTGGAAATTGCCGGCTCCATCTCCGATGGTTCCTTTGCCGCGGTCTACCCTGACTACCTGGTGTTCTCCATTCCGTACCTGTTCAAAAATGACGCCCACGCACTCTCTGTGCTGCACGGCTCCTTTGGTAACAGTTTCTGGCAGGGCTTTACGGAAAAGACCGGCGTTCTTCATCTCGCCTCCGTCTCCGGCGGCTTCCGCTCCACGAGCAACAGCAAACGTCCCATCCGCACTCCGGACGATATGGCCGGTCTGAGCATACGGACGATGAATATGGCCGCCCACATGGAAATCATGAAAAATCTGGGCGCCAATGTCACTCCCATCTCCTGGACGGAGCTCTACTCCGCCCTGCAAACCGGGGTGGTGGATGGGCAGGAAAACGGCATTCCTTCCTTTGTCATGGGCAATCTCTACGAGGTGCAAGACTACCTGACGTTGGACAAGCATGTCTGGACAACCGATTCCTTCGTTATGAGCAAGCAGTGGTACGATTCCCTGCCGGTGGCCTATCAGCGCATCATCGACATGGGCGGTGCAAAGATGCAGGAGGTCGGACAACGCTTGGCAGACGTTCAGACGGAGATTGCCATGGACTATCTCCCCTCTGTGGTAGAGGTCTATGAGCCCAGCGACGAGGAGCTGAATCTGTTTAAGGACAAATGCCAGGATAAGACCATCGCATTCATCCGCGAAAACATCGATCATCCAGAACTGGTGGATGAGGTCCTCGCCGCCTCGGAGCAGGCCCTTGCAGGTCTTGGATACACAACCTAAATATCCGCGTCATCAACAGGCGACATGTCCCCGTGAAAAGTCCAAATTCACGGGGACATTTTCAAAAAGGGGGGAAATGCACGTGTTACACGTCTCCAGGATGCTGCAAGGGCTGACATCCCGCATAGCGTCTCTTTGCAGAATGATCAGCATTGTCATCATGGCGGTTTTATCTGTCCTGGTGTTTAGTCAGGTAATCCTGCGTTTTGTCTTTTCTTCCGGCGCAGCCTGGATTGAGGAATTCGCCATGATCTCTATGATGTGGGTCGCCTTTTTAGGAGGCAGCCTCGTATTCGCAGACCAATCCTGTATCTCTGTAACTATCTTGATTGAGCGGCTGCAGGAGAAAAACGAGCGGATTGTGCGGATGATATTTCATATTTTTGCGCTGGTGTTCTTCTGCTTCCTGCTTATCTACGGTGTTCAATTTGCGATTCTCGGTCTGAAAATGAAGTTTGGCGCCAGCGGCATCCCGAAATTCTGGTCGTATCTGTCGATTCCCGTAGGGGCGCTCTTTTCCATTCTCTTTGAACTGGACCATCTGCTGCGAAAGGCGTCGGGGCGCCAGGCAAATCCAGGAGGTGACAAGTAATGGGAATTGCTGCCTTGATATTTATCTTCCTCCTCCTGGCGATTCTGGGGGGCATCCCTGTGGTAGTGGGTCTGGGCCTTATCGGCAGTGTCTGGGTCCTTGTCTCGGGAAACAACCCCATGGCAATCATCTCCGCTTACTACGAGGGAATCAACAGCTTTGTTCAGCTGGCCGTGCCATTCTTCATTCTGGCGGGCGACCTGATGAGCAAATCAAAGATTACCGACAAACTGATCAACTTTGCAAAGCTGTTCGTGGGGCGGATTCGCGGAGGCACCGCCCACACCACCATCCTCACCTCCATGCTGTTTGCCGGCTTGACAGGCGCCGGCGTCAGCGACGTTTCGGCGCTTGGCCCCATCTTCATCCCCGCGCTGGAAAAAGAGCGATACTCCAGGGAATGGTCCTCCGCCCTGATCGCATGCGCAGCAATCATCGGTCCCACCATTCCGCCCAGCATCATCGCCGTGCTGTACGGTGCGGTTACGCAGACCTCCATCGGCGGTATGCTCTTGGCCTGCTTTATCCCAGGTATTTTATTGGGAATCTCCTTTATGCTGGTCGTCCGGCTCATGCGGAACAAACACAACCTGCCGGATGACAGACAGTTTATCAAGCTGAAGGAAGTCCCCGGCATCGTGAAGCAGTCCATTCTGGCGCTGCTGATGCCCATCATCATGCTGGGCGGAATTCTCTCCGGCATCTTCACCGCAACCGAGGCCGCGGTGGTCGGCGTGTTCTATGCCCTGGTGGTCGGCCTTTTCATTTTGAAGGGGATTACCGTCAAGGATGTGATGGACTCTCTGGGCACCACGGCAAAGACCTCCGCGGACATGTATCTTCTCATGTCCTCCGGCGCCATCATCACATGGATGATGGCCCGCGCCGGCATTCCGGGTCAGCTGACGCAGATGCTGCTTGGAATCAACGATTCTCCGGCATTTATCTTCGCAGTGGCAATCCTGCTCATTCTCTTCCTGGGCATGTTTATGGACAATGCGGTCGCTATGATCTTGGTCGCCCCCATTTTAGCGCCAATTGCCCGCACCGTGGGGATCCACGAACTGCAATTCGGCGCGGTTATGGTAGTCGCTTTGAACATTGGATTGATCACGCCGCCCTTCGGCATGTGCCTGTTTGCCTCCGCGCAGGTTTCCAAGGTCAAATTTGAGAAAATGATCCCTTACGTCTGGCCGTTCCTGTTTGTCAGCATCCTGGTCATGATCCTCATGGCCTGTGTGCCCGAAATTTGTCTGCTCCTTCCGCGTCTGGGCGGATTCATCTGATCACGAGGAGGTTCCACCATGTATCAAATACTTATTACCGGCCTCGGCGCTGGAATCCGGTACTGTGAGGACGACCTCATGGCCTTGCAGGATATCGGGACCGTTACCGTTCTCCAGGATCTCACCCGGGAGGAACTGCTTCAGCAGGCAGAGCACGTGGATATCATTATGACCGATGTGACAAAAATCGACCGGGAGGTCATGGAAAGGGCCAAACACCTGCGGCTGATCGTGGAACACGGCGTTGGCTACGACAACATCGACGTGGCCTGCGCGACGGAGCGAGGAATTCCGGTCTGCAACACCCCGGAGGTATACACCAAACAGGTGGCGGAAATGGCGCTCACCCTGCTGTTTGCCTGTGCAAAGCGCCTCTGCCCGGCGGCCAAGGCGGTGGCGGAAACCGCTGTATGGGACAGTTCTCCCTATGACTGCCAAAACATCAGCGGCAAGACACTGGGAATTATTGGGTGCGGCCGAATCGGATCGGCATTTTTGAAAATGATGCAAAGCTTCGATCTGCGCATTCTGGTGGACGATCCCTATGTCCCCGCATCGCAGATCCGGGCGCTTGGAGCGGAGCCGGTCTCTCTGGATCTGCTGCTGAAACAGTCGGACTTCATCAGCATTCATACGCCAAAAACTCCGGAGACGATTCATCTGTTGAGCGGCCGGGAATTCTCCCTCATGAAAAAGGGCGTCATCCTGGTGAATACAGCCCGCGGGGGGATTGTGGACGAGCAGGCCCTCGCGCACGCACTGGACACGGGAATCGTCTCCGCCGCCGCGCTGGATGTTTTGGAGCATGAGCCGGAGACCGCCAAGAGTCCGGTATTCCGCAATCAAAAGGTGCTTCTGACGCCGCACATGGCATGGCGGTCGGAGACCTCCATCGCGAATGTAAAGCGACAGAGCATGGCAAACGTCAGGGCATTTCACGAGGGTCACCCGATCTTTGTGTGCAATCCCGAGGTTTTGAAACATGGGAAGCTGTCATGATATGCGCCGGTGCAGCGCGGAGAGCGACGGGCTGCACTTGGCAATGGGATGGAGTTACCGCGATTTGGAAAAGCCCCATGTCATGATTCAAAGCGCCTATGGAGAGAGCCACCCGGGGAGCAGTCATCTTCTGACGCTCTCCCACTCCGTGCGGGACGGCGTTCTTGAGGCCGGCGGCCGCCCGGCAATCTTCTGCTGCACCGATATATGCGACGGCGTGGCCCAGGGGGGGCCGGGCGGGTACTTCTCCCTGGCATCACGGGACTTCATGTGCTGCATGTGCGAACTGCAGGCAACGGCGTCCATGGCCGACGGAATCGTGCTGCTGTCCTCCTGCGACAAATCCATGCCCGCCAGCATCATGTCCGCAGCGCGGCTGAATCTTCCGGCCATCGTTATGCCGGGCGGCTCAATGCCCGCGGGCGCCGGTTTCTCCGCCTGTGATACCATGTGGGAATGCAGGCGGGAGATGCAGAGCGGGGCCTTCAGCGAGGAGGCGTTTGTCGTCAAGAGTGCCGGGGCCTGCCCCGGCCCGGGTGCATGCCAGCAGTTCGGCACCGCCAGTACCATGCAGGCCCTCGCCGAGGCTCTTGGGCTGGCGCTGCCGGGCTCCGCCCTGATTCCCACCTCCAATTCCGCCATCACCCGCGCCGCGCGGGAGAGCGGCAACCAGATCATGGAGTTGATCCGTCTCGGTATCCGGAGTCGGGACATTCTCACGCGAAAAGCCTTTGAAAACGCCGTCACCGTACACGCCGCAATCGGAGGAAGCACCAATGCCATCATGCATCTGTTGGCCGCAGCATCTGAGGCTCACGTTGAACTGACGCTGGACGGCTTTGACCGTATTCACAGCAGCACCCCCTACCTTGTGAATATCCAGTCAACCGGCAAATATCCGACGGAGTACTTCTGGTATGCCGGCGGGGTGCCGGCGCTCATGTGGGAGCTGCGGGACACCCTGCACCTTGATGCTCTGACCGTTACGGGGAAAACCCTGGGGGAAAACCTGGAGGCCTATCGGCAGTCGAACTACCTGGTGCATCGGCAGTTTTTGAAAAACTATGCCCTCCATGTTGAGGACGTCATCGTTCCAAGAAATACGCCGCGGGAACCAGACGGAGGCATCGCGATTCTCAAGGGAAATCTGGCGCCTGAGGGCGCTGTGGTGAAGCACAGCGCCGTTCTTCCCGAGATGCGCCGCCATATTGGCCGGGCCGTCGTCTTTGACTCTGAGGACCATGCCATCACATCCATTGACGCAGGTCTTGTCGCATCCGGTGACATTCTGGTCATCCCCGGACTTGGCGTCCATGCAGCGGGTATGCCGGAGCTGTTCCGCATCAGTGAGCGAATTTCGGCGGATGAGATTTTGGAGCGGACAACGGCGGTAATCACCGACGGCAGGTATTCCGGCTGTACGAAAGGTCCCGCGATTGGATACGTGTGTCCGGAGGCCGCCGACGGAGGGCCGATTGGGCTCGTCCGCACCGGAGACCGGATTGCAATCGACATTCCCTCCCGAACCCTGTCGCTTGTGGACGGGGTCTATCAGGGAAGTATTCTGGACGGAGACACGCTGCTGCGGATGCGAAAGGCCGAAACATACACACCGACGCAGCTGCCCGCCACCGTGGAGGAGAGCCAAATGCTAAAAATCTACCGGTCTACCGCAAGGGCGGGATTGCTGGGGGGAAATATGGATCCCTTATCGGAAGCCCGTTTTCAGGTCACAAAGATGTGACGCGCAAACATTCTGAAAAGCCATTCCAAACAGCTTCTTTCCAATATGGAAGCTTTTCCCTCACCCCTTCAGCAGAAGATTTCATCCAAATATTTGCATTGACCCGCTTATTCAGTCAAAGCACTTTGTAAGCGAGGGTCTTCATGCAGACAAATCGAACCGTTTTCCGGCGGCAGGCAAAATCATACATATTTTGGGCGGACTGCTCCCCCCTTCCTGTCACGCGGTAGAAACGTGATTTTGAGTGGCTTTTCCCAGTCGGCGGGGGTGTTGGTTACAAATTTGTCTGTCAAACGGAATAGAAACCACCGCGCATGCTCCCGCAGGAGCATGCGCGGTGGTTTGACAGGGCCCGGCGGGCCTCACGTGGGGAGGTGCTCCGTCTCAAACACCGGCGCGTCCACCCGTTCCGCAATCAGCGTCCGGTGGGCGGAGCGCACCTGCTCCCTACATTTTTTCAGCAGCTCCGGGAATTCCTCCCACTGCTCCAGATGTGCGTTTTGAATCAGCTTGCTCTCCTGTAGATGGGCCTGGATCACCAGGTTGTAATAGAGCTGGGCATCCAGGTGGTCCGCATGGGACACCCGTGCCAAAAGCTCCGTGACCGACCGGTATTTTTTCCACAGCAGCCTGGTCGCCATGGCCCGCTGAAAGGGAAATACCACGCAGTTTGCAACGTAGGCAATCGCCGCCCCCGCCAGGATATACCCCAGGCGGATCAGGAACACGCCGCCCACCGCGGGCAGGCCGAAGGCAGTCATGAACACCGCGCCCCCCATCGCGCCGATGGTGGAGCAGATGAAGGTCTCCGTGTAGTCCGTAAAGTAAAAGGAGAGATAGCCGGACAGCATCATCGCCGCAGTCCGCCCGGCCGGGGAGGCAATCAGGGAGTAAATGACCACCGACAGCAGCCCGCCCGCCACCGTGGCGGCGATCCGCTTTTTCATCTTTGCGGGAACGTCGTCCGCATACGGCATCGACACGGAGGCCAGCGTGAACAGCAGCCACTTCCCATGGGGAAGGGCCAGCGTCTGCACCAGCAGGGTCGCGCAGGACAGCAGCAGCGCCACCCGGACGGCATAGGCCGCCCGCATGGGGCTCAAATCCATGGCGGCGAACAGCCGGAGCTTCAGGGACTGGGCCGTGGGACGGCCGTGGGTCCGGCTCTGGGGGGCCGTCATATGCACCATCCGGTCCCGGATGTAAACCAGCATCTTATAAAACGGCTCCCCGGCGGCCTCCTCCCGGCTGAAAAAATCACGGGGGTCCAGCGCCGGCAGCTCCCGCTCCTGGTGGAGAAAGGCCCGGAACGCCTGGAGCTGCACGGCGGTCTGCCGCAGGAGGTCCTGCTCTCGGGGAGAGGGCCGCGGGGGCAACTCATGGGCCAAAAACAGCAGGTGCTCCAGCCCGCGCCCGGCGTCCACCACGGAAAACCCGGCCTCTGACACGCACAGCACTCGTTTTCTCCGGTCATAGACCAGCTTGCTCAGGGTGCACAGCTTCTCGTGCACCGCCGCAAAATCCGGCTGTGCCTCCGTCTGCGAGAGCTTTCCGGCGATGTATGCATCCACAAGGTCGATCATCTCGCTGAGCACGTCCCGGGCCGTCTCCACCATGCGGTTTCTTCCCATCACCCACTGATAGAGCAAAATAGACACCGCCCCCGCCACCATGGCGGTCATTCTCCCCGGCAGCTGGGCCGCGTTGACGGGGGAGATGAACACCAAGAAGAGATAGGACAGGATGTAGGGAAAATACATGTGGGTGGAGTACTCGTAGGTAAAGGCGTACAAAATCACCAGCAGTGTGGAAAAATCCACCAAAAACGACGGCAGGGCCGGAAGCACCGTCACCCAGTAGGCCGCAAACGCCATCCACACCAGCACCAGCGATTGCAGCAGCAGGTGCCGGATGGGGGTGGCGGTCAGGTCCCGGACCATGGAGGCGGACATCAGGATGGTGAAGATCACGGCCACAATGGAATTCTCCTGTCCCAAAATCCGCGGGAAGAGATTCACATAGGCGATGATGAAGAGAAAGCTCAGTGTGCTGAACCGAAAGCGCTCCCGGATTCTCTGCGGAATCTTACTCTTGCCCATAGGCCGCACCCCTTTTTGCACGGATTTCCGTTGACATTTGGACCGGGCATTGTATAATATGATAGCAAAAACATGATAGTCATGAATTATTTACTAATGATCTATGATACTATTCGATACTTGGTTTGTCAACGGGGAATCCGGAGGGAGGACACATGGGCACGGAGAACATCTCGGAGCAATTTGTCAAAAATCTGCTGCGCGCCCTGCCGCGCTGGCACTCCAAGCTCGTCCGCCCGTTTAAGGAGTCCTTAAACGGGGAGATGAGCCTGGAGACCTACTACTGCCTGGAGACCCTGCGGGCCTGCGGCGCCGTCTCCATGACGGAGCTGGCGCGGCACCTGGGGGTTCCGAAGCAGCAGGTGACGAAGATGATCGACACGCTGACCGCCCACCAGTTTGTGGAGCGCGTCCACAAGGCGGACGACCGGCGGGTCATTGAACTGCGCCTGACCGCCAGGGCCCTGTCGTACATGGACGGCTACCATTTGAAAAACAGGGCCTTTCTCCAGTCCCTGGAGAGCCAATTGACCGACGCCGATCTCCAGAAGCTGAACGGTGCCGTCACCGTCTTATCCGAGATTCTCGTCAAGCTGAACTAGAGGCACGCCGCCTTCTCCGGGCTTTTATTTTCCGGAAAATGAAAACCGCCGCGCAAATCCACCAGGGACGGCCGCTCTCATTTGGAGAGCCGGCCGTCCCTGGTCTTATTCAATTCCCGCAGCAGCTGCTCCCGGGCCTCCGCGCCGCTGTTGGCCGGAGGCAGCTCCAGCAGATACCACCCGGCCTCGTTCCACTCTTTCAGGGTGGCGGCCTCCGCCGGAACGTCCGCCAGCAGCCAGGCCAGGCGCCCCCGGACGCTCCGCTCCGGCCGCCGCAAGTCCGACAAGTACTCCACGTTGATCTCCCCCGCCAGCCACTCCAAAAACCCCTGGCCTCGCCGCATCCCCTCGCCTCCCCGCTTTTTGTTTAGAATATCTCGAATTGAGATTTTTGTCAATATCTCTGAGGGGTATTCCATATAATAGGAGCTGTTTGGAGGGGGTGTTGGCTTGCGCCTGAAAGATCTGCGGGAGGACCGGGACATGACCCAGCAGCAGCTGGCGGACCTCCTGAACATCCGCCAGAACACCTATTCCCAATACGAAAACGGCCAGCGCCAAATTCCCCTGACGGCCCTGGTGCAGCTGGCCCGGTATTACGAGACCTCCGTGGACTACATCCTGGGGCTGACGGACACCCGCAGGCCCTATCCCCGGGGGACGGGTCCTCTCTGAACGGAAACCAAAAAGGGCCGGACAAGCACTGTCCGGCCCTTTTTATTTGGCGGGAAAGCCGAAGGTCTCCCGGGTGTCGAAGAGATACGTGAGGAAGCTCTTGGGATAGGAGATGAACGCCCCCGCGTCCACCAGCTCCAGCACCTCCGCAAGTTCCGCCCAGCGGACCTGCCGCACCTCCTCTTCCTGGAGGGTCAGCGCCCCGATGTCCAAATCCTGTACCAGGAGATAGAAGTCGTCGAAGCCGCCGGGAAACTGCACCGTCACCGTGGGGCGGCGGCCCGTCAGGTCCAGGGGGAAGCCCAGCTCCTCCAAAAACTCCCGCTCCGCCCCCCGGCGGCTGGTCTCCCCGGCGTCCACGCCGCCGCCCACGGACACGTCCCAGTACCCCGGCCAGATGCGCTTCCCCGGCGCCCGCTGCTGAATCAGCAGGCGGCCCCGGCGGTCGAACACGCAGACGTGGACCACCAGGCGGTACTCCCCCGGCCCCTTGGGGCCGTACCGCTCCGCCGTCCGCCCCAGGGGGACGCGGTTTTCATCGTATAAATCCACCCACTCCATCGCCTTGCCTCCTCACTGCCGCCGGGCGGTCTCGTAGTCGCTGCCCCGGCGGTAAAAGGGGCAGGCGCTGTTGGCCCCGCGCAAAAACCGCTCCATCTCGTCCTCGTCCAGGTCCTTGGAGCAGGTAAAGGCGTCCGCCTCCTCGTCATAGTCGTAATACACGCACTCCTCGCAGTTCGCCGCCATTCCATCACCTCCCGGCCAGTATACCACACCCGCCCCCGCCTTCCAAGCCCCTTCATATTGACGAAAGCAACCCCTCTTCCCTGAAAAATCCCGTGCAGATTGCCGTTTCTCGGCAAATTCCTTGACAGAAGTGGGAAACTGCTCGTAAAATGGGATACAATTTCGGGCGCCTTGCCCGGCCCACACGGAAGGATTTGACCGCCTATGAAAACGCCCTTTGCCACCCGGGAACAGCTGGAGGCCATCGCCGCCCAGTACCCCACGCCGTTCCACATCTACGATGAAGCAGGCATCCGGGAGAACGCCCGCCGCCTGAGAGCCGCCTTTGCCTGGAACCCGGGCTACCGGGAGTATTTCGCCGTGAAGGCCACCCCCACCCCCGCCATCTTGAAGCTGCTGAAGGAGGAGGGCTGCGGCTGCGACTGCTCCTCCCTGGCGGAGCTGCTCATGGCGGAGCGGTGCGGCGTCACCGGGGAGGACATCATGTTCTCCTCCAACAACACCCCTGCCGAGGAGTTTCAGCTGGCCAGCCGCCTGGGGGCCGTCATCAATCTGGACGATTTGACCCTGGTGGACTACCTGGAGCAGTCCATCGGCGCCATTCCGGAGAAGATCTGCTGCCGCTACAACCCCGGCGGCGTGTTCACCCTGGGGGAGACCCGGGAGGGCTTCCAGGTGATGGACAACCCCGGCGACGCCAAGTACGGCATGACCCGCCCCCAGATCGCCGAGGCCTTCACCCGCCTGGCCGCCAAGGGCGCCAAGGAGTTCGGCATCCACGCCTTCCTGGCCTCCAACACCATCTCCAACGAGTACTACCCCGCCCTGGCCAGAATTCTCTTCCAATTGGCGGTGGAGCTCCAGGCGGAGACCGGCGTCCACATCACCTTCATCAACCTCTCCGGCGGCATCGGCATCCCCTACCGGCCGGAGCAGCCCACCAACGACATCGCCCTCATCGGCGAGGGGGTCCGGCGGGCTTATGAGGAGATTCTGACCCCCGCCGGGATGGGGGACGTGGCCCTGTACACGGAGCTGGGCCGCTTCATGCTGGCGCCCTACGGCCACCTGGTGACCCGGGCTATCCACGAAAAGCACATCTACAAGGAGTATATCGGCGTGGACGCCTGCGCCTGCAACCTGATGCGCCCCGCCATGTACGGCGCCTATCATCACATCACGGTCCTGGGCAAGGAGAACGCCCCCTGCGACCACAAGTACGACGTGGTGGGCGGCCTGTGCGAGAACAACGACAAGTTCGCCGTGGACCGGATGCTGCCCGCCATCCAGCCGGGGGACCTGCTGGTGCTCCACGACACCGGCGCCCACGGCTTCGCCATGGGCTACAACTACAACGGCAAGCTCCGCTCCGCGGAGCTGCTGCTGAAGGAGGACGGCTCCGTGGAGCTGATCCGCCGGGCCGAGACCGTGGACGACTACTTCTCCACCCTGGTCTGGTAATTCCGCGCCAAATGAAGGAGCGCCGCGGCTGTGCCGCGGCGCTCCTCTTTTTCTATGTAGGCGTGCCCTTACTTCGCCTCGGCGGTGAAGAAGACAAAGAAGACGTCGCCCTCCTGGCCCTCTTCCGTGCCGTCGTCGAAGTACTCCATGGTGGAGATGGAGAAATCCTTGTTGCCGGCGGGAACCTCGAACACCAGCAGTCCGGTCCGCTCCTCGTCCACCGCCATCTCATACTCATCGGGCAGCTGCTCGTCGCTGACGGCCGGGGTCTCCTCGGTGATGGGGAGGGAATAGGTGCCGTCGCTGGCGGAGTCGTTCCACTGGGCCTGGAAATCGTCGTCCCACATAACGATGCTCTCGGTGGCGGTGTTCTTCACCGTCACCTCCGCCACCAGCAGCTCGTTGCCGTCGGCGGGGGTGTAGCCCTCGTACTCGCTGCAAAGGTAGGCGCTGTTCACCGTATAATCAAAAAAATACGTGTGCATGGTGCTGCCCAGGCGGCCCTCTGCATAGCCGTCCTCCGCGTAGCCGTCGCCGCCCTTGCTCCCGGACGACTGGCCGGGAATGCTGTCGCAGCCCGCCAGCGCCAGCGCCAGAAGCGCCGCCAGCACCAAAGACCCCAGTTTTTTCATGATATTCTTCCTCCATTGATCATTTTTGATAGCAGCCGCAAACCGGCTGCCCCGCAAAAGCGCGTACGCGGCTAGTTTACCACGCTTCCTCAGGCAATGCAACAGCTTTTTTCCAATTTTCATCCAGAAAGTTTCCCTCAACTCTTTACTTTCCCCGGGAGCTGTGGTATTTTAAAATATAGAGTATTGTGGGCCCCGGGGGGGCCTGATTTTTTGACGCAGGAGGCATATGACGCCATGCAGTTATTGGACGAATTTCAATCCATCCTCTCCCGCTCCGGCGCCCATCTGGTGGGCCAGCAGTACTACGGGGTGTGGGAGGGCTACCCCTTCTCCGCCTGCATCCAGCAGCTGAAGGAGCCGGGGGTGGTGCTTATGCATTTCCGGCTCACCGCGTCCCTGGAGACCGCCCTTTTTAAGG
This sequence comes from uncultured Oscillibacter sp., assembly GCF_900544955.1. Taxonomy (GTDB): domain Bacteria; phylum Bacillota; class Clostridia; order Oscillospirales; family Oscillospiraceae; genus Oscillibacter. Next base: position 30,351 of record NZ_UQXD01000005.1, read on the forward strand.
AACTGCGCAAGTCCCTGCCCAAGGGCTGCCAGCTCACGGCGGCGGGCGGGTCTCAATACCGCCTCCTTTGCTCCGGGCGGCCCCTGCGCAAAACCGACGCAACCCTCTCCTCCGTCCTCTCCACCCTGACCCGGGGATTCCAGAACGGGGGAATCGCCCCCTCGGACCTGTGCCCCATCTGCCATCAGACGGACTGCGACGCCTACGCCGACGTGGGCGGCTACACCGCCGTCCACCGGGCCTGCGTGGAGGCCATGGCGGAGGACGTCCGCTCCCAGGCGGAGACCGCCGCCCACTCCGGCAGCTACATCACCGGCTTCATCGGCGCCCTGCTGGGCGGCCTGGTGGCCAGCCTCCCCACCATTGTGGCCGGCTACGCCGGGTGGCTGGTGGCCTACCTCTACGCCCTGATCCCCCTGGGGGCCTACTACGGCTACAAGCTCTTCCGGGGCCGGATGAACCACGGGGTCTTCCTGTGCACCTGCATTGCCTCTTTGATCCACCTCTTCACCATCGAGCAGGTGACCTTCTACATCGCCGTCCACCAGGCCTTCGACATCTGGCCCAGCGTGGTGGACTCCTTCCGGTTCTACTGGCAGATCATGACCCCCGGCGACATCGCCGCCTCCATGGCCATGTCGGTGGTGTTCATGGGCCTGGGCCTCTGGATCAGCTGGGGCCAAATCCGGCGAACCGCCTACACGGACATCCGCTCCGCCAACACCGTCCACTCCACCCTGACGGACAAAGCCCCCTACTGAGTCCCGCAAAACCACGCCCCCGGCGGAGACTGCCTGTGCAGTCCCCGCCGGGGGCGCGTTCTCTCTCAGGGGCAGTCCGCCAAAGGCGGTGCGGCCCCCTCACCGGGTGGGGATGATCTCAATCCAGTACCCGTCGGGGTCCGCGATGAAATAGATGCCCATGTCGTGGTTTTCAAAGCAGATGCAGCCCATCTCCCCGTGGCGGCGGTGGGCGGCCTCATAGTCGTCCGCCCGCAGGGCCAGGTGGAACTCGCACTCCCCCAGATCGTAGGCCTGGGGATGGTCCCGCAGCCACGTCAGCTCCAGGCGGAAGTCCGTTTTGCCGTCCCCCAGATAGACGATGACAAAGCTGCCGTCCGCCGCCTCCTTCCGCCCCACCGGCTCCAGGTCCAGGGCGTCCTTGTAGAATTGCAGGGACCGTTCCAGATCGGACACGTTGAAATTAAAATGGTTGAATGTCAGCACAGCAATCACCTCCCCCGCAGTATACCACACGCCCCCGCCCGCCGCAAGCGGTTCCGCCAGGCGCCGTTTTGCCATCCTTCACAATTTGCAAAAAAAAGTCTGTGCATTTTTTTGTCGCTTTCCCGTTTGACGGCGGCGGGCTGCCGTGGTACACTTTCCAATAGTTAGAGTATGCTAACTTTTTGAGGAGGAACTTCCTATGACGCTGGATATCCTGCCCCTGGGCCAGGAGGCCGTCATCACCGCCGTGGGCGGCGGTGGGGCGCTGCGCTGCCGCCTGCTGGACATGGGCCTGATCCCCAAAACCGCCGTTCGGGTGGAGAAGGTGGCCCCCCTGGGGGACCCCCTGGAGCTGCGGGTGCGGGGCTATACCCTGACGCTGCGGAAGGAGGACGCCCGCAACATCCAGGTGGAGGTGAGGCAGGGATGATCTTCGCGCTGGCCGGCAACCAAAACTGCGGCAAGACCACGCTGTTCAACCAGCTCACCGGCTCCAACCAGCACGTGGGCAATTTCCCCGGCGTGACGGTGGACCAGAAGTCCGGCGCCGTCCGGGGCCAGAAGGACTGCACGGTGGTGGACCTGCCGGGCATCTACTCCATCCGCCCCTACACGCCGGAGGAGATCGTCACCCGGGACTTCATTCTCCACCAGAAGCCCGACGGCATCATCAACATCGTGGACGCCACCAACATCGAGCGGAACCTGTACCTGACCCTGCAGCTCATGGAGATGCGGATTCCCATGGTGCTGGCGCTGAACATGATGGACGAGGTGTCCGGCAGCGGCGGCACCATCGACGTCCAGGGCATGTCCAAGGCCCTGGGCATTCCGGTGGTGCCCATCTCCGCGGTGAAAAATCAGGGCGTGGAGGAGCTGATCCGCGCCGCCGTCTCCACCGCCCGGACCCGGACCTATCCCGCCGTGTACGACTTCTGCTCTCCCGGCCCCGTCCACCGCTGCATCCACGCGGTGGTCCACCAGATCGAGGACCACGCTCAGGCCGCCGGCATCCCCGTCCGCTTCGCCGCCACCAAGCTCATTGAGGACGACCCGGACGTGCGCGCCCGGCTGGAGCTGGACCAAAACGAGCTGGAGCTGGTGGAGCACAGCGTCCAGGAGATGGAGGCGGAGACCGGCATGGACCGCAACGCCGCCCTGGCGGACATGCGCTACAACTTCATCGAGGGCGTCTGCCGCGAGACGGTGGTGAAGTGCCGGGAGTCCCGGGAGCGCCGGCGCAGCGAGGCCATCGACCGGGTGGTGACCCACCGGTACGGGGCCCTGCCGATCTTCTTCGGCATCATGCTGGCCATCTTCTACCTGACCTTCAACGTCTTCGGCGCCGCCCTCTCCAACCTGCTGGCCGCCGGCATCGACGCTCTGACCGCCGCCGTGGACGGCGGGCTCACCGCCTACGGGCTGAACCCGGTGGTCCACAGCCTGGTGATCGACGGCGTGTTCGCCGGGGTGGGCAGCGTTTTGAGCTTCCTGCCCATCATCGTGGTGCTGTTCTTCTTCCTCTCCATTTTGGAGGACACGGGCTACATGGCCCGGGTGGCCTTCGTCATGGACCAGCTCCTGCGGAAAATCGGCCTCTCCGGCCGCAGCATCGTGCCCATGCTCATCGGCTTCGGCTGCTCCGTCCCCGCCATCATGTCCACCCGGACCCTGGCCTCGGAGCGGGACCGGCGGATGACCATTCTGCTGACGCCCTTTATGAGCTGCTCCGCCAAAATTCCCATCTATGCGGTGTTCTCCGCCGCCTTCTTCCCCCGGCACGCGGGGCTGGTGATGATTCTGCTGTACCTCACCGGCATCTTGGTGGGCATTCTGGCGGCCAAGGTGCTGGGAGCAACCGCCTTCCAGGGCAACCCCGTCCCCTTCGTGATGGAGCTGCCCAACTACCGCTTTCCCTCCGCCAAGAGCGTGTGGCTGCTGTGCTGGGACAAGGCCAAGGACTTTCTCACCCGGGCCTTCACCATCATCTTCGTGGCCACCATTGCGGTGTGGTTCCTCCAGACCTTCGACCTGCGGCTGAACCTGGTGTCCGACAGCGCCGAGAGCCTGCTCGCCACCGTGGGCGCCGTCCTCTCCCCCCTGTTCGCCCCCCTGGGCTTCGGGGACTGGCGGGTATCCACCGCCCTCATCACCGGCTTCATCGCCAAGGAGTCCGTCATCTCCACCCTGGGCATCCTCACCGGCGCCGGAACCGCGGTGACGGCCGCCGCCCTGGGCACACTGTTCACCCCCGCCAGCGCCGCAGGCTTCCTGGTGTTCACCCTGCTGTACACCCCCTGCGTGGCCGCCATCTCCGCAGTGAAGCGGGAGCTGGGCTCCGGTTGGAAGGCCGCCGGCGTGGCGGCGAGCCAGTGCCTGGTCGCCTGGGCGGCGGCCTTCCTGGTGTACCACGCGGCGCTGCTGCTGTTGTGAGGAGGGGACGGCCATGCTGGAGGTACTGATCCTGGCGGCCCTGGGGCTGTGGCTGTGGGCGGCCCTGCGAAGCTGCCGCCGCCACGGCGGGGGCTGCGGCGGAACCTGCCGGGACTGCGGCGGGCGCTGCGGGGGCTGCTCCAAGGGGTGCGACCGCCGCTGAGCGCCGTTCCGGCGGCATTTTTGTGCATATTTTAGAACTCTTGCCCAGTTTTTTGGGGATTTCTGTGAAACTTCCCAGCAAAACGCCGGTTGACTTTGCCGCTTTGACCCGCTAAAATGTAAGTATTCAGACCATCAAGGAATTGGGAGAGGAGCTGACGGATATGACATACGGAACGAAGACCTCTATGCATACAATGTCCCGCCATGCGTCCGCCGGCTTTGCAGACGCTGCTTCTTCCTGCGCCCATTGCGCCTGCATGCATACCACCTCCAACTCCATTTCTGTGATTTTGGACGCCATTCTCATGGCGTCCATTATTATTATTGGTCTGGTAAACCTGAACACCCTGGGCGGCATTGTGCTGCCGGTGCTGGTACTGCTGGCAGGCCTGCTGGTTTGCCGTATTCCCCAAGGGCTACAGACGCGAACATACGCATAACTGTATGGATACAGTGAAGCGGTTCCGCACTGTGGCGGGACCGCTTTTTTGTATAATCATCAATTGCAAAAAGGAGATACCACAATGAAAAAGAAGTTCCTCAGTCTTGTGATGGCCATGGCCATGATGCTGGGCCTCGCCGCCTGCGGCGGCGACAAGCAGCCCTCCGCTCCCGCCGACAACGGCGACACCCAGGCCCCCGCCCAAGCCCCTGCCGAGGGTGCCGCCGAGGGCGCCGCCTTCATGCTGGGCGGCACCGGCCCTCTGACCGGCGGCGCCGCCATCTACGGCACTGCCGCCAGAAACGGCGCCCAGATCGCCGTGGATGAGATCAACGCCATGGGCGGCATCCAGTTCGAGTTACAGTATGAGGACGACGCCCACGACGCCGAGAAGGCCGCCAACGCCTACAACGCGCTGAAGGACTGGGGGATGCAGATCTCCCTGGGCTCCGTCACCTCCACCCCCGGCGGCGTCACCTCCGCCATGAACTTTGAGGACCGCATCTTCGCCCTGACGCCCTCCGCCTCCGCCACCGCCGTGACCGAGGGCAAGGACAACGTGTTCCAGATGTGCTTCATGGACCCCAACCAGGGCTCCGCCTCCGCCCAGTACATCGCCGACAAGGGCCTGGCCGCCAAGGTCGCGGTCATCTGGAAGAACGACGACGTGTACTCCAAGGGCATCCACGACACCTTCATGGCCAAGGCCGCTGAGCTGGGCCTGGAGGTGGTGTCCGACACCACCTTCGCCGACGGCAACGACACCGACTTCTCCGTGCAGCTCTCCGACGCCCAGACCAAGGGCGCCGAGCTGGTGTTCCTGCCCATGTACTATCAGCCCGCCTCCCTCATCTTCGCCCAGGCGGACGCCGCCGGCTACGCCCCCAAGTGGTTCGGCGTGGACGGCATGGACGGCATTCTGACCATGGACGGCTTTGACGCCGCCCTGGCCGAGGGCGTCATGCTGCTGACTCCCTTCAACGCCGACTCCACCGACGCAAAGACCGCCGCCTTCGTGGCCGAGTATCAGAGCCGCTTCGGCGAGATCCCCAACCAGTTCGCCGCCGACGCCTATGACTGCGTGTACGCCTACAAGCAGGCCCTGGAGGCCGCCGGCGCCACGCCCGACATGAGCGCCGAGGAGCTGTGCGCCCTGATGATCGAGCAGTTCGCCACGACCTACAACGAGGACGGCTCCGTTGACAAGCAGGGCATCACCTTCGACGGCCTCACCGGCGAGGGCATGACCTGGGACGCCTCCGGCGCCGTCAGCAAGAGCCCCAAGGGCATGGTCATCGAGAACGGCGCCTACGTCGGCCTCGACTGATCCCTCTCTCCCGGCAAGGACGCCGGAGCGGCCGCTTTCGCGGCGGCCGCTCCGGCGCGCTCCGGGTCCGGCGCCCGGCAGCGTGTATCTGAAAATCCCCGGCGGCCCCGGCGGTTTTCAGATACGCACTGGACGTATCGCCTCCCTCGAAAGAACTTGACAAGGGGTGTCATCTTATGACTTTTCTGAACTTCCTTCTCAGCGGAATCAGCCTGGGCAGCATCTACGCCATCATCGCCCTGGGCTACACCATGGTCTACGGCATCGCCAAGATGCTGAACTTCGCCCACGGCGACGTCATCATGGTGGGCGCGTACATCTGCTTTTACGCCGTCTCCCGCTTCTCCCTGCCGCCTCTGGTGGGCGTGCTGCTGGCCATGCTGGTGTGCACGGTGCTGGGCATGGTGGTGGAGCGGCTGGCCTATAAGCCCCTGCGGGCCGCCCCCTCCCTGGCGGTTTTGATCACCGCCATCGGCGTGAGCTACTTCCTCCAGAACGCGGCGCTGCTGCTGTGGTCCTCCAACCCCAAGGTGTTCCCCAACTTCTTCTCCGTCACGGAGCAGACCGCGGAGGGCGAGGTGGTGAAAAACAGCATCCAGCTCTTCGGCGGGCAGCTCACCATCTCCTATGTGACCATCACCACCATCGCCGCCTGCATCCTCATCATGCTGGGCCTGACCTGGTTCACCAGCTTCACCAAGATGGGCAAGGCCATGCGGGCCTGCTCCGAGGACAAGGGCGCCGCCCAGCTCATGGGCATCAACGTCAATGCCACCATCTCCATGACCTTCGCCATCGGCTCCGGCCTGGCGGCCATCGCCGGCGTGCTGCTCTGCTCCGCCTACCCCACCCTGGTGCCCACCACGGGCTCCATGCCGGGCATCAAGGCCTTCACCGCCGCCGTCTTCGGCGGCATCGGCTCCGTCCCCGGGGCGCTGCTGGGCGGGCTGCTGCTGGGCGTCATCGAGATTTTTGCAAAAGCCTACATCTCCACGCAGCTCTCCGACGCCATCGTGTTCGCCGTGCTGATCGTGGTGCTGCTGGTGAAGCCTGCGGGCCTTCTGGGCAAGCAGGTCCGCGAGAAAGTTTGAGGTGCGGATCATGGCAAACAAATTGAACGCAATGAGCAAGACCTCCCGCCGGAACTACCTGACCTATCTGCTGGTGATCCTCAGCTACCTGATCCTCCAGGTGTGCAGCGGCTCCCTCAGCTCCTCCCTGAAGGGGATGCTGGTGCCCATCTGCGCCTATGTGGTCATGGCCGTCTCCCTGAACCTGACGGTGGGCGTCCTGGGCGAGCTGTCCCTGGGCCACGCGGGCTTTATGAGCGTGGGCGCCTTCACCGGCACCACCGCCGCCATCGCCCTGCAGGGCGTCCTCCCCTTCGCCCCGCTGCGCCTGGCGGTGGGCATGGTGGTGGGCGCCGCCTTCGCCGCCCTGGCGGGCTTCCTCATCGGCATCCCCGTGCTGCGGCTGAAGGGCGACTACCTGGCCATCGTCACCCTGGCCTTCGGCGAGATCATCAAGAGCATTTTCAACAACCTCTACGTGGGCATGGACGGCTCCGGCCTCCACTTCAGCCTCCTCAGCGACAAGACCAATCTGGCCGAGGGCGGCCAGCTCATCATCGGCGGTCCCATGGGCATCGGCGGCATTCAGAAGATCTCCACCTTCACCGCGGGCTTTTTGCTGGTGATGGTGACGCTGTTCGTGGTGTTCAACCTGGTGAACAGCCGGGCGGGCCGGGCCATCATGGCCATCCGGGACAACCGCATCGCCGCCGAGAGCATCGGACTGAACATCACCAAGTACAAGATGATGGCCTTCGTCACCTCCGCCGCCCTGGCGGGCGCCGCGGGCACCCTCTTCGCCATGAACTTCTCCACCATCGTGGCCAACAAGTTCGACTTCAACACCTCCATTCTGGTGCTGGTGTTCGTGGTGCTGGGCGGCCTCGGCAACATGCTGGGCTCCATCGTGGCGGCAGCGGCCCTGACCATCCTGCCCGAGGCCCTGCGCCAGTTCTCCGACTACCGGATGCTGGTGTACGCCATCGTGCTGATTCTGGTGATGCTGGCCACCAACAACCCCACCCTGAAATCCTTCCTGAACCGGCTCAAGCCCGGCAAACGCGGCAAAAAGGAGGCGGCCTGACATGTTTTCCAAATTGGTTCCCGTCCCCTCGGGCAGCTTGATCCCCGACCGGGACATCGACAAAAGCCCCATCCTGGAGTGCATCAACCTGGGCATCACCTTCGGCGGGCTGAAGGCCGTGGAGGACTTTGACCTCACCATCGGCCGCACGGAGATCGCCGGGCTCATCGGCCCCAACGGCGCCGGCAAGACCACGGTGTTCAACCTGCTGACCAAGGTCTACCAGCCCACCAAGGGCACCATCCTGCTGGACGGCACCGACACCCACAGCATGGACACCATCCAGGTGAACCGGGCGGGCATCGCCCGGACCTTCCAGAACATCCGCCTCTTCCAGAACCTCAGCGTGGAGGACAACGTGAAGGCGGGCATGGACACTCAGATGGAGTACAACATGTGGAGCGGCATCTTCCGCCTGCCCGGCTACTGGAAGGAGGAGAAGGTGGCCCACGACCGGGCGCTGGAGCTGCTGTCCATCTTCCACATGGCGGACATCGCGGGGGTGAAGGCCGGCTCCCTGCCCTACGGCGCCCAGCGCCGGCTGGAGATCGTCCGGGCCCTGGCCACCAACCCCTCCCTGCTGCTGCTGGACGAGCCGGCGGCGGGCATGAACCCCTCGGAGACGGCGGAGCTGATGGAGAACATCCGCAAAATCCGGGACACCTTCCAGATCGCCGTGCTGCTGATCGAGCACGACATGAACCTGGTCATGAACATCTGCGAGGGCATCTGCGTGCTGAACTTCGGCCGGATCATCGCCAAGGGCAGCCCCGAGGACATCCAGGCAAACCCTGCGGTCATCGAGGCGTACCTGGGCAAGAAGAAGGAGGCGTGAGCATGGAACCCATTTTGAAGGTGGACGATATCAACGTCTATTACGGCAGCATCCACGCCATCAAGGGCGTCTCCTTCCACGTGGAGCAGGGGGAGATCGTCACGCTGATCGGCGCCAACGGCGCCGGGAAATCCACCACGCTGAACACCGTCTCCGGCCTGCTCCACAGCAAGACCGGCTCCGTGTCCTTCCTGGGGGAGAACCTGGGGAAGGTCCCCTGCCACAAAATCGTCTCCAAGGGCCTGGCCCTGGTGCCGGAGGGCCGCCGGGTCTTCTTGCAGATGACCGTCCAGGAGAACCTGGAGATGGGCGCCTACACCCGCAGCGGCAAGGCCGTGGACGAGGACCTGGAGAAGGTCTACGGGCAGTTCCCCCGGCTGAAGGAGCGGTACAAGCAGGTGGCGGGCACCCTGTCCGGCGGCGAGCAGCAGATGCTGGCCATGGGCCGGGCGCTGATGAGCCAGCCCAAGCTGCTGATGCTGGATGAGCCCTCCATGGGCCTGGCCCCCATTCTGGTGGAGCAGATTTTTGAGATCATCCAGAACCTCCACAAGGCGGGCACCACCATTTTGCTGGTGGAGCAGAACGCCCAGGCCGCCCTCAGCGTGGCGGACCGGGGCTACGTGCTGGAGACCGGCAAGGTGGTCACCTCCGGCACCGGCGCGGAGCTGCTGGCCAGCCCCGCCATCAAAAAGGCCTATTTGGGGGGCTGAACGAGCGGATTTCCAAAAGGAGAGCGCGGTGCGCTCTCCTTTTTCTTTGCTTTTTGGCGCGGGCGTGGTATACTGCTGTCATGACAAGAAAGGGAGGTCCTCCATGCACGCGGAAGAGCGCCGCCAGGCGATTTTGGAACAACTGCATCACGCCCCCGCCCCCGTCAGTGCCGGGGCTTTGGCGGCCCGGTTTTCCGTCAGCCGCCAGATCATCGTGGGGGACATCGCCCTGCTGCGGGCCGCCGGGGCGGAGATCTCCGCCACCCCCCGGGGCTACGTGATCCTCTCCGCCGCCGGGGGACTGGTGCGGCAGGTGGCCTGCCGCCACGACGCCGCCGGCATGGAGTCGGAGCTGAACGCCCTGGTGGACCAGGGCTGCACCGTGCTGGACGTCATCGTGGAGCACCCCGTCTACGGCCAGCTCACCGGCTCCCTCCAGCTCTCCAGCCGGTACGACGTGGCCCAGTTCATCGCCCGCTGCGCCCGGTCCGAGGCCCGGCCCCTGTCGGACCTGACGGAGGGCATCCACCTCCACACCCTTTCCTGCCCCGATGAGGCCGCCTTCGCCCGGGCCCGGCAGGCCCTGGAGGCGCTGGGCGTCCTGCTGACGGCGGAGAACAACGGCTGAAAGGAGCGATTCTATGGGTTTTCTGGACAAATTCCGCAAGAAGCCCCGGGTCTCCCCCGGCGGCTCCCCCATCTACCGCTATGAGGACCGGGAGGACCGGGGCTGGCGCCCGCCCGAGGCCTGCGGCACCTATGCCCAGGCGGTGAACGACCGCTTCCAGACCCTGTTCCCCGGCCGGGAGTGCTTCGTGTTCCACGAGCTGATCTCCGATCTGGTACACATCGACGTGAACATCCTGCGCCCCACGGCGGAGCAGAACTTCTACGTCCTCTACACCACCGGCATGAGCGACCTGCCCATGACGCTGCCCGACGAGATCGCGGACCGGGAGGACCTGAAATACGCGGAGCTGTACCTCTTCCTCCCCGCCGAGTGGGACCTGGGCGAAACCGGCGGGACGGACCGGGACCTGCCGGAGCGCAGCTACTGGCCCATCCGGATGCTGAAATTCCTGGCCCGGTTCCCCCACCAGTACCAGACCTGGCTGGGCTGGGGCCACACCATGCCCAACGGCCCGGACTACGCCCCTTTGGGCGACGGCGTGGGCTTTGGCGGCATGGTGCTCACCTGGAGCGACGGGGAACTGGGCGGCTTTGAGGCGGAGGACGGCCGCCGCATCCAATTTTACAGCGTGATCCCCGCCTACAAGGAGGAGATCGAGTTCAAGCTGAAATACGGCATGGAATCGCTCCACCAGCGGTTCTGCCAGGGCGGACTGCCCATGGTGCTGGACATCCACCGGCCCAACCTCTGCCCGGACTTCCACGAGGTTCTGGACGGCGAAACGGATGGTTGACAAGGGCGGCCATTGCGTGTATAGTAGGGTAGTCAGGTGTCAAGACACCTGACTACCCTACTATACTACATAAGAAACAGGTGCTTCCCATGGAAAACGTCAAAGCCTTCCTGCAACGGAAAAACATCGTCCTCTCCGCCAAGCGCTACGGCATCGACGCCCTGGGCGCCATGGCCCAGGGCCTGTTCTGTTCCCTCCTGATCGGCACCATCGTCAAAACCCTGGGCCAGCAGCTGGGGATTTCCTACCTGACGGACATCGGCGCCTACGCCATGGCCGTCTCCGGCCCCGCCATGGCGGTGGCCATCGGCTACGCCCTGAAGGCCGACCCCATGGTGCTCTTCTCCCTGGCCGCCGTGGGCTGGGCCGCCAACGCCGAGGGCGGCGCAGGCGGGCCGCTGGCGGTGCTCCTCATCGCCATCATCGCCGCAGAGTGCGGCAAGGCCGTCAGCAAGGAGACGAAGGTGGACATCCTGGTGACCCCCGCCGTCACCATTGTGGTGGGCGTGGCCCTGGCCAAGCTCATCGCCCCGCCCATCGGCGCCGCCGCCGGCGCCTTCGGCCTGGTGATCGACAACGCCACCAAGCTCCAGCCCTTCTGGATGGGCATCGCCGTCAGCGTGCTGGTGGGTGTGGCCCTGACCCTGCCCATCTCCTCCGCCGCCATCTGCTCCGTTTTGCAGCTGACGGGCCTGGCCGGCGGCGCCGCGGTGGCGGGCTGCTGCGCCCAGATGGTGGGCTTCGCCGTCATGAGCTTCCGGGAAAACCGCTGGGGCGGCCTGGTGAGCCAGGGCCTGGGCACCTCCATGCTGCAAATGCCCAACATCGTCCGAAACCCCCGGATCTGGATTGCCCCCACCCTGGCCTCCGCCATCACCGGCCCCATCGCCACCTGCCTCTTCCGCCTGGAGATGAACGGCGCCCCCATCAACTCCGGCATGGGCACCTGCGGCCTCTGCGGCCAGATCGGCGTGTGGACCGGCTGGCTGGCCCCCAGCGAGGAGGCCATCGCCAAGGGGGCGGCGGCCATCGTCCCCGGGGCCATGGACTGGCTGGGGCTGGTCCTCATCTGCTTCGTGCTGCCCGCCGTGCTGGCCCCCCTCATCAACCAAGTGTGCCGGAAGCTGGGGTGGGTGAAGGACGGGGATCTGACCTTGGCCTGACCGCCCGGCCTGTCGATCCCGGTTTCAAACAAGAAGGCCCGCCGCTGAAGCGGCGGGCCTTTCGGCTGTCTTTTCCAAGGCCCCTCCCGGCGGCAGCGGGGCGCGGCGTCACACCAGCGCCCCCTCGCTGTGGTCCCGCAGGGGCAGCTCCGACAGGATCTGGGCCTGGATGGCCTCGTAGGCCGCCGGGCCCCGGGAGCGGCGCATCTGCTTGTCCAGCCGCTCCCCGCCTTCAAACAGGTGGATCAGGTAGAACCAAACCTCCTTCATCCGCTGGGCGGCGGTGGCCGCCTGGCCGTAAAAGGCCTGGTAGGCGCCGTACAGCTCCTCCAGAAAGGCCTGCACCTCCTCCCGGGAGGCGGGTCCGCCGCCCCGGAGCTTGCGCAGCAGGGCCGGGTCCGCCACGGCCCCCCGGCCAATCATCAGCGCCTCCGCGGCGGGGAAGCGGCGCTCCAGCGCCCGGACCTCCTCCACCGTCCGCAGGTCCCCGTTGTAGCACACCGGATTGCAGCTCTCCGCCAGGGCCCGGGCGAAGACGTCCAAGTGGACCTCCCCCCGGTACTTCTCCCGCTGGACCCGGGGATGGATGGTGAGGCAGGCGATGGGGTAGCGGTTGTAGATCGCCAGCAGCCCGTCGAACTCCTCCGCCGACTGGACCCCCAGCCGGGTCTTGACGGACACCGGCAGCCGCACCCGGGAGAACACCTCCTCAAAAAACCGGTCCAGCTCCTCCGGCCGCGCCAGAAACCCGGCGCCCTTCCCCTTGGCGGTGACGGTGCCGGAGGGGCACCCCAGGTTCAGGTTCACCTCCGGATACCCCAGGTCCGAGACCACCTCCGCCGCCCAGAGGAAGTCCGCCGCCCGGCGGGTCATCACCTGGGGCACCAGGGGCAGCCCGCCATTCTCCGCCGGGTCCAGCTCCCGCCGGTCCCGCTGGGTGAGGAGATGCTGGTCCGTGGGGGAGAAAAAGGGGATGAAATACCGGTCCGCGCCGCCGAAATGCCGGTGCCACACCCGGCGGAACACCACTTTGGTGATGCCGTCCAGAGGGGCGAACTCCAGCCGCGCCGTCATACCAGCTTCGCTTCCCACTCCGCCTGGCGGAAGCCCACCAGGACAACATCCTCCCCCACCAGGATGGGCCGCTTCACCAGCATTCCGTCGCTGGACAGCAGGCGGAGCTGCTCCTCCTCGCCCATGGCGGGGAGGCGGTCCTTCAGCCCCAGGGCCTTGTATTGCAGGCCGCTGGTGTTGAAGAATTTTTTCAGCGGCAGGCCGCTTCTCTCCCACCACTGCCGCAGCTCGTCCGCGGTGGGGCGGTCCTCCTTGATGTCCCGCAGGGTGCAGGCGACGCCCCGCTCCTCCAGAAAGGCCCGGGCCTTCTGGCAGGTGGAGCACTTGGGATAACAGAGAAATAACATCATGGTTCCTCCTCACAATTCCGAAAATAGATTCAACTGCTCTCCCGCCTGCCGGTCCTCGAAGGCGGAGAGCCAGGCCATGGCGGCCTCCGGCTCGCAGAGCACCTTCCGCTCCCGGCAGGCCTCCCGGAGCATCCGGGTCAGCCGGGGGGCGTTGGGGCTGAGGCACTGGTAGCGGTCCCCGAAGGTCTGCACGTACCGCTCCCGCAGCCCGGGGAAATGGCGGTCCAGCTGGGCGTAAAAATACTGCCGGTCCCCGTCCCGCAGCGTGACGCCCATGCCGAAGTTGACGATGACCTCCACCCCCGCGGCAAAGCAGTACGCCAGCAGCCCCCGGAGGTTCTCCTCCGAGTCGTTGAGAAAGGGCAGGATGGGGCACAGCCACACCCCGGTGCGGACCCCCGCCTGGTGCATCTGCCGCAGCATCTCAAAACGCCGCCGGGTGGTGCAGACGCTGGGCTCCAAAACGGCGCACAGGTCCTCGTCAAAGGTGGTGAAGGTGGTGCACACCACCGCCTTGGTCCGGCGGCTGATCTCCGCCAGCAGGTCCAGGTCCCGGAGCACCAGGTCCGACTTCGTCAGCAGCGACACGCCGCAGCCCTGGCGCAAAATCACCTCCAGGCACCGCCGGGTCAGGCGGGTCTCCGCCTCCAGGGGCAGGTAGGGGTCGCACATGGACCCGGTGCCCACCATGCACCGCCGCCGCTTCCGGCGGAGGGCGTCCTCCAGCAGCTCCGGCGCGTTGACCTTCACCGCCACGTCCTCAAAGGGGTGGTCCATCTGGTAGCAGGTGCTGCGGGAGTCGCAGTAGATGCACCCGTGGGTGCAGCCCCGGTAGACGTTGATGCCGTTTTGGGCGGAGAGGATGGACTTTGCCCGGACCTCATGCATGGCGCTCCCCTCCTCTCCGCGATGGTATGAGTATAGCAAAAAGCACCCGGCGGGACAAGTCCCGGCGGGAAAAAAGAGGCGGAGGGCCGTCAGCCCTCCGCCTCTCCCTGTCCAATCACCAGCTCCTCCCCCGCCTCCTGGGCCCGGGCCAGCAGCGTCCGGGCCAGGCCGAAGTTCTGCGCCTCCAGGGCGGCCAGCGCGTCGGTCATGGCGTTGAACAGCAGGAAATGTAGAATGTTTTTACGACTGCGTGATCTGCGCGAAGACCGCGATTTGACACAGGCGGATATGGCCGCACAGCTGGGCTGCGCACAGCAGACCTATTCCCGCCACAAAAGCGGCAAGGCTCAAATGTCCTATGGGACCCTGTCCGCCCTGGCGGATTATTTCGCCACCAGCGTGGACTACCTCCTGGGCCGCACCGACGAGCAGGCCCCCTATCCCCCTGCCAAACGGACATGAGACCATCCGGCGGCACGCCGGATGGTCTCATGCGCTTGCAGGACGGGATTCAGTGGCCCTTGTGCTTTTCCCGCCGCTTCTCCCGGCGCAGGGCAAGCTGCCGGTCCCGCTCCGCCTCCCGGTCCTCCCGGGAGCGGCGCTTCCGGGCCGCCCTGCCCTGCTCCTGCTGCAGCTTCAGGGCCTGCTGGGCCTTGGTCCCCAGCCCCGGGGATTGCAGCTGGCGCTTGATCTGCCGCTGCACCCGCTTGGGGTTGAGGACCCGCTTTGCCGGTCCCTCCGCCGCCATGGATGGACTGAACCGCAGCTGCCGCCAGTGCTCCAGCAGGAAGGCGTAGACCTGATAATCCTTCGGCTCCGGACCAAAGACGATCCGGCAGACGGCACAGCTCCCGCCCCCGCCCCGCTCGTAGAGCCCTACCCAGAAGGGGTCCTCAAAAAAGACGGTCAGTTCGGCGTATCCGGTTTCCATGTGGGTGTCCTCCTTACCATGTGCGTTCGGAGAACGGACAACCAAGGAGGCAGGTTACTGATACCCCGCGGGGTACGCCCGGACTACCAACCGGACTGTGTTTTTATCTCCGTACCCTCAGTTTACCACCGCCGTCAATAGGCGCTGATGTCCAGAGTGTCGTCGTCCCGGCCCTTTTCGATGGCCCGGACCTCCACAAAGTACTGGGTGGCAGGGCCCACCTCCACCCGGACCCGGTCCCCCACCCGACTCCCCAGCAGGGCCCGGCCCACCGGGGACTCCTTGCTGATCAGCCCCTTCAGCGCGTCCTGGCGCAGGGTGGTGACCAGCCGGACCACCATCTCCTTCTGCACCAGCTCATTGAAAATGGTCACCCGGTCGAACAGCCCCACCGCGTCGTCCTGCGGCTGCACCCGGATGACCTTGGCGGTGCGGATCATCCGCTCCAGATAGCGGATGCGGCTGTCGTTGCGGTTTTTCGCCTGCTTGGCGCACTTGTACTCAAAATTTTCGCTGAGGTCCCCAAAGGCCCGGGCGGTCTGCACCTCCTCGATCAGCTGGGGCCGCAGGACGCGCACCCGGTGGTCGATCTCCTCCTGCATCTTCCGGAGGTCCACCTCCGTCAGCTCGTCGTACATCTCCTCTGCCTCCCTTTTCTCCCGCCCCGGCGGCATCTCTCCGGCGACGGGCTTCCCCCGCGCCGGAGAGACCGGCGCGGCGGTCCTTCGTTTGCCGCTGCTATCATACCACGGGGGCGATTCCCGATGCAAGCGCATCCGGAGAGCAGCCCGCAAAACGGGCGGCGGTCAGAAGGCGTCCTCGATCACGTCCAGCAAATGAACGGGGTCCAGCTGTTTTTTGGTGAGGATGTGGGCCAGGCGCAGCACAAAGGGAAAGTCCGTGGAGACGTCGGGCAGCAGCATGAGCTCCTCCGTGCGCCCCCTCCGCTCCCGCAATACCCGGAGGCCGAACGTGCGGTAGCGGCCGATATAGGGGGAATACCGCTCTTGCTCAATGGGAAGATACTGGAACAGGAAAGCCCACCTCCTCCGCAAACGCCGCCGTGTCCAGCTGAAACAGCGCGGCCAGCAGCAGGGCGTCCTGCCAATTGGGTCTGGATGTACCGGCCTCGATCCTCTGGTACCAGCGCTTGGAGCGCCGGATGAAGTCCGCCGCCTCCTGCTGCGTCATCCCCCGCTGGTTTCGCGCAGCGCAGAGGAAGCCCGCAAAGACGTGGAGCGGCTTTCTCTCTTGCATGGTCATCCTATCCCTCCTTGCTGCAAGGAAGAATATTCCATTTTTTTCTAAATGTCGACGGCTGTGGCGTTCGTGTTGTGAAATCCGTCGAAACTTGTCGCTTCCATTTAGTGGAATTGCCACCCTGTGCCGGGCGGCGGAAGGCCGTCCCAAAGAAAAAAGCGCCGGCCCGTCCGGATTTGAAAAATAATGCTTGCTATTTCCGAAAAAGTGGTGTATGATAAGCAAGTATTCTGAATGTACGATTGATTGCTGCGAGTGGTGAGTCAATTTCCATTTTGACTGACCGACCCGCGGCTTTTTTATTTGCACGATTTTGAATAACATTTTTTAGGAGGTACTGATTGATGAATAACGGTACTGTGAAGTGGTTCAACGAGGAGAAGGGGTTTGGTTTCATTTCCAACGACGACGGCAGCGGTGATGTGTTCGTTCACTTCTCCGCCATCCAGGGCACCGGCTTCAAGTCCCTGCGGGAGGGCCAGCACGTGTCCTACGATACCGAGCAGGATCCCAAGGACAGCCGCAAGCTGCGGGCCATCAACGTCTGCGCCGCCTGACCCATTCCCCATCCAAAAACAATTTTAAAAGAGGTATTTTCATGTATCAAGACAAAATCATCGTCTGCAAAGACTGCGGCCAGGAATTCACCTTTACTGCCAGCGAGCAGGAGTTCTTCGCGGAGAAGGGCTTCACCAACGAGCCCCAGCGCTGCAAGCCCTGCCGCGACGCCAGAAAGGGCGGCTCCCGCGGCGGCGCACGCGAGATGTTTGACGCCGTGTGCGCCAACTGCGGCAAGCCCTGCAAGGTGCCCTTCCAGCCCCGCGATGACCGCCCCGTCTATTGCAGCGACTGCTTCCGCAGATAACCGCCCCTCTTTTGCGCCCCTCACGGGGCGCATTTTTTTGTTTTTGGGCCAGACGCAAGGGTTTCCCAACGCCAGAAGCGTCCCGCTTCCCGCAGCCGGGGCTGCGGAGAGAAGGAGGGGGCCTTTTGAACCGGCAGGAAGAGGAGCAACCGACGGATTTCGGCAGGAAATCCGTCGGTTGTTTCACGCTCCGATGCGGGGGGCCAGTCCGTGGCTCACCTGCGGAAATTTTGATCAAGCGCCTTGCTCTTTTGAGAAAGCCAGCGCTCCAAGGGGTGCGGATTATCAGATCGGCGCGGTGAGCTCTGCCGCGCCCGAAAGGCGCAATATCCCCCTGCGGGTGGAGTGTCGTTCCAATGGGGGAAGACCTGGCCGGTGGCCCAGCATCTCCAGTCCCTCCTTCAGGGTCTTGACATGGGTCGCCGCACCGTTGATCCGGGGGAGGTAGCTCTTGCTGAAAAGGGCAATTTTCATCAGCCTCCCCCCTTATCCCGCGTTTTCAAACTGGCTGAAATACAAAGAGGCGTAAAATCCGTTCCGCGCCAGCAGCGCCTCGTGGTTCCCCCGCTCCACAATGTCCCCGTCCTTGACCACCAGAATCATGTCGGCATTGCGGATGGTGGACAGGCGGTGGGCGATGACAAAGCTGGTCTTGTCCTGCATCAGCTGGGCCATGGCCTTTTGAATCTCCACCTCCGTGCGGGTGTCCACGCTGGAGGTGGCCTCGTCCAGAATGAGGATGGCGGGATTGGTCAGCATGGCCCGGGCGATGGTGAGCAGCTGCATCTGCCCCTGGGAGAGGATGGCGGCGTCGCCGGAGATCACGGTGTCGTAGCCCTGGGGCAGCGTGCGGATGAAGTGGTCGCACCGGGCGGCCAGAGCGGCGGCCACGATCTCCTCCCGGGTGGCATCCGGCTTGCCGTAGGCGATGTTTTCGGCCACCGTTCCCGCAAAGAGCCAGGTGTCCTGGAGCACCATGCCGATTGTCTGCCGCAGCTTGGCCCTGGGAATCGTGGAGATGTCCACGCCGTCGATGGAGATCACGCCGCCGTCCAGCTCATAAAAGCGCATCAGCAGGTTGATGAGGGTGGTTTTCCCCCCTCCGGTGGGGCCCACGATGGCCACCATCTCATTGGGCTTGACCGTGAGGCTCAGGTCCTGGATGAGAACGCGCTCCGGGGTGTAGCCGAAGCGCACGTGCTCAAAGCGCACCTGTCCCCGGGTCAGGGCCGGGGCGGCAGGCCGCGTCTCCTCCCTCTCCGCCATCTCATCCAGGACGGCAAAGACCCGCTTGGCCCCCGCCACGGCGGCACGGGTTTCGGTGAGGACGTAGGACAGGTTGGTGATGGGCTCGGAGATCTGATTGAAATACTGGAGGAAAGCCTGCACCGCCCCCAAGGTCATGGCCCCGCCCAGAGCCGACGCGCCGCCCACCACCGCCAACGCCACAAACCCGATCTGATTGACCAGCCGGATGGCGGGATAGACGGCGTATTCGGCAAACTGCGCGTCCCGGTTGGCCTCGAACTGCTCCCGGTTCAAGGCGGACAGCTCCGCCATCACCGCCCGCTGGCGGGAGAAGATCTTCACCACGCGGTTGCCGGTGAATACCTCCTCCACCTTGGCGCCTACCGCGCCCATGGCCGCCATGTTCCTGGCGTTGCAGCGCTCGCTCCAGTCCGCCAGCCGCCCCGTGACGGCGGCGCAGCCGACGACGGCCGCCAGCGTGACCCCCGTGAGGGGGAGGCTGAGGTAGACCATGGCCCCAAGGGTGAACAGGATGGTGCACACGGCGGAGAGGAGCTGCAGCAGCCCCGATTGGATGACGGCGGAGATTTTCTCCACGTCGTTGGTGACGCGGCTCATGATCTCGCCGGGCTGGTGGGCGTCGAAGTAGCGCAGGGGCAGGCGGTTGAGCTTTTCGCTCACGTCCCGCCGCAGGGAGAGGGCCAGGTTCTCGCCCACGCTGGCCGCCACGTACTGCTGGACGTAGGAGAACAGCGCGCTGGCCGCCGACGCCAGAATGAGCAGGAGTACGGGGGTCCCCAGGGCCTCCGCAAGCAGCCCGGGGAGGGCGGCGCCGGCCCCGCTTTGGATCACCGTCACCAGCGCGTCCATGGCCCTGCCCACCACCAGCGGGATCGCCGCGAAGGCGGCGCTGCTGAGAAGGGTCGCCGCCACCACCACGGCCAGCCGCTGCCGCTGCCGGCCCAGGAGGCGGAGCAGGCGCCGGATGGCGGTCTTGTCGCTGCGCGCCGTATCCGCCGGAGGGCGGACCGCTGTTTCTTTTTTCATGCCGTCAAGCTCCTTTCTGCTCCATCTGGCTTCTCACGATATCCCGGTAGACCGGGCAGGACTGCATCAGCTCTCCGTGGGTGCCCTTTCCCACCATGCGTCCCTCGTCCAGCACCAAAATCTGATCCGCGTCGAGGATGGTGCTCACCCGCTGGGCGATAATCAGCTTGACGGCGTCCGCCCCATAGCCGGCCAGCGCCCGGCGCAGGGCGGCGTCGGTCTTCACATCCAGCGCCGAGAAGCTGTCGTCAAAGAGATAGAGATCGGCCTTGCGCACCAGGGCCCGGGCGATGGACAGTCGCTGGCGCTGGCCGCCGGAGAAGTTGCCGCCCCCCTGGGCCACGGGTGCATCCAGCTTCTGCGGCAGGGCGGAGACGAAGGCATCCGCCTGGGCCACCTTCAGCGCCGCCCAGAGCGCCTCGTCGGAGGCGTGTTCGTTGCCCATCCGCAGGTTGTCGCGGATGGTGCCGCTGAAGAGAAAGGCCTTTTGGGGGACGCAGCCAATGGCGGCGCGCAGGGTCTCCTGGGGCATGGAGCGGATGTCCTGCCCGTGGAGGCGGATGGTGCCGCCGCTCACGTCATGGAGGCGGAGCAGCAGCTCGGCCACCGTGCTCTTGCCCGAGCCGGTGCCGCCGATGATGGCGGTGGTCTCCCCGCGGCGGCAGACGAAATTCAATCCCCGCAGCACCTCCGCCTCCGCTCCGGGGTAGGCGAAGTCCACCTGTTCCACCGAGAGAACCGGGGCGTCGGCGCTGCCGCCGTCCTCCGCAGCGGCGCCGTCCTTGAGGTCGGGCACGATGTCCAGCACCTCGCTCAGGCGGTCCAGGCAGGCGCGCAGCTTGGGCAGGCTGACGGCATAGGCCGCCGCCATGATGAGGTAGGACAGGGCCATGGTGGCATATTCGCTCACTGCCGTGATCTGTCCCAGGGCGATGGCGCCGTGGCCCGCCAGCGTGCCGCCCACCCAGAGGATCGCCGCCATGCACAGCCCCAGCATCAGCCACACCGCAGGGTTGACCACGGCGAACATCCGGCCCAGACGGATCATGGTGCGGGCATAGTCGGAAAAGGCCTCGTCCGAGCGGCGCTCCTCGTGCGCCTCCCTGCCGAAGGCCCGAATGACCCGGGTGCCGGTGATATGCTCCCGCACCACCAGGTTGATCCGGTCCAGCTTCTTCTGCATGACCTCGGAAAGGGGGGCGGCCGCCCGCACCATCCAAAGGCAGAAGAGGAGCAGGGCCGCCAGGCTCACCAGCAGCACCAGCGCCAGCTTGCCGCTGGCCCGGACGGTCATAATCACCGCCGCCAGCACCAGCAGCGGGGCCGGGAGGATCATCTGGATAAACATGGAGATGGAGGTCTGCATCGCGGTGATGTCCGCGGTGGCCCGGGTGATCATGGAGGGCAGGCCCAGCGCCTCGAACTGGCGCAGGCTCAGCTCCTGGCTTCTGCGGATCAGCCGTTCCCGCATCTCCCTGCCGAAGGCCGCGCCCAAACTGGCGGCCGAATAGCTGGACCCGATGGCCACCGCCGTTGCCAGCACCGTGACCAGCAGCATCCAGCCGCCGATTCGGTAGACGGCGCCCATGTCGCCGGCCAAAATGCCCCGATCCACAATCTCCGCCAGCAGGAGGGGCAGCAGCAGGGTGCCCACCGCCTGGGCAATGACGAGGAGCACGTTGAGTACCGCGCTCCCCCAGTGGGTTCTTAAAAATTGTTTGAGATGCTTCATGGTGCCTCCTGCTTGTGTGTTTTCGACGTCTGTGTTACTATAAACCTTAAAGTCACTCTAAGGTCAATGAAGGTTCTGTAAACATATCAGGAGGTGCGCCCATGGTGGAGGACGCGGTTCTGCCCATCCGGGAGTTTTCCCGGCTCACCGGCATCAGCCGGGAAACCCTGCGGTTCTATGACAAGATCGCCCTGCTCTCCCCCGACATCCGGGGGAAGCACAACGGCTACCGCTATTACTCGCCCCGGCAGCTGGACTTCGCCTTCCTCATCAGCGAGCTGCGAGCCCTGGGTATGGGCCTGGAGGAGATCAAGCGTTACGCCGACGGCCGGACCCCGGAGAAGATGCTGGCGCTGCTCCGGGAGCAGACCGCCCACATCGAGGCGGAAATCCAGCGCCTGCGCTCCATCCAGGCCGTGATGGCGCTCCGGGCCCAGGCGGCGGAGGAGGCGCTCCGGCACGAGGAGGGCACAGTCGCATGGGAGGAGCGGGCGCGGGAACCCATTTTCCTGTGCCCGCCCCCGGCGGAGGGGAGCACGGACCTGGAGGCCTCCGTGCAGGCGTACCGCTATGCCATGGAGCACGGGGTCAGCATGAACTGCCCTGCGGGCGTCCGTTTCCCCGCCGCCGACCTGGAGACCGGCAGTCAGTCCGCGCCGCCGCGGATGTACTTCAAGGTTTGGAAGGGCCACAACGCCTGGAAGGCCGCGGGGCGCTATGCGGTATACCACTGCCGCCCGGGCAGCAGGGCGGAGAGCATGCCGTATCAGCCCCTTCTCTCGTGGATCCAGAGGAAGGGCCTGCGCATGGAGGGGGACGCCTATGTGGAATACCCCCTGGACGAGCTCGCCGCCCACAGTTGGGAGGCGTACCGGATCCGGATGGAGGTCCGGGTGGTTCCGGAGCCATCTCCATCCGACGGCGCGGCAGAATGCCGGACGCCGCCAGAGGTGTTCTGAATGCAAAAAAGAGACGGCCCCACCGGCCTGCCGCGCATGGGAATGGTCCGATGCTGCGGGTCCAGGTCCGGCGCCCCATGCCGGTATTCTAAAGCTGCGCCATTCCGTCAAGCGTGGAATATTTTCTGAGCGGGGTGCGGATTCCCGCCGCCGGCTCCTTGGTATGGGCCGGGGCGTCGATGCAAAGTCGGCGCCCGTATCGCAGGCGGGCGTCCGCTCCTCCTCACGCACCGTGTGGATCATACTGATCGGCATTGGCCGCGCCGCTCGCCGATCGGCGGAAACTTCTAGCCGTCGGCGGAATCCACGGCGGAACGTCTTGGAACCGTGCCGGAGAGCCGGTGTTGCGCCGCCAGCTTGAAGGCGTCCCGCAGAGCCATAGGCGTGCCGAAGGTTCTTTCCCGCGGGAACGCCTGACGTCCGCTCCAATGCCCGCTGAAAATCACCGTCCATCCTCAGCCGTGTTTTCTCCGCAGGATTTTCCTCCCTTATCCGGGCATACATGCAGGGGCGGCCTCATAAGAGGCCGCCCCTGCTGCGCTGTGCTTACCGGGTGTTCATCTCGTTGAATCGCTGGAGCATGACCGCGGCCTCCGCGCGGGTGGCCTTGCCGGTGGGATCGAGGACGCGGTTGGCCTTGCCGGTGATGATGCCGCTGTCCACAGCCCACTTCACGGCCTCCTGTGCGTAGCCGGAAACCTCCGCCGCGTCGGTGAAGGCGGAAAGCGTACCGCTTGCGCTCACGTCCGCGTTTTTGAATTGGGCGAAGCGGTAGAGGATCGCCGCCAGTTGTTCCCGGGTGATGGGTCCGTTTGGACCGAAGTTTCCATCGCCGTAGCCCTTGACGATGCCGTTCTCAGCGCCCCAGGCGACGGCTTTCGCGCAGTAGGCGTCTGCCGCTACGTCGGGGAAGGGATTTGCGGTCGCGGGCTCCGGCTCGCCCTCCAGCCGCCAGAGGATGGTGACGATCATGCCGCGGCTGGTGTTCAGATAGGGGCTGAATCTGTCGCTTGTGGTCCCGTTCATCAGGCCCCGCTCATAAACGTGCCTCACGCTTTCGTAAAACCAGTCGCCCGGCTTCACATCGGCGAAGGGCCAATCGGCCGCCTGCGGCTGGGGCTTGAAGGTCACGGTGACGGTCACTTTCCCATTGGGCTGGGTGTAAGACCAGGTGCCGTCTCCCCTGTCCTTAACGGAAATCTCCTTGCCGTTTCGGTCGGTGACGACCACCTCATCGACCACATAGCCCTCGTCCGGCTCGGGCCGGATGGTGACCGTCGTGCCGGGTCTTGGCTGCTGGGGAGAGATGGTTGCCGAGCCGTGGTCGCTGTCTGTGACGTCCGGCTTCGGCGCAGGCGACGTCACAGTGCCGCCACCGCCGCCACCCGTGCTCTCCTTTTCCGCGAAGAACACGAAGTGGCTGAAGGAATTGACCTCAAACACGGCGTACGTGCCGTCGGACTCGGTCACCAACCAGAAGTCCTCCACGCGGCTGCGGCCGCCGTTGTCCTTGATGTGCCAGAGTTCCAGGGTATCGTTCCGGTAGCCGGAGGGCACCCTCAGCTTCACCAGCACCGCCTCGCCCGCCTTGGGCTGTACCAGCTCCTGGGCAATAGGCGTGTCGGTGGCTGTGGCATCGGGGTCCTCATAGATGCTCGCCACCAGCTTGATATCCACGCTCAGGGCCTCGGTTTTTCCGGCGGGGACGGGAGGCATGGTCTCGGGCCTGCTGTCGGCCATGACCACGGAGATCACAGTCTTGGGCGCGCCGGTGCTCTCGGTCGGCAGTTCCACCTTTTCCGCCAGGCCCGCAACCTCCACGTTGGTGGCGGCGGTCCTTGCGGTGTGGATGTACTCCAAATAGGACATGAGGGCGGCATACTCCCGGTTCAGCTTCTCCTTGGCCGCGTCGCTGATGAGCTTGCGCCCGGCGTCGGTGAGCTTTTCGTAGGCGATCTTCGCCTCCTCGATGGCGGCCTTGTGCTCCTCGTAGGTATGGCCGCCGGTGCCGGTGTTGCCCGCGCCGGCGTTGCCGTCGTTCTCGCAGTCACCGAGGTTGGGAACGGTGTCCCCACCGGGGAGGGTTGTGGTGCTGCTATTTCCGTGGTCGGGAATGCCCTCAATCTTGCCTGTGGCATCCTCCGCGCCCTTGACCGCCTCATCCAGAACACCCGGCTTACCGCCCGTGGCCTCGTCCACCAGCTGTTTCTGGCCCTCGTCCAGCTTGTCATATTTGCCGAGGGCATCCTTCACGTCGTCCATATCACCCGGCGTCAGGTTCCCCACATGGATGCCGTCCAGCTTGTCGATGACCTCCTTGGCCTTGTTCCGGTCATCCATCAGGTCCTGGTAGTCCTGCTTGGTCTGGTCGGTCAGCTTGCCCTTGGCCGCGTCGCTCAGGGCGTCGTGATCCTTGATAAGCTGCTCAATCTTCTCCACGGTGGGAGACTGTTTGACCGCCTCCACCTTGGCGGCGAATTCGGCGGCGGCTTTTTCGTCGGCGCTCATCTGGTCCAGCTTGGCCTGATACTGCCGATTCAACTCGTCCGCCCCGTCCACCATGGCCCTCTCGTCGGCGGTGAGGGAATCGTAGGCCCCCTTGGCCCCGGTAAGCTGCTCCAATGTCGCATCCTCGCCCAGGTTCTTGATCCTGTCCTCCACAGCCTGGGCGTGCTCACGCATGGTCTCCAGCGCGTCCAGCTTGGCCTTGTCGGCCTTGGGGAAGGCGTCTTTCTGCTTCTGGGTCAGGGCGTCGTAGGCATCCTCGGCGGCCTTGATTTGATCCTTCGTCGCGGGGGTGTAAGGCTTTTTGATCTTCCCCGGCAGGTCCAGCACACGGTCGATGCCGGAGAGGTCGGCGTCGATGCTGTTCTTGTCCGCCACGGCGGAAGCCGCCTGATCCACCAGGGCCTTTTGATCCTCCGTCAGCTTGTTGTAGGCCTCCTGGGCGGCCTTCTTTTCCTCATAGGAGCCGCCGGGGTCCTTGCCGTTCTGATCCCGGTCGGCATCGGCCAGCTGCTCAATGACCTTCCGGGCCGCCTCGGCGTCCTGCTTCTTCTGTGCCAGTTCCTCCTTTGCGTCGCCGGGCACTTTGGCCTTGGCCTCGTCTGGCAGGGCATCGTAGTCCTTGGCCGCCTGTTCGATCTCCTCAATGGTATCGGCGTTCCGGATGGCGTCCGTCACGCCGCCCGCGGCCTCCTGCGCCTTCTCCCGGAGCAGGCCCATCAGCTTTTCATAGGCCGCCTGGGCGTCGTCGCTCTTGGAGAAGCGGTCCTTGACGGTCTGGCTCTGGCCGTCGTGCCAGGTTTTGGCGTCCAGAATATCCTGATAGCTGGAACCGCCGTCCAGCGCATCCATCATCGCTGCGAAGTCGTCGATGGCTGTCTCGATGCGGACGGTCAGGGCCGCGCTGCGGCCCACGTTGCCCGCACCGTCCTTTGCGGCGGCCGTGAAGGTGTAGCTGCCGGTGGCAGAGAGGGTATAGCCGTTCTCGTAGGGTTTTCCGCCGGAGATCAGGGTAATGGCGGGCGTTTCGCCGCTGTCGTCGGTGGCCGCGGCGGTGAGGGACGTCCTGCCGTACCACTTGTTGGGATTGAGCGCAGCGGTGGCGGCGGCCCAGCTCACAACCGGGGCGGCCTTGTCGATTTTCGTGACGGCCACGGTCTCGGTGGCGCTGTTGCCCGCGTGGTCCGTGACGGTGATGGTATAGGGTCCGTTGCGGTCGGCGGTGAAGGTGTAAGCACCTTCGGTCCCGGTCAGAACCGTTTCCGCCGCATAGCTTCCGCCGCTGACGGTGACGCCCTTCACCCCCGAGGTCGCATCGGCGGCGGTGAAGGTAATGGCGGCACTTTTCTCGGTCCAGGCCGCCGGGACGCCCGCCACGTCGCGGATGGTGGGTGCGGCGGTATCCACCCGAATGGTGATACGGTAGGCCTTGGTGTGATTCCCCGCCTCATCCTCCGTCCAGATGTCCAGCGTCCAGATGCCGTCGCTGTCGGGCTTGATCTGCCACGGGGTGGTGAGTTTGGCCTTGGTACCGCTGCTGGCAGGGGACTTGTAGAGCTCGTAGTAGGTGGTGGCAGGGAGGCCGCCTTCGCCTACAGTCTCCTTGGGCGTCACGGTGACGGTTGGGGGCTCATTATACCAGCCGTCCCCATTGGGGGCGGGGGAAACGGTGAAGTCGCCCTCCCCATATGCGGTCCCGGCCAGTTCTTCGTCGTTCATGGCGCTGCGCTTGACCCGGGCCGTGGGCTGATTGGAGGAATCCGCCCACGCACCGGAGACGGCCTTGAAGGTGAAGGCGGTGTCACAGTTGTAGTTCACGGTGAGGGCGTTTCCCGCCAGCTCCGTCCAGTCCGCATCCCCGGTTTTCCGGTAGTAATAGGTGACGCCGGAGATGTTTTCCGCAGTGTTGCCGGAGGTGATGACCACATCGTGTGCCGTGAAGGTTGTGCCGTCGTAAGCCGCGCCGCCCGCCTGAACGTCCAGGCTGACCACGGGGACGGTCTTATCCAGCTTCACGGTGAAGTCCGCGGTCTCGCCGGCAGTGCCCGCGCCGGAGATGGCGCGGAAGGAATAGATCACCCCGTCCGTGTTCTCCGTGACCGTGTAGGTGCTGCCGCTCACGTCGGCCCAGGCGGCGTCCCCCGCCTTGACCTGGAATTTCGTCCCGCTGGGGACGGTGTCGGTGGTGGAGAGGGAGAAGGAAATGGTCTCCTTGACCCAAACGCCCGAGGTGTAGCCAGTGACAATGGGCTTCGCAGGGATATACGGGTCGAGCTTCGTGACGGCCACGGTCTTCGTGTCCGTATTGCCCGCGTGGTCCGTGACGGTGATGGTATATGTGCCGTTGCGGTCGGCGGTAAAACCGCCGTTGGTGTAGGTCACGCCCTGCCCGTCGTCACAGCTCACCGTGACGGCGGCAACGCCGGAGGGCGTGTCGGCGGCGGTGAAGGTGATGGCGGCGGGGCCTTGGGTCCAGGCCATGGGGTTGCCCGCCACGCTTTCAATGGTTGGTTTCGTCTTGTCCAGCTTCGCCGAGGCGGTGGCGGTTTCGGAGACGTTGCCCGCGTGGTCGGTGGCCCGGAGCTGCAGCAGGTCGGTGTAGTCGCCGCTTGCGTCAACGGGGAAGCTGGTGGCATCCGCCGCCATCTCCGTCCAGTTCTTCCCGCCGTCCAGGGAGTATTCCCACTTGGCGACGCCCGACTTGTTGGATTCGTTGATGGCAATCGTGTCCGGATCATCGGGGATGGTCTCCGGGTCCTCCGCGCGCACGTTGACGGTGACAGTGCCGGTGAACCAGCCGTTTTGACCCAGGGCGCCCGTGATCTCCCCAAAGGCGGCGGTGGGCTTCTCCCCGTCGATCTTCTCCACCACGAAGGTGGGCAGCTCTCCGTTCCAGAGGGGCTGGTTCCCGGCATTGTCATAGGCCGTGATGGTATACACGTCGTTGGCCTTGACGGTGTAGGTGATGGTGCCGTCGTCGGGGATGGGCCGGTAGCTCGGGTCCATACTCGGGTCGCCGTACTCCACCATGGAGGTGTAATCCTGTCCCACGATGTTCAGATACCGCACGCCGGAAAGGGCGTCGGTGATATGAATGGCGATGGTCTTTTCGCTGTCCCAGATTTTGTTGACGCCCTCCGCGTCCATGCCGTCCACCACGATGACCGGCATGGTCTGATCCAGCAGATAGTCTACGGCGGTCTGGTAGATGTGCCCCTCGCCGTCCCTGACGAACAGCGCCGCATGGCTGGGGACGATGGTTCCATTCACCTTGGTGCTCTCGATGGAGAGGGTGACGGAGGTGCCCAGACCGGCGGCATCGGTTCCCACCGTCCAACCGTCCTTGGCGGCCAGCACAATGTCATCCTTGTGCCACTCCATCAGCTCCGCGCCGGATAGGGTGAAGATCGTGTCGTTGCCGATGTCCGTGGGCAGAGTGCGGTAGTAAATGGAGAACGGCACGGCGGCCGTGCCCGAATAGTTCCCTTTGAACGTCACGGTCACGCTGGCGGCCTTGTTCCCCACGTTCACATTGTTTTCGTAAGTCAGCGTTTCCTCGAAGTCCGTCCCTTTTACAAGGGCTTTCCCGCCGAATTGGATGACGGGCTCGGGAGTAATCGCCGCCCCCGTAAAGGGCTGGTCGGCAATCGTCTCTACGGTGAAGCCCGTGCCGTCGCCATACGCCTTGGGGGTGATGGCGAAGGTCCACCCGCCGTCCGTCAGGTTATTGACGGCCTGATAGTTGGTCCCCTCCGCCACGTCGATCGAGATGGTGGCGGTGCCCACGTCCGTCTGCGCCGCGCCGCGGACCGCCGTGATCTCCCCCATGCCCATTACGCCGTTCCCGACAGATACCGAGGCGGTTTTTTCCGCGCCGCTGTATGTCAGATCGCCGGGCCGCGTAAAGAGGAAGTCGCCCGCCGTGGGCACGGCTTTTTCGATGCTCCACCGGACACTTGCGGCGGCGCCCTTGTAGTTTCCGGCGATGATGGTTACGGTCAGGGAGTAGTCCGTGCCGGCGTTCATGCCTGTGTTGCCGGTGGCTTGATAGCTCCCCGCGGGGATCTCCGCACCGTCCGCCGTCACCTTTTCGATCGTCTGGGTCTGCAAAGTGCCGTTGTAGGTCAGCGCGCCGCCCAGCGTGACGGCTATGGTCACGTTCTCTGTCTTTGGCTGGATGGTGACGGTCGGCGAGGATGCCTCCGCCGTGCTGGTGAGCCCGTCCAAGGAGCAGGTCACAACGCAGCGGTACGGCCCGTATGCCCCCGCATCGGCCTGGGAGATGGTATAGGTGCTTCCCATCGCGCCCGCGATCTGGTCCGGTCCGTCATACCACTGGTAGCTGACCGTCACGCCTGTCGAAAGGGGCGGGGTGACGGCGGCGGCGAACGTCAGATCACCCCCGTTGTAGACCGCCCCGTTGGCGGAAGCGCCCCCATAGGTCGCGGAGACGGACACCCCGGCGGCGTTCAGCTTCCACACCGGCGTAAGCTCCACGGGGGCGGTGACGTTGGAGAGGATGCCGCTCTGGCTCCAGCCGGTTTGGGTGTGGCCCGGGCGCGTGACGGGATATTGGGTGCTGACGGTGTGGTCGCCCCCTTTCAACACCACGTCCGCCGCCGGCAGGCTCGCGCCCGGGAGAAGCTCCCCCGCGCCGGCGCTGTAGGCCACGGTATAGCAGTCCACCGTGACGGGCGTCTCGTTCGTCACCTGGAGACCGGTGGGCCTGCCGTCAAAATACACGTCGTATGTTCCGCTGACCACGCTTGCGGTGAAGGTTGAGCCGCTGCCGGCGAGGTCGTACTTTTTCTCGCCGTTCTTGTACAGGGCCAGCGTCTTGCCGCTGTCCGCCCACACCTTGTCGTCCTTTTGCAGGTCCACTGTGGCGATGTAACCCGGCGTGGGATAGACGCTGCCCAGCGTTCCGCCCGGCTGCACCGTGTAATATCCGGCGACGTCCTGCGCCGTCGCGCCCGTAGCCGCGCTGAGATACAACGCCCAGCCCTTGCCGTCCGGCGTGTCGGAGCGCGTCCCGGTGTTCGTCACCCCGCCGCCCGTCTCCACGGTCAGGCGGGGCGTGCCCGTATTCGTGCCCGCCCCGGAGAAGCAAATCGTGCCGCCGGATGCACTGCTCGTGTCACTCGTGACCGTCGCGTTTTCTTTGACCGTCACCGTGCCCGCGGCGCTTTGGATCATGCCGCTGCCGGCGGTGCTCTGGAGCACGCCACCGGCCTTGCTGCTCATGATGGTCAGCCCGCCCGTGCCGTCGTGCGAAATGCCGTACTTGCTGGCGGTGGCCCACGTGACGGTGTACCCGTCCAGGTCGATGGTGACGTCATTGGCATACGGTGCGCATGGCGTATCCATCGTGTGGTCCTGCAAAACAACGACGGCCTGGCCTTTTGCCGCGTTTATCGCGCTCGAGAGCGACTCGTATTTCTCCGCTCCGACCTGCGCCACGTATACCGGCGTCCGGGCGTACACGCCGCCCAGGGTACCGCTCGTCTTGCTGTAGTATGTCTCTTTGTTTTCCGTCGTGACCTCTCTGGCGCCGAAGTACAGCGCCCAGCCCTTGCCGTCCGGGGTGCCCGCCAGGGCCGCGGTATTCTGCACCGTGCCCCCCTCGACGGAGACCGCCGTTCTAAAAGTTCCTGTCAGCTTGGGGACATAGATGGTACCCGACGGGTCCGTGCCGTTGCCGGTGTTCGCGCTGGTGACCATTGCGCCGCTCTTGACAAAGACGACGCTTTTTATGTACTCTTCCCCGCTGCCGGCGGCAATGGGGATCGTCGTGTTATCCGTTATGCGGATGGCCGTGCCCGTGGTGGCGGACACCGTGCCGCCCTGGAGGTCCACCACGCTATACGCGCCGGCATGGATGGCCGTGCCGGTGGCGGCGGATACCGTGCCGCTCTTCAGGGTGAGGGGTGTCGCGTAAGCCCAGGTCGCGTTTATCTTAACGGCCGTGCCGCCCACGGTGGTGACGGAGCCGCCGGAAATATCGACCGCGCCAAGCGATAACAGGATGCCGGTGCCGCTCTCGGAGGTCACCTTGCTGCCGCTCGCCAGAGAGAGTGTTGCAACGTCGGTGTCATGCTGGATCGCGGTGCCTCCGCCGGTGGCGGACACCGTGGCCCCGCTGTTCAGCTTCGTCCCCTCCTTCGCCCCTGTGTAGAGGGCGATGGACCTTTCGCCGCCGCCTGTCGAACGGATTTTGACGTCGCTGAGCACCAAGGTGCCTTTCTCCGTGACCCTCAGCGCGGCGCCGTCCCTGCTGCTCGACGTGATGGTGCCGTTTGTCACGCAAAAGGTCACCCTGTCCGTGCTGCCCGTTCTCAGGCTCAGATATATATCCAGTCCAGTCCCCGACCCGGTATAGGTCAGCGTATTACCACTCAGGTTCAGTGTGAAGGTGAGGTCGTTGCCTGGGGTGGTGTAATCCGTTGACTGGATAGTTGAGGAAAATGTTATATTCTTCGTAACGTTAATGGTATAGAAGGCGGTGTTCTCCAGCGCCCACCGAAGACCGGCCTCGGTCATCACATTTACATGGGTACCGCTTATCGTATAATCCACACCCTCTGTCGCTTGCGTGGCCAGCGTCACGGCATTCCCCCGGAAGGCGGACAACAGGGCGTCAAGGGCCGCCTGGGCGCCGGGCAGGAGGGACTGCTGGCCGGCGGTCAGCGCGCCGTAGGCGTCGGCAGCCGCCTGGGCATCCTCCGCCCAGCGGTCCATGAGGGCGTACTCCTCCTCCGTGGGGTCTTCCTTCGCCATCAGCGCCGCCACCTCCGCCGGGGCGGGCAGGGCGGCCAGGAGCTCCCGCGCCGCCTCCACGTCCGGGTCGGCGGTGAGGGTCAGCGCCACGATGGGGGCCGCCACGCCGTCCGCCAGAACATAGCCGTCGGGCAGATCGAATGCGGCGGCGAGGGTGTATTCCCCCTTGACCGCCGGATTGGGCAGGCCGCTCCAGGTGACGGGGATATCCACGGCGCCGTAGGCCCCGCCGCTCCCGTCCGGATCGGCGGAAGGCGTCTCACCCGGGGCGCAGACGCCCGAGATGGTATCGGGCAGCGCCAGGGCATCCGTCTGCCCCTCCACGGCGGTCAGGACAGCCTCCGGCCCGCCCTCCAGGGCGGTGATCGCAAAGGTCTCCTGCACCTCCGGCGCGGTATACAGCGGGCAGTCCGGGCGGTGCGCCGTCACGCCGTCTGCATCCGGCTCCGCTGCGCAGGGGCATTCCGTCTGCTCCGACGGCGCATCGGCGCCGTCCGGCGTGTCTGCCAGGCCGCCGCAGGTCTCGTCGTGCGCATGGGTGCAGGGGGAGCCCGCCGCGGCCTCTACGTAGCCGCAGCGCTCGTCGTGTTCGGTGTGTGCGCAGGGAGCGCCCTCCACGGCCTCCCGATAGCCGCAGCTCTCATCGTGTTCGCCCAATTCATGCCGGCAGGGCCGGCCCTCCGCCGCGCAGCCGGGGGCATGGTCGGCGACGCCGTCGCCGTCGGTATCCGTGCAGCCCTGATCGCAGGGGGCCTCCACGTAGCCGCAGCGCTCGTCGTGGACATGATCGCAGCCCTGCGCCTCCGCGCCCAGGGCGCTCACGGGCAGCAGGGAGAGCGTCATGCACAGCGCCAGCGCCATGGCCACGGCCCGCCGGGGCGCCCTGCGCCGCAGGGACTGTGCCACCCCACCCGCTCCATGGGCGGCGCGGCGGGCCAGACTGCCGCCCAGCTCCCCTCCCCAGGCGAGCGCCGCTTGGAGGTGGTTCAGACACCATTGCCGTGAGGTATGGAATACCTCACGGCCCCTGGTCTTGACCAGGGGCCTCAAATGCTCCCTGTATGACCGATAAAACCGGCGAGAGCCGCCGGCGATTGCTCCGCCGGTCTCCTTCCAATGTGCCGCCGCCTCGCGGCAGGCCATGGAAAGCCCCGCTCCCAGGCGCTTCCCCGCGGGGATCAGCCGGTGCGCCAGGACCTTGGCCCCGTCCCGCACCGCCGCACCGCCGTGCATCAGCGCCGCCAGCGGCCGGCGCAGATTGGGATGCGCCTTGCCCAACGCAACAAGTTTTCCGCACCATCGTTCAAGCATGTTGTGTTCCTCCTTGCTCCTTTGGTTCCTCATTGGCGCTGCCATGTAAAATCTCCCGCCGGTTGGCCGGGCAGCGGCACACGCTTTGCGTCATTGCCAGATCCGTCCGTTTTCGAAAGTCCGCGTACTTGCAGTACCAGCACTCCCGGATGGAGGAGAGCCCTCCGCCCGACCCCACCCAGTGGGGACAGCTGTATCCCTCCGTTACGAGGGGATAGCCCTCGTCAGTGACGCCGATTATGGCGCCGTGGCCCGTATTCCCTGTCATGACCTCACGCTCCTTTTTCCACCAATGATACCCTCAGCGGACAAAGGGCAGCACGCCCCAGACACATCAAAGCCGCGCCCTGGCCTTGCGACAGCAAGCCGGCGGGCTGCGGCCTTGCCATCCCACGGTTTGGATGTGCCTGGGGTCCGCGGGAGTATTTTTCCGGCAAGGCAACGAGGACAACACCGCCAGCGGCCCATTTGGCCGCAGAATACCATGTTGCCCTTTGTCCGCTGAGGGCATGGATTCCCATTTACCATATCACGCCGCCGCCCGCCCCGGTGTCCGAGAGGATAAACGGCACAGTTTTCGGGATATTCGGCAAAACGCCGCCGCCCGATCCCGGACGGCGGCGTTCCCGACTTTACACGGTCACAGCGTCAGGACCACCCGGAGGGTGAACTCCCGCTCTGTGCGGCTGAGGCGGCAGTAGCCGTGGTACAGCTTCGCCACCCGCCGGATGCTGGCGAGGCCCAGCCCGTGACCCATGCCCTCCTTCCGGGTGACATACTGCCCGTCCCGCTCCACGGCCAAGCCGTCATAGCTGTTTTTGACCTCCAGCGTCAGGTTGTGCCCCACCATCCGGGCCAGCAGGGAGATATACCGCCGCTCCCCGCCGGTTTGCAGGGCGCAGGCATCCAGGGCGTTTTGCAGTGCGTTGCCCAGCACCGCGCACAGGTCCACGGGGGCGCAGTCCAGGTCCGCCGGGATCTGGGCATCGCATTGGAACGCAATGCCGCCGCTGCGGGCCCGCCCGGCATAAAAGCCCAGCAGGATGTTGGCCGTGTAGTTGGCGCAGTAGAAGAAATCGCCCACATCCGGAGACTGCTCGATGAGGGTGGAGAGGTAGGCCTCCATCTGATCGTAGGCCCCGTCCCGAGCGTAGCCGCTGAGCACCCGCAGGTGGTGGCGGCTGTCGTGCTGCATCTGGCGGATTTCCTGGATATGGCCCGCCAGGGTGACATAGTATTGCTCCGCCTGCCTGGCCTGGGCGGTGAGTTCCTGCACCTGGGCCTTGGCCAGGGCGTTGTCCCGCACCGCCGTCATGGTGACAAAGCAGAGGTAATACCCACAGCCCAGCACCGCCACATAGAGCAGCATCACCACATACTCCCCCAGGGGCAGGCCGTCCCGAATCGCCCAGGCGTCAAAGAGGAGGAGCATCACCACGTAGCCGGTGCAGGCGAAGGCGGTGAGGGTCCCCAGATGCTCCCCGAACTGGACCAGTCGCTCCACGATGGGGGTGCGCAGGAAGCGGAGGAAGAGGAACACCACCGCGCCGGTGAGCAGGAAATAGAGGATCACAAAGGCCGTCCGCGGGTTGAATACCGGCCAAAATCCGCAGACCAGCAGCACCGTGTACCGGGCCAGCAGGGCGGTGAGGTACATGGCGGTGTCCACCATGAAGTAGGTGAAAAACCGCTGCTTCACCGGCACGTCGAAGAGGTAGAGGTAGACGAACACCGCCAGAAAGCCGGTGAACTGCCCCGAGCGGTTGCCCAGCACGGGCCGCAGCGACTCGCCCAGCACCACCATCGCCAGGGTACCCAGCGTCCAGGCCAGGACGGCCTGCCACCGCTTTCGCTTGGAGCGGTAAAAGATGTGGGCCATGCCGATGGAAAAGCAGAGCATAGCAAGCCCCACGATGGTGGCGGCTGTGACGCCCAGCATAGCGCCCCCCCTTTCATTCAGATCCGCGTCAGCTCCGCCCGCGTCAGCAGATATTCAAAGTAGGCGTCCCGGACGGCCTTGCCGCCCCGCCGCCGGATGGGGACCCGGGCTCCGGAGGCCATCAGAAAGTCGTCCTCCACCGTGCGCACCTGCTCCATATTGACGATGTAGCTCTGATGGCACCGGAGAAACCCGTGGTCCTCCAGCTCCCGCTCCACCTCGTCCAGCCGGGCGTAGACCCGGTGCTCCTCGCCGTTTTCCAGGCGCACCAGCAGCACGTTGCGGCAGCTCTCCACGGATTCGATCTCCCGGTAGGCAATCCGGCTGCCCTTTCCGCCCTCCCGGAGGAGCAGCGTCTTTTGCCGCCCGTCATACTCCTCCCGCAGGAAACGCCCCAGCAGGGCGGCCGCCTTTTCGCCGTCCAGCGGTTTGACCAGATAGCCGTAGGCCCGGACATCGTAGCTCTCCAGGGCGTAGTCCGGGGTGGTGGTGAGAAAGACGATGGGCACCCTGGGCGCAAAGCGCCGTACACGCCGGGCACACTCCATTCCCAGGATGCCGTCCAGAAAGATGTCCAGGAAAACGAGGTCGAATGCGGCGGAGCCGTCCTCGTAGTCGTCCACCAGGGTCTCGCCCCGGGCGTACTCCGTCAGAACGTACTCGTAGGGATGGGCGGCAAAGTAGGCGCGCAAAAAGCGGCCGAGCGTCTCCCGTTCCGGCGGCAGATCGTCGCAGATTGCGATACGCAGCATCCCCACCCCTCCTTCCTCTGCATCCTACCACGGGCCAACCTATCTGCCGGCGGGAAAGGATATTCGTCAGCTTTTTCGGGACATTCGGCATCACACTCTGATGTCATCATAGCAAAGGAACGGCTCCATTTGGGCGTTTCCGCACCAACGACGCATATACGGTACGAACGTTGCGCCGGACGGTTGACGGGGCCCGCATTTCCGTGATACCGTATAGGCAGAAAAAGGCGCCCCCTCTCCGCACGGGAGAGGGGGCGCGGGGAGCGGCTATTTTCGTTTGCCGCGCCAATAGAACCACAGCCCGCCGCACAACAGCACGGCGGCGGTGGCCAATCCGGCCGCCGCAAAACCGGGGATGCGGGGCGCCGGAGCCGGTGCGTCCGGGGCAGGCACAGGGCTCGCCGGCGGCTGCGGCATGGGCTCCGGCGCGGGGCTGTGCGCCTGGTCCTCCGGCGCTGCCGCCGGGGCGTTTTCCCCGGTGATTGTGCCCTGCGGCGGGACAGGTTCGTGGGACGGCTCCGGGGCCGGTTCTGTCCGGGCGCCGCCGGGATCGTCCGCCGTTTCTCCGGCGCCGGAGGGCGGAGAAGCGACGGCCTCCTCCGGAATGGGCTGGACCTCCAACGCGGGCAAATCCTCCGATGGAGCGGGCCCCGGCGGGGTTGTGCCTGGAATGGGTTCCGGCGCAGGACCGGGCGGCGGAGCCTCCGGCACAGGCAGAGTCTCCGGCGTGGCGGTTGGCTCCGGCGCAGGGGCGGGCATAGGCCTCGGGGTGGAAGGACCGTCCGATCCGGATGGCGGGTCCGGCAGGTCGTCCGGCGGCGGCTCCGGTGCAGGGGGCGGGTCCGCGGGGGTTTCCGGCGGGTCATCCGGCTCCTCCTTACCGGGCCGGTCGTGCTGGCCCTGGCCCCCGCCGCCGTGGTCGCCGCCGCCGTCGTCATAGGGCTCCATGCTCCAGCCGTCACCGGAGGGCTTTAGGGTATAGATCTCCGTCTCCCCCGCCAGGGCGGAGCCGGTGACCGACAGCTTCACATAGACGGTACCGTCCGCCGGAATGGGGATCAAGTCGTAGTTGTCGTCGTAAATCCTGACGGTAAATTCCACCATCCCTGTGGCCCGGTCCCCGCTCCAATCAAAGTCGGTGGCATCCTGGTACCATGTCTCCAGGTCCAGGGAGAAGGCGCAGCCCACCTCCTCCGTGCCGCTGATCCATGGAAAGCGGAACAGGGGGACCAGGTCGCCCTGATTTACAAGGTCGGCGGTGAAGGGATACTTCTCCTCCCGCACCACGCGGACGGTGGCCCGGGGGGCGGGGGTACCCTCCTCCAAAAGGATGCGGCTTCCAAGCCAGCCCTGCTCCGGTTCGGGCCAGGTGGGGCTGTGGGCGTAGGCCCCGCGGATCGCAAAGGTATCTCCCCCCGAGGCGAGCCCGGCTGTGAAGTCCTCCTGATTCCATGCGACGGAGAAACGCCTTGTATCCCGGTAGCTCCCGCCCGTCAGTCGCAGCCACACCTCCTCCGTCAGCGCCAATTCGTCAAACTCGGTGTCGGGGGTCACATAGAGAACGCAGTCGGCAGAACCGACCCCATCCATGACGAAAGCGGGGTCGTAATAGACCTCCGGCGCTTCGGGCGCCTGCCCGATTTGCACCGTAAGAATGGGCGCGCCCTCCGCCCGGACCCAGCCGCGCAGCTCATCCCACACCGGTTCGCCATACACCCCGGAGATGGAAAAGCTGTTCTCGCCCCCCTCCATGCCCTCCTCGTACGCCTCCCGGGACCAGGAGACGTAGAATTTTGCGGTGGACGGGTCGTATGTAGGCTCCTCTTCCCCGCGGGTCAGCGTGACCACGTCCCAGTCCCCCACCGCCTGGTCGAAGGGCGTTCCCGGGTACACCGTGACGGCGGGCAGCGCCTCCGGGTCCTGGACGTAGCGGGTCACAAGCTCCCTGGGCCGGACCCGGACCGTGGTGGTCGGCGCCTCCGGCATGGTAACCAGGCCGCCGTCCCAGAGCGCCCTCAACGCCGGGTCGCAGTCGTCGGGGAGGGCGTAGGCCCCCGTCATGGAAAACTCCGTCTCGCCGCCCGCTACGGCGGCGTCGAAGGCCGCCCGGTCCCAGTCAATGGAAAAGACGTCGCTGTCCCGGTCGCTCCAGAACAGCACCTGGGTGCCGCACCGGTCCAGAAACCCCTCGTAGCTTACCGCCCGGTCAAAACGCACACCGGGGAGCTTATCGTAGGGCCCCACCGTATAGACCCGGGCCCGGGGCAGCTCCCCCTCCGCCCGGGCCGGCGTCAGGCCGCCCAGCAAAAGCGCCGCGCACAGTGAAAGGAGTGCTAAGCGATGAGAGACTTTCATAAAAAAGGGCTCCTTCCCATAGCCGGGGCGCTTCTGGCCCTGGCCCTTTTTGCGCTGCTCCTGGCGCTGACTTACCGCTTCGACAACAAGTATACCGCCGGTCCGCCCTACGGTGAGGACGGCGTGATGGCCTTCACCCGGGCCGACCTGGGGCGGCCCCTTTTCCTCATCGACGGCTGGAAGCTCAACGGTCAGGAGGTGTTCATCGGAGAATACTCCAACTTCTCCTTTCTGCCTGGGGGCAGCTCCCCTTTCGGGGCAGGGGATTACCGTCTCACCCTGCGCTATGACGGACCGCCCACCGCGCTTTTGCTGGAGATCCCGCCCATCTTTACAGAATACACCCTGCTCGTCAACGGCACCCCCGCCGCCCAAACCGGCAGCGGCGGCATGGTGAGCATCCCCGTGGGCGGTGACACGGCGCTGGAGCTGCGCACCGTCAACCGCTCCCACTATTACAGCGGCCTCACCTATCCGCCCGCCATCGGCACCCCCGCGGTAATGAACCGGCTCTTTTTGATCCGCACGCTGGTCTACGCCGCGCTGTGCGTGACGGCCCTCACGCTGGCCGTCTTTTCCCTGGTCCTCTGGTTTTCCCGGGCCCGGGACAAGCTCTTTCGCCACTTCGGGACCCTCTGCCTGGCCTTCGCCGTCCACTGCCTGCATCCCTTCGTCTGGCAGCTCTTTGGATACTCCGCATTCGGGTATGCCGTGGAAGATGTCTCCTGGCTGCTGGTGCTGGCCCAGGCGGCGGCGCTGGGGGGGCTGTGCGCGGGACTGGAGCGCAAAAGCTGGTATCGGCGCGGCGTCCGGCCGATTCCGCCGCTTTTCTGCCTCTTCTGCTTCTGCTCGATCCTCTTCATCATACCAAAGGCCGGGAGCTTCGTCAATTTCTATGGTGCGGTCATCGACTGGTACAAACTGGCCGTCTGGGCCTGGCTGGCCCTCTGCGCGGCGGCGGGTTTGGCTGACCGCCCCGGTGGGACGTCCTTCTTCACCCTTTCCGCCTGCGGGGTGCTGGGGGTGAGCCTGCTGGCCGGAATTGGGGATTCCAACGCCTTCGAACCCATTTACGGCGCCTGGCAGAACGAGTACGCCGGGTTCGCCCTGGTCCTTCTGTTCGGCGCTCTGATGGTCCGCCGCAACGCCCAGCTCCTGCGCCAGAGCGCCGAACTCCAGTCGGTGAAGCTGCAAAACCGCTTCGCCGCCGAGAGCGCCGCCCAGACCCGGGCCTCCATCGCCCAGGTGCGGAGCCTCAAGCACGAGCTGCGCCACCACGTGGAAACCCTGGAGGCCTTGTACGCCAACCGGGATTATCTGCGCCTGGGGGCCTACCTGGCGGAGCTTGGCGCGGAGAAAGACGCCCTGCCCCAGCTCTACTACACGGAGAACTTCCTGGTCAACGCCATCCTGGCCGGACGGCTGGGCCCGGCCAGGGAGAAGGGGGTCCGGGTGGAGTGCCGGGTGCGCGTGCCGGAGGAGCTGCCCATCGCCGACGCCGACCTGTGTACCCTCCTGGCAAACCTTCTGGACAACGCGGCGGAAGCCTGTGAACGCCTGCCGGAGAGCGCGGATCGTTTTATCCAGTTGTCTCTGGAGGCCCGGCAGGAGCTGCTCCTCGTCACCTGCGCCAATTCTGCGCTCCCCGTCACGGCGGAGGCTGATCGTCTCCCCACCTCCAAATCCGACCCGGACAGCCACGGCTTGGGCATCCCCGCCATGCGGCGGGTGGCGGAGAAGTACGACGGGGCGCTGGAGGTATCCCAGACCGGCGGCGTGTTCACCCTGCGGGCGGTCCTCCATCTGGGGTAACGTTAAAAAGCGCCGTCCTGGCAGTATCAGGACGGCGCTTCTTTATTTCAGATGGTCCAGCCACCGGGCCTGGGCCTCCGGGTAGGCCCGTATGGCGATGGGGACCTCCCCGCCGTTCCGGAGCAGGAAGCAGTACTTCCGCACCCCGCTCACTTGGTTTAAGTTCACCACGTAGCTGCGGTGGCAGCGGCAAAAGTCCTCCGCGGGCAGCTCGGCCAGGACCGCGTGCAGGGGACCGGCACAGGAGAGGGCGCGGCCATCCTTACAGTGGACGGCCAACTCCCGGCGGAACACCTCGACGAAACGGATTTCTCCCAGCGGCAGCGTGATTTTTCCGCCCTCCAGGGCGTCCAGCACCAGAGCGGGCAGCCTGCGCCGCCGCTCCAAACAGCGGGAGAGCACCGGTGAGAGCTTCTCCCGGGTGAGCGGCTTGAGGAGATAGCTGACCGGATAGGCCCGGTACCCCGCCAGGGCGTATTCCGGGCTGGAGGTGATGAAGATGAGGTCGGTCTCGTCCCCGGCTTGGCGCAAGGACGCGGCCAACTCGATGCCATCCTGTCCGTCCATCATGATGTCCAACAGGATGAGGTCCCAGGACGCGCCCCGGACGCGGGCGGCCAGCAGCTCGGCGGCAGAGCAAAAGCGCTCCACATCGGGTTCCATCCCTGCCTCTCTGAGCAGCGCTGCCGTGACCGCAGCCACCTCCTCCAGGTCCCGTGCCACATCATCGCATATCGCAACCTGATAAATCCACCTCACCCCCTTCCTGACTGTTTTAGTATAGCATATCTCCACTCCGTATACCAACCCACTTCATAAACTGCAATCTGCTTCCTGACCTGAACGTCCCCATCGCCGCCGTTCACAACCTTATCCCGCTGACTCGGGAGGGAAACCTCTATATTTGCAGATCATATAAAAAACAGAGCCAAACCATGAATGGTTTGGCTCTGTTTCTGCGCTTAACGCAAATACATTTCTCACCGCGGTGAGGACTCGTATCTGCGCGTCTTGGTGACCCGTCGGGGATTCGAACCCCGGACCCACTGCTTAAAAGGCAGTTGCTCTGCCGACTGAGCTAACGGATCGTGACAGCTCTATGCAAACGCTCCGGCGGAGCGCTGTTTCCTGGCTGGGACGGCTGGATTCGAACCAGCGGGTGAGGGAGTCAAAGTCCCTTGCCTTACCACTTGGCGACGCCCCAATCTAGAAGGAAAAAGAGAGGACCGGGGGTAACCCCGATCCCCTGCTTTTGTCTGGGGTGGGAGATGGGACTCGAACCCACGACACCCGGAACCACAATCCGGTGCTCTAACCAACTGAGCTACACCCACCACATATAAACCGTCTGGAGCGATTGCCGACGCTTGCCCAAAAGGAGAGCTTGGTACGCCAGAAGGGACTCGAACCCATGGCCTACTGCTTAGAAGGCAGTTGCTCTATCCAGCTGAGCTACTGGCGCAAATGATGGAGCAGGTGACGAGAATCGAACTCGCATCCCCAGCTTGGAAGGCTGGTGCCCTGACCATTGTGCTACACCTGCGTTTGCCCTCCGTGGAAATCGTCAGCTTTGATATAATACCACGCTGCACCCCCGATGTCAATATTTTCTCCCAATTTTTTTACTGACATTCCGACAGGAACCAGGAGATCAGCCGCCGGCCGTCGGCGGTGCCGCCTCTGCCGCCCCACAGCCGCTCCGGGTGCCACTGGACCGCCCAAACCGGCAGCGCCTCGTGCTCCGCCGCCTCCACCGTGCCGTCCGGCGCCCACTGGACTGCCCGCAGTCCGCTTCCCATGCGGCCCGCCGCCTGATGATGGGCGCTGTTGACTATGGCCGTCTCCCCGTACAGCCGCCGCAGGCGGGAGGGCGCCGTCCGGACGGCGTGGAGCCGGTCGATGCCGTCCGCCGCGCTGTGGCCCGGCAGATCCTGGAGCAGATCGCCCCCGAAGTAGACGTTGATGGTCTGCATGCCCCGGCAGATGCCCAGCACCGGCTTTCCCGCCGCGGTGAAGCGGTCCAGCAGCGCCAGCTCCGCCGCGTCCCGCTCCGGCTCCAGCCCCCGGGAGGCGGTGTTCTCCTGGCCGTAGCGCCAGGGCTCCAGATCTCCGCCGCCGGGCAGCAGCAGTCCGTCAAAGTCCTCCGCCTCCAGCGTCGCTGCAAAGCACGGCACTCCCCCCGCCGCCAGCAGGGCACGGCGGTAGTTCTCATAGCGCGCTGCCTCGCCCCAGATCAAGATTTTCGGCTTCATATTCATCCCTCCCGCTTCCATCCTATGCGCCCAACGCGCCGGGGAACCATTTCATGCTTGCAACGGGGAAAAAATTGTGGCATAATGGGCAAGGAATCCCGGAGGCAGCGCGGAAACCGCGCCTTCCACACGGAGACGTATCGAAGTGGTTGTAACGAGCTTGACTCGAAATCAAGTTGTCCGCAAGGGCACGTGGGTTCGAATCCCACCGTCTCCGCCAGCTCAGAAATTCCCTGTTTGGCACGAATCCCCGACTACGGCGAGGTTTCTTAGCCGGACAGGGAATTTCTGAACCTTCGGGCCTGACCCGCTCCGCTGGGCTCCGCCCCGAGGAGGACGGGAACCATAGACTGGATTATGCTGCTGCAGCAAGGACCTTCCGAGGAAATCCCCGGAAGGTCCTTGCCGTTTCTTCAATGATGCCGGGCTTTTCCCGCCAGACGGTGCGGGCCTGCAAATGCCTCTCCCCCGCGCTGCCCAACGTCACGGCTCCGCTTTATCCCGCGGCGGCTGCGCCTCCCGGGGCAGGGGCAGACACACCACCACCTCAAACCGCCCGTTCCGGGGACCGGCCTCCAAGGTGCCGCCGTAGCGCCCGGCGATCTCCCGCATGCCGGGAAGGCCGAAGCCGTGGGCGGTCCGGTCGGTCTTGGTGGTGGCGAGGTCCGGGGCCACCGGCCCCGCCAGGGCGTTTTCCACCCGCAGCATGAACAGCCCCTTGTCCGCCCGGCAGCGGAGGACCACGCGCTTGTCCGCCGCCTGCCGCACCGCCTCCAGGGCGTTGTCCAGGGCATTGCCCAGCAAGGCGCATAAATCCGCGTCCGCCACCGCCAGCTCCCGGGGCAGGGACACGGCAAAGTCCGCCACCGCGCCCTCCCGGGCCAGATCCTCCGCCTTGGCGGCCAGGACTGCGTTGGCGGCGTCGTTTTCGCACAGCCGCCTGCCGCCGCCCAGCGCCGGGGACCCGGCCATCCCGTCCAGATACTCCAGGGCCCGGTCCGTCTCTCCCCGAGCCAGCAGGCCCCGGACCGCCGTCAGGTGGTTGCGCAGGTCGTGGCGCAGCTGCCGCACCTGCCGCTCCTCCCGCCGGAGGCCCTGGTAATAGACCTCCCGCATGTCCGCCAGCTGGCTGGCCCGCTCCAGCCGCTCATGGTTCTGGAGCACCTCAATCGCCGCCAGCAGCACCAGGGACGTCAGCAGCACGAAGGGCAGCACCGCCAGGCCCTGGCTGGCGGCCAGGGCCTGCACCTCGGGCGAGGTATGGTACATCTCACCGGCCAGCAGCACCACTGTGACCAGGGCGCAGAGCGGCATGGCGGCAAGGCCCAGCAGCAGCCCCCACAGCCGTCCGGGCAGCGCCGCCGGCTCCTCCGGCAGCCACCGGCGCAGCAGCAGGTACAGCCCGCCGAACACCAGCGGACGGCACAGCCGGGTCATCTGATGATAGTAGTTCAGCGCCTTCAGGTACGTGTCCAGCATGGCGCAGATGGACATCGTGAGGCAGAAGAAGACCGCCGACGCCACCAGGCGCCCCCGCCAGTCTCCCTGGGTCGCCAGCAGGCAGGCGGCAAAGAAGACCGGCATGGTGTACAGCAAATTGTTGTCCCCCACCCAGATGACCATGCCGCTGGCCCCGCTGAAGGTCAGCCACAGCAGCGCCTTCCAGCCCCAGAAGGGCTTCACCTGGAAAAACCGGACAAACAGGCCGTAGAGCACGGTGCCGTTGGCCATGTTCGCCAGAAGCCACCCCCAGTTTTGAAGCAATTCCAGGGCGAACAGCTTGATCCACGCCATGCCTCATTCCTCCAGGGCGGCCCGGGTCAGGGCCGCCAGGGCCGCCTTCTGGCAGGAGCGGCTGATGGGCAGGGCCTCGTCCCCCACGAAGACCTCCCCGCCCTCCACCCGGTCCACCGCCCCGGCCCGGACCAGATAGCGCTGGTGAATGCGGACGAACGCCGGCCCCGCCTCCGCCGCCGTGTCGTCCAGCCGGCCGTAGAAGGTATACCGCCGGTCCCCCGTCACGCAGGTCACCTGCCGCCGGTCGGAGACAAAGTAGCGGATGCTCCGCCGGGGGATGCGGAACACCGTGTCGCCGCTGCGGCAGAAAAAGGTCTCGTCCATTCCACGGCACAACGCCTCCGTGCAGCGCTCCAGCACCTCCGAGAGCCGCTCCGCCCCGGCGGGCTTGAGGAGATACCCCAGGGCCCCCACGGAATAGCCGTCGAACACCCGGTCGGCGTAGCCGGTGACAAACACGATTTGCAGCCCCTCGTCCATCCGCCGCAGGCGGCGGGCGGTCTCCATGCCGTCCAGCGCTCCCATCTCCATGTCCAGAAAGACCAGGTCCAGCTCCCCGGCGTGGCTTTCCAGCCAGCGGAGCAGCCCTTCACCGGAGGAGAACTCCCAAAATGCCCCCTCGCTCCGCCGCCGGGCCAGCGCCCGCTCCAGCCCGGAGCGAAGCGCCGTCCGGGCGTCATAGCTGTCGTCGCAAATCCCGATGCGCAGCATCCCATTCCTCCCTCTCTTCCCGCTCCGCCCCCGGGGCGGCACGGCTGTCATGGGGCTATTCTACCACGCCCCGCCCCCATCCGACAAACCAAACTTGACGGAAAACCCGCCAAACTTGACCTTGCGGCGGCAGCTTCCGCCAAAGATGACGGCCCGGCGGCAAAAGATGACGGCCCCGTTTGCGGCGGCGCCGGTTCCGGGGTAAGCTGACAGTACAGACCGGGCGGGCGCCTCGCAGCCCCGGCCCGGACATTCACTGTGCTGAGAAAGGGCGGATCACATGCTGACGGTACATGACCTGCACAAATCCTATCAGGTGGGCAAGACCACCTACGAGGTCCTTAAAGGGATAGACCTGGAGGTGAAAAAGGGGGAGTTCGTGGCCGTAATGGGCCCCTCCGGCTCCGGCAAGACCACTCTCTTAAACTGCATCTCCTGCTACATCCCCGCCGACCGGGGCA
The DNA here is from genome assembly GCF_900544955.1 of uncultured Oscillibacter sp. Lineage (GTDB taxonomy): Bacteria > Bacillota > Clostridia > Oscillospirales > Oscillospiraceae > Oscillibacter. The sequence goes on from NZ_UQXD01000005.1 coordinate 75,259, forward strand.
GCATCCGGCTGGGGGACGCGGAGCTGGCCCAACTGGACGAGGAGGCCCTGGCCCTGGTCCGCAACCGGAAGCTGGGCTTCGTGTTCCAGGACTTTTTGCTGCTGGACGGGCTGACGGTCCGGCAGAACATCCTCCTCCCCGCCATCATCGGCGGCGACGTGCCTCAGATCACAGAGCGCCGGGCGGACCAGCTCTGCGAGGTGTTCGGCATCTCCGCGATCCGGGACAAGTACCCGGCGGAGATCTCCGGCGGGGAAAAGCAGCGGACCGCCGTGGCCCGGGCCCTGATCAACCATCCCCTGCTGATTCTGGCGGACGAGCCCACCGGCAACCTGGACTCCAAGTCCAGCCGGGCGGTGATCCGGTCCTTCCAGCAGGCGAAAAGCGCCCTGGAGGCCACCATCTTCATGGTGACCCACGACTCCTTCGCCGCCTCCTTCTGTGACCGGGTGGTGATTCTCCAGGACGGCGTGGTGTGGCGGACGCTGGAGAAGGGACCCACGGAGCGGACGGCTTTCCAGGACCTGCTGCTGGACGCCATCCGGGAAATGGGCAGGGTGTGAGGCCATGAAGCCCTTCGACCAGGTCTGCGCGGCCCTGCGCCGCCAAAACCAAACCCACTATGCCCTGCTGGCCGGGTGCAGCTTTTTCTCCGTGCTGCTCATCACCGCCTATGTGTCCATGATGCGCTCCCCCACCATTCTCTCCGTCCTGCCGGAGGGCGGCGACTCCCGCAAGCAGGTGATGATGATCTTCGTGCTGGCGGTCATCGGCTGCGGCGTGTTCACCACCTACGCCTCCGGCCTGTTCTTCCGGCACAAGTCCCGGGAGACCGGGGTGTTCCTGGCCCTGGGGGCCACCCGGCGGCAGCTGCGCTCCCAGCTGCGCCGGGAGCTGACCCTCCTCTCCGTGGGGTCCTGCGCCGCCGGGGCGGTGCTGGGCACCCCGGCGGCCTGGCTGCTCTGGCAGGCGTTCCGGGCCCTGGTGGTGGACACGGAGGAGATGGCCCTGTCCTTCGACCCCCAGGCGTACCTCTTCGCCCTGGCCTTCTCCCTGTTCGTCATCGGGATGCTGTTCTTCCTGGGCGGGCGATCCATCCGCCGCACCAACATCATCGACATCGTGCAGGAGTCCCACAAGTCCGAACCCATCCGGGCGGTGCCCCGGTGGTACGGCCCGGCGGGCATCGGCCTGCTGGTCCTGGGGGGCCTCGGCGGCTATCTCATGCCCTCCGTCTTCATTCTGGGGCTCCACTGGTACCCGCCGGAGGGTCTCACCGCCGTCTTCTACCTTCCCGCCCTGGCAGGGCTCTACATGATCCTGCTCCACACGGTGGTCAACGGCTGGGGCGGAACGCGCCGCCGGTACCGGGATTTGATCTCCACCAGCATGATGCAGTTCCAGGGCCGCCAGACGGTGCGGAACATGCTGGTGATGACGCTGCTGGTGGCCGGGGCCTTCTTCGCCGGATTCTACACCCCCATGCTGGGCACCGGCAGCATGATGACCTACGACCAGCGCCCCGTGGACTACGCCTACCACTTCCGGGCGGACCAGAACCTCCCCACGGAGGCGGAGGTGCGGCAGCTGGCGGCGGCGTACGGCGTGACCCCCACCTTCTGGGCAGAGGCGCCCATGGCCCGGCTGGGGGTGGACGGCCAGGAGCACGTGGAGCGGAACGGCCCCCTGGGCACCACCTGGGAGGCGGTGTACCGGGAGGTGCTGCGCAGCGACCTGTTCCTGTCCGAGTCGGGCTACAACGCCCTGACAGGGGAGGCCGTGGACCTGCGGCCCGGCACCGTGGCGGCCATCTTCGACGCCACCGGGGACGGCCAGGGCGTCTTCGGCGGAGACGCCTCCCGCATCACCAATCCCCTCACCGGCAAGAGCTGGACCGTCACGGCTGCGGACGCCCTGCGCCACGACGTGCTCTTCGGCCGCTACGTGCTGGACGACGGGGACTTCGCCGCCATGACCGCCGGGCTCCCGGCGGACTGGCGGGAGGAGATGGTGTTTTTCAATGTGGAGAACTGCGCGGAGACCTACGGCTTCGCCAAGGCGCTGTTCAACGAGATCGTGGACCGCTCCGGCCCCGAGGTGGAGCAGTACGACGCCTTCGACCCGCTGCGCCGCCAGCTGGCCCAGGCGGCGGGGGAGCCCTACACCTTCGACCGGGAGCACCTGGCGGAACACGGCTTCACCCCCATCGACTACGCCCAGCGGGACAGCTCCGCCTTCCGAATGTTCTGGCAGTACATGCCCCAGTTCCGGGTGCTGGACAAGGCGGACTTTGTGAAGACCACGGCGGTCTTTCTGATGCTGTTCATCTTCATCGCCGTCGTCTGCTTCGCGGCGGTCATTGTCATCGCCTATACCCGGTGCATGACCCTGGCCATGACGAACCGCCAGGTCTACGACGACCTGCGGCACCTGGGCGCGCCCAACCGCTACCTCTACCGCTCCGTCCGCAGCCAGGTGAAGCGGGTGTTTCAGGTGCCCATCCTGACGGGCACCGGGCTGATCTACGCCTTCTACGCCATGATTATGTACTTCAACGACCACCGCCTCACCGTGAACGAGGTGGCGGGGCTGGGCGCCTGCCTGCTGCTGATTGCCGCCGTCTGCGCCCTGCTGTACGGCGTCTACCGCATGACGCTCCGCAGCGTCTGCCGGGCGCTTGGCATCCGCCGAAGGTGAAAAGTCCCAAAACAACCAGGCGCCCCGCATCGTTCGCATGCGGGGTGCCTTTTGTGCGCAGAAAGTTTCCATAATATTCGTTTTTAAAAAGCGTAAAATTGCATTCTCCTCCGCCCAGCACAGCGGCTGCGGCGGAAGGCAACCCATCCCCCGTCCGGCGAAAAAGGCCCCCGCCGTAGGCGGGGGCCTTTCCCAAACAGGGTCTTTCGGAGGGCGGTATGCGTCAGGCGCCTTCCGCGTTCCCCCATCCCATTCACGGCGAAGCCCAACAGCGTGGGTTCGCCGTGAAAGCGAAGAAATTGCCTGTCCAGCAAAGAAGCCTCGCCGCAGGCGGGGATTCGTGCTAAACAGGCAATTTCTGAGCCCCTCGTCCCTCTCGGGGCGGAGCCCAGCGGAGCGGGTCCGGTCCGAAAGCGAAGAAACACCCCGTCCGGCTAAGGGGCCTCGCCAAAGGCGGGGACCCGTGCCATGAGGGGTGTTTCTGAGCTGGCGCAGAAGGAGGGATTTGAACCCTCGCGGCGTTTTTTAGACACCCTACTCCCTTAGCAGGGGAGCCCCTTCGGCCTCTTGGGTACTTCTGCACATCCAATATAAAAGAAAAACATGGCGGAGAGAGTGGGATTCGAACCCACGGACGCTTGCGCATCGCCGGTTTTCAAGACCGGTTCCTTCAACCGCTCGGACATCTCTCCAAACAGGCATGCGTATCCGCCTCCCGAACACTTGAAGTATGATACCATACGCACCGGCAATTTGTCAACAGGGTTTCCCAAAAATCCAACGGGCAAAAATTTTGAAAAAAGCAAAATTAGGACTTGCATTTTGAAAAAAGCCGTGCTAGTATATATAAGCTGACTTCAATAAGTCCGCGACAAGTCCATACATCCGGGTGTAGCGCAGTTGGTAGCGCACTTGACTGGGGGTCAAGGGGTCGTGAGTTCAAGTCTCGCCACTCGGACCAAAAAACCTAGAGCCGTAACGGCTCTAGGTTTTTTCTATGTTTGGAAAAGATGAAGAAAACACAGAAAAAAAGAGAGCTATTACAGAACTACTACAAAATGAAATTAGCTGCTCTCGCGTTAGGGAAGCTATGCACGTGAGATCAAGATCACTCATTTAACAACAAATACATCCCCAGTCGCCGGTCTGTAATATCCCCGGACCCACTTGACACGATAAGGCTCCTGCCACTTGCAACGATCCTGCTCCGGCTGATCTTGCCAGCCCTCGCACGGATGCCAGGTCACCCGATACAATTTTGCGAGTCCTTGGCGATCTGGTATCTCCCCGCGACAATAGGCATAGGCCGTATAGCTGGCCACTCCATCCAGGTTATCACAGGTCGGACGGGATACCACTTCAAAGATACAACTGCCGTCGCGTATTGTCATATAAGGCTTCATTGTCCCCTCTCCATGTCTCCGATTCTGTCAATTACTGAGGAGATTCTACCATATATCGGGCTATTTTAAAAGCGGATAATTTATATCACTTTTTATGCTGTACGTTTACCTATTTTCGCTTATGCCACTCAATGCTTCCACCGCCAGCTCCGGCGGAACTCGGTGCAGGATTTCCGTGGCTACTCCGCTATCCTGTACCCAACGTTCCAGCTCCTCCCGCAGAAGAACCACCGGCATGCGGTCATGGATGCCCTCCATGGAGGCGTTGGCCGCCGTAGTCAGGATCACGCACTTCCGCTCCTCGGCAAAGTTGTTCCACAATCCAGCTAGGTACAGCGCCCGGGTACCTGGTAGGTTAAAGCGGTATTTCCGCTTCTTACCCTCCCCATCCGGCCCCCACTCATAAAACCCGGTGGTGGGAATCACGCACCGCCGCTCCATCACGGACCGCCGAAACATGGGCCGGT
>NZ_UQXD01000006.1 GCF_900544955.1 uncultured Oscillibacter sp.
TTCTGCCCACAATACTTGGCTGGCAACGGCCCGGGAAGATAGGTAGCGCCAACACCAAGAAGCGGCAGTTCGTAAGAACTGCCGCTTCTTTTCTTTGGAGGTGCGGTTTGCGAAAGATCATCTTGTATCTTGCCATGAGCCTGGACGGCTTTCTCGCCGACGCGGAGGGCGGAGTGGGCTGGCTGGGGGGTAAGGACCCGGCCTACGAGGGAGATTACGGGTACGGGGCCTTTTATCAGACGGTGGATACCCTGGTCATGGGCTGGAGGACCTACCGCCAGGTGACGACCCAGCTCTCCCCGGGAGCCTGGCCCTATGCCGGAAAGACCAGCTACGTGCTGACACACCGGCGGCTGCCGGATACCCGGGAGATCCGCTTTACGGCCGGGCCGCCTTTGGCGCTGCTGGAGCGGCTGCGGCGGGAGGACGGCGGCGCCGTATGGATCTGCGGCGGCGCAGAGGTGGTGCGGCAGGCGCTGCCGCTGGTGGACGAGCTTCACCTGAGTGTCATGCCCCGGCTGCTGGGCGGCGGCATCCGGCTGTTTCCGGAGGGGGAGGCGGTGCCGCTGCATCTCGCCTCCGTCCGGCAGGAGAACGGCGTGCTGCTGTGCGTCTATACCAAATGAAAAGCGTGCGCCGTCTGTTTTCAGACGGCGCACGCTTCTTGTCAGTCGTAGAGGGGGAAGCGGGCGCACAGGGCGTCCACCTCAGTCCGGACGGTCTCCGCAGAGCCATCGAAGTCCCGGGCCACCTGGCCCATCCAGCGGGCGATCTGGACCATCTCCGCCTCCTGGAAGCCCCGGGAGGTGACGGCGGGGGTGCCCACCCGGATGCCGCTGGTGACGAAGGGCTTCTCCGGATCGTTGGGGATGGCGTTTTTGTTGACGGTGATCTGGACCTCGTCCAGGCGGTGCTCAAACTCCTTGCCGGTGATGTGGAAGTTGCGGACGTCCACCAGCATCAGATGGTTGTCGGTGCCGCCGGACACCAGACGGAAGCCCTCCTGCACCAGCGCTTCCGCCAGGGCGCGGGCGTTTTTCACCACCTGCTGGGCATAGACCTGGAAGGAGGGCTTCAGCGCCTCGCCAAAGCAGACGGCCTTGGCGGCGATGATGTGCTCCAGCGGGCCGCCCTGGGTGCCGGGGAAGACGGCGGAGTTGATCTTTTTGTTCATCTCCTCGTCGTTGCATAGGATCAGGCCGCCCCGGGGGCCCCGGAGGGTCTTGTGGGTGGTGGAGGTCACCACGTCCGCGTAGGGGAAGGGGGAGGGATGGACGCCGCCGGCCACCAGGCCCGCAATATGGGCCATGTCCACCATCAGGTAGGCGCCTACGGTGTCGGCGATCTCCCGGAACTTGGCGAAGTCCAGGGTGCGGGGATAGGCGCTGGCGCCGGCCAGGATCAGCTTGGGGCGGCAGGCCTTGGCGGTCTCCAGCAGCTTGTCGTAGTCGATGGTCTCCGTGTCGTCCGCCACGCCGTAGGGGACGATGGTGAAGTACTTGCCGGAGATGTTGACGGGGCTGCCGTGGGAGAGGTGGCCGCCGTGGGCCAGATTCATGCTCAGAACCGTATCGCCGGGCTGCAGCAGGGCGAAGAATGCCGCCAGGTTGGCGTTGGCGCCGGAGTGGGGCTGCACGTTGGCGAAGTTGCAGCCGAAGAGCTGGCAGGCCCGCTTCCGGGCGATCTCCTCGGTGATGTCCACGGCGTAGCAGCCGCCGTAATAGCGCTTGCCGGGGTAGCCCTCGGCGTATTTGTTGGTCAAACAGGTGCCCATGGTCAGCATCACGGCCTCGCTGACGAGGTTCTCCGATGCGATCAATTCGATGTTGCGGCGCTGACGGCCAAACTCCTCCCGGACGGACGCGCCGACCTCCGGGTCATACTGAGAGATGAAATCCATGGTTTGCTGAATCATGGGAATGCTCCTCCTTCATTTGCTCCATGGGCCAAAGGCCAAATATGTTCTTATTGTACCAAATATCTGATATTTCGCAAGAATGTATTTCGAATACCAGCCATTCCCGCAGGTTATCCCAGGCGGGCGGGGGTGCCGTCCTCATAGAGGCCCCGCTCCGTCAGGACCCAGGGAACGGGATAGTCGTGGGGCTCCAGGGGAATCTCCTCCCGGATCAGCCGTTCCCGGCACAGCAGCACCGTCCCGCCCCGGTAGTGGGCGAGGAAGCGGTCGTAGTACCCGCCGCCCTTCCCCAGCCGGTGCCCCAGGTGGTTGCAGGTGAGGCAGGGCAGCACCGCGAAATCCACCTCGTCCGGCAAAAGGCGGGGACTGTCTGCCGGCGGCTCCGGGATGCCGAAGGCGCCGGGAGTCAGATCGTCCAGGCTCCGGATGTGCCGCAGCTCCATCTGCCCCGGGCCGGTGCACAGGGGCACGCAGAGAATTTTGCCGGTGGCCAGCGCGTCTGCCAGAATGGGGCGGGTGTCGATCTCCCGGGAGGTGCCCACGAAGCAGAACACGGCGCCGGCGGCCCGGTATTCCGGCATGGCCAGGAGGCGGGCGGCGATGGCGCGGCTGGAGCGGGTGCGGTACTCCTCCGACAGGGCGGATTCCAGCCGCCGGACGGCGGCGCGGAGGCGTTGCTTTTCCTCGGCTTTGGTCATGGCAGGGGGTCCTCCTCTTTTTCAGGTTGGGCGGCGCCGAAGACGATGGCGCCGCTGCCGTATTTTCCCCGGATGCGGTCCATGGCCGCCTCCAGCTGCTCCTGGCGCCGCCGCTGGGGGGCGGCAGGGGCGGTGAACAGGTCCACCTGCTCGTAGGCCTCCTCCGCCGCCGCCAGGTGGATGGCGGTGACGGTGAGGGCCCGGATGGGGGCGGGGGGCTTCCACAGCTCCCCCACCAGGGACATGGCGGCGTCCGTCAGGTCCCGGATCAGGTGGGTGGGGGCGGGCAGCTGCCGCTGGCGGGAGAAGTCCCGGAAGTCCGGGGTCCGCAGCGTCACCTGGAGCCCCCCGGCGTAGAGGCCGTGGTGCCGCAGCCGGGAGGCCACAGTGTCCGCCAGCACGGCGATGCCGGATTGGACCTGGGCCCGGGTGGTGAGGTTTTCCGGGAAGGTGGTGCCGTTGCCCACGGATTTCACCGGCTCCGCGTCGTACCGGGAGCGCACCGGCTCGGTGTCCAGGCCGTTGGCATAGTCGTGGAGCTGGGCGCCCAGCTTGCCCATGAGGGATTCCAGCATGGTCCGGCGGCAGGCCGCCAGCTGGCCGATGGTGTCCACCCCATACTGGTGCAGCAGCTTCCTGGCCGCGCCGCCCACAAACAGCAAATCCCCCACCGGCAGGGGCCAGACCAGCGCCTGCCAGTTGTCCCGGGTGATCAGGGTGGTGGCGTCGGGCTTTTTGTAGTCGCTGCCCAGCTTGGCGAAGATCTTGTTGAAGGAGACCCCCACGGACAGAGACAGCCCCAGCTCCTCCCGGATGCGGCGGCGGAGGGCGTCCGCCAGGGCCCGGGGGTCGCCGCCGAAGAGGTGGAGGGTGCCGGTGACGTCCAGCCAGCTCTCGTCGATGCCGAAGGGCTCCACCAGGTCGGTATATTCGTCGTAAATGGCGTTGACCCGCCGGGAGAAGTCCCGGTAGCGCTGGTGGTGGGGCGGCAGCAGCACCAGGTCCGGGCACTTCTTCTTGGCCTGCCAGATGGTCTCCGCCGTCTGGACGCCGAAGCGCTTGGCGGCCTCGTTTTTGGCCAGGATGATGCCGTGGCGGGAGGAGGGGTCTCCGCACACCGCCGTGGGAAATTGCCGCAGCTCCGGGTGGCTCAAAAGCTCCACGGAGGCGTAAAAGCTGTTCAAATCGCAGTGCAGGATGACGCGGTCCATAGCGGGCCCCCTTTCGGCGGAGATGTCCCCTCTATCATAGCACACCTGTTCGGGTTTGCAAAGGGAAAGCGCGGCATGTGTGCACATGCCGCGCCTGAAAAAACTGGAATGCGGATCTCAGAGCTTGCCCATCAGCACCAGGGCAAGCACCACGAAGGTGGCCAGCAGGGCCAGGGAGAACAGCAGGAATCCGGTGTTGAACGTCCGGTCCGCCTTGGCGGCGCCCTGGGCCTCCGGCACCAGCCGGGCCTTGCGCAGGGCGGTGACCACCGGCTTGTAGAGCAGGAGAATCATGGCCATGTTCAGCCCGCCCTTGACCAGGTTGAAGGGCAGGAACACCGGCACCAGCATGGCGGCCACCATCTCCCGGGTGTCCTCCACGGAGGCGCCCGTGGACATATACAGCGGGGTGATGAGGTAGTTCCAAAGGAGCATCACCGCGGTCAGCGCCGCCACGCCCAGGGTCAGGCCGACGACGGCGCCCTTTTTGGTATGGGCCTTCTTATAGACAAAGGCGGCGGTGCAGCAGAAGGCGGTGGTGGCCAGCACGTTCATGATCCAGCCGATTAGGCCGGTGTCGGAGACGGTGAACATCTCCACGGTGGCCACCACGATGGAAATGACGGCGGCGGCTAGGGGGCCGAAGACGAAGCCGCCGATGCAGATGACGGTGTCCTTCACCTCCAGCTGTAAAAAGCCGGAGACCTGGGGCAGCGCCTTACACAGGACCATCACCACATAGGCGATGGCGGTGAGCATGGCCAGGGAGGTGATGGTTTTCACGTTGGTCCGGGCGCGGGGGGCCGCAAGGGCATTGACATTGGGTTCGGACATAAAAAATACACTCCTTTGTTTGACTTGAAAACACCCCGGATGCTTTGGCTTCTCCAAGGTGAACAAGCAACAAAGAAGCGCACCAACGTGCGCGGCTCTGCCGCACTCATCTTCTTCCATCCAGACTATACTGTTGGTCCCGGAGTTTCACCGGGTCAGCGGAAGCCGTATGGCCTCCGGTCGCGGACTGTACCGCCAGTGGGGAATTGCACCCCGCCCTGAAGACAAAGTATTCAGTTGCTTTCTTGGGATAGTATACGACAGGACGGGAGAAAATGCAACCCCCAATTTTTGATTCTTTTTTCAGGTTGAGCTGCTGTCAGCCGGTTTTCTCCATCCTCAATAGGATACAAAAGAAAGGCAGCCGCCCGTTTCCGGCGGCTGCCCGAGAAACTTGGAAGTGATAAGCGCGTCCTTCCGCAAGAGGGCGGATCGGCGCAGGCCAATTGCCATCAGATATCGTTAACAGGCGTTGCGTTACTCGTTCTTGTGAAATGACGAAATGCCGATACATGTCATACCGATTCCAAGCAGAACGATCCCACTTTCTGCGGCTAACTTGTTCAAAACCGAAAGGACTACGACGGCAATTCCCATTGCCAGCGCAACCGCTTTCAAAATTAAATCTATCAGCTCCTTTCGTCTCTTTCGAGGAGCGGATGCATCTTTCTTTAACTGCATAAGTTCATCTACGGAAATATTGAATAATGCCGCCAAATGAGGCAGAGCGTTAATATCAGGACAAGACAAGTCTCTTTCCCATTTCGATACGGCCTTATCCGTCACCCCCATTTTTTCAGCTAATTGTATCTGCGTCATACCATGTTCTTTTCTAAGTTCTGCAATCATCATACCCAGCGTTTTCTTCATGGTTTGATTCCTCAATAAATTGTTTTATGGTGATTACACGGTAGCACGTCTCCTGATACATACGCAACCGACTGAAAGTTTAGCCGGCACTACCATTGGTTTAGGCCAAGGAGAGCGATAACTTTCTATTGGTCGAGTGCGTCTTCTCCGCCCAAGGTGTGCAAAGAAGCCTCCGATTCGGCATGTCCATTTTAACAGACGACCGGCTGATACGCAAGGGAGCCCTCGCAACATGGACAGCGGATTCCTCAGCAGCAGCGATCCAAAAGGGCGGTGTCCGGACGGCGGCAGACGCGGCTCCCGCCACGGATTTCCCAAACGCCTCTTTACAAATGAGAACGGATGTTCTATACTGGGAGCACAATGCGGAGGGGAAGGGAGAACACGCCATGCGGACAAGAGAGGAGACCTGCTGCTTCACCGGGCACCGCCCGGGAAAGCTGCCCTGGCGGTACGACGAGGGGGACCCCCGGTGCCTGGCGCTGAAGGCGCGGATTGCCGGGGCGGCGGAGGCGGCCTATGAGGGGGGCTTCCGCCATTTCATCTGCGGGATGGCCCTGGGGTGCGACCTCTATTTCTGCGAGGCGGTGCTGGCCCTGCGCGGCCGCTGCCCGGGGGTGACGGTGGAGGCCGCCGTGCCCTGCCCCACCCAGGCGGACGCCTGGCCGCTGGACCAGCGGGTCCGCTACCGCACGCTGCTGGATGCCTGCGACTGCAAAACCCTGATCTCCCAGCGGTATACCTCCGCCTGTATGCTGCAGCGGGACCGGTACATGGTGGACCGCGCCGCCCTGCTGATCGCCGTTTTTGACGGCACCGCCGGCGGCACCCGGTACACCCTCCAGTACGCCATGGAGCGGGGGCTGGCGATTGTGGATTTGCCGGTGTAGAAACCGGAGATTTTCTGTCGGCGGAACGGGCGCTTTGGTCTTGTGTTTTTTCGGAAGCCGGGATATAATGAAAAACGTGACTGATCTTCGGTGAAAAACCGAAAAGGGAGGACCTTTATGACAACGAACGAGAAAAAGCAGCTGGCGGTGATGGCCTGCCGCGTGCGGATGGGCGTCATTCGGGGGACCCACGCCGCCAAGGCCGGCCATCCGGGCGGGAGCCTGTCCGCGGCGGACCTGTTTGCCTACCTGTACGGCCGGGAGCTGCGGGTGGACCCCCGGAATCCCCAGTGGGAGGACCGGGACCGCTTTGTGCTCTCCAAGGGCCACACGGCGCCCGGACTGTACGCCGCCCTGGCGCAGCGGGGCTTCTTCCCGGAGGAGGATCTGCTGACCCTGCGCCACATCGGCAGCCATCTCCAGGGCCACCCCAATATGAACCTGACCCCCGGCGTGGACATGTCCACCGGCTCCCTGGGCCAGGGGATCTCCGTGGCCGCCGGCATGGCCCTGGCGGCCAAGTACCAGGGGAAGGACTGCCGGGTGTACACCCTGCTGGGCGACGGCGAGATTCAGGAGGGCCAGGTGTGGGAGGCCCTCATGTTCGCCCACCACTACCATCTGGACAACCTCTGCATCATCATCGACAACAACGGCTTGCAGATCGACGGGCGGGTGGAGGACGTCATGAACCCCTACCCCATTCCGGAGAAGCTGCGCGCCTTCGGGTTCCAGGTGGCGGAGATCGACGGCCACGACTTTGACCAGATGGAGGAGGCTTTCGCCCAGGCGCGGAAGACCAAGGGCGTGCCCTTCGCCATTGTGATGAAGACCGTGAAGGGCAAGGGCGTCAGCTATATGGAGAACCAGACGGGCTGGCACGGCAAGGCCCCCAACGACGAGGAGTACGAGACCGCCATGAAGGAGCTTTCCGCTCAACTGGCAGAAGTGGAGGGAATGTGACATGGCAGACGTGAAAAAGATCGCCACCCGGGACAGCTACGGCAATGCGCTGAAGGAGCTGGCGGCGGAGCACCCGGACCTGATCGTGTTCGACGCGGACCTGGCGGGCGCCACCAAGACGGGGGTGTTCCAAAAGGCCTATCCGGAGCGCCACTTCGACTGCGGTATCGCGGAGTCCGGCATGATCTGCGCGGCGGCGGGGGCCGCGGCCATGGGCCTGGTGCCCTTTGCCTCCAGCTTCGCCATGTTCGCCGCCGGGCGGGCCTTTGAGCAGATTCGCAACAGCGTGGGCTACCCCCATCTGAATGTAAAGATCGGCGCCACCCACGGCGGCATCTCCGTGGGGGAGGACGGCGCCTCCCACCAGTGCTGCGAGGACTTCGCCCTGATGCGCTCCATCCCCGGCATGGTGGTCATGTGCCCCGCCGACGATGTGGAGGCCCGGGCCGCCGTCCGCGCCGCTTACGAGCACCAGGGGCCGGTTTACCTGCGCTTCGGCCGCCTGGCGGTGCCCGTGTTCCACGAGGAGGCGGGCTTCACCTTCCAGATCGGAAAGGGCGAGGTGCTGCGCCAGGGCGGCGACGTGGCTATCCTGGCCACCGGACTGATGGTGGGCGAGGCCCTGGAGGCCGGCAAGGCCCTGGCGGCGGCGGGCATCTCCGCCCGGGTCATCGACCTTTGCACCATCAAGCCCCTGGACGAGGAGCTGGTGCTCCAGGCGGCCCGGGAGTGCGGCCGGGTGGTCACCTGCGAGGAGCACAACGTCATCGGCGGCCTGGGGGAGGCGGTGTGCGCCCTCCTGGCCGAGCGGTGCCCCACCCCCGTTCGGCGCATCGGCGTCAACGACGAATTCGGCCACTCCGGCCCCGCGGCGGCGCTGCTGAAGCAGTTCGGCCTCTGCGCGGAGCACATTGTGGAAGTGACCCGGGCGTTCTGCGGCAAGTAAAGAGAGCAAAAAGACGGGTGCGCCCCTGGGGCGCACCCGTCTTTTCCTTTGCAGAGGGCGCTCAGCCGGCGTCCGGCAGGGCGGCCAGCTCCCGCAGGACCCGCAGCTGGATGGGGATGGCGCAGGCCAGCGTCAGAAGGTCGGACACCGCCTGGGTCATCTGGAGGCCCAGCATCCCGAAGGCGGCGGAGAGCAGCCACACCAGGGGGACGAAGAAGATGCCCTGCCGGGCCATGGCCACGAAGGTGGCGGGGACGGTGCGGCCGATGGTCTGGAGCATCATGTTGCTCATGACAATCCACCCCTGGAAGCAGAGGGTGACGCACTGGAAGCGCAGGGCGGCGGCGCCGCAGTCGATGACCGCCGGATCGTCTCGGAACAGGGCCACCAGCTGGGGGGCGAAGAGAAAGCCCAGAACGCCCACGGCGAGGAGGAACACGGTGGAGGTCTTCACGCAGAACCAGAAGCCCCGCCGCACCCGGCTGTAGAGCTGGGCGCCGAAGTTGAAGCCGCAGACGGGCTGGAACCCCTGGCCGAAGCCGATCATGGCGGAGGCGCCGAACATGGTGATCCGCTGCACCACGCCCATGGCGGCGATGGCGGCGTCGCCGTAGGGCCCGGCGGCCTGGTTGAGGCAGATGGTGGCCACGCTGGCCAGGCCTTGCCTGGCTAGGGAGGGCAGGCCCCCCCGGACGATCATCTGGAAATAGGACAGTTTCAATTGGACCCGGGAGAGATGGATATGGAGGTTGCCGCCCCGGGTGCAGCCCACCAGCAGCAGGCAGAAGCTGACGAACTGGCTGATGATGGTGGCCCAGGCGGCCCCGGCCACTCCCATGTCGAACACGAAGATCAGCAGGGGGTCCAGGCCGATGTTCAGCACCGCGCCGCTGGCGATGCCCACCATGGCGTAGACGGCGCTGCCCTGGAAGCGCAGCTGGTTGTTCAGCACCAGGGAGGCGGTCATCCACGGCGCGCCGTAGAGAATGACCCGCAGATAGGCGGCGGCGTAGGGGAGGATGGTGTCGGTGGAGCCCAGGAGGTAGGCCAGCGGCTCCAAAAACAACTGGCCCAGCAGGCAGATGAGGGCGCCGGCGGCCAGGGCGGAGAAAAAGCCGGTGGCGGCCATGTTGGAGGCCTCCTCAAAGTTGTGCTTTCCCAGCTCCCGGGAGATGAAGTTGCCGCTGCCGTGGCCGAAGAAAAAGCCCACCGCCTGGATGACGGCCATCAGGGAGAAGACCACGCCCACGGCGCCGGTGGCGCTGTTGCTGCGCAGCATCCCCACGAAGAAGGTGTCCGCCATGTTGTAGAAGGCGGTGACCAGCATGCTGATGATGCAGGGCAGCGCCAGGCGGCAGATCAGCCGCCCCACCGGCGTCTCCGTCATCTCAAGAAATTTTTGTTCCTGTTTTTCGTCCATGGTATCCACTCAGCCGCCGTTTCTCTCAAAATTTTACGGGAATTTAACAAATTTTATTATACCACGGCAGTGGGAAAAGGGAAGGGGCTTTTCCCAAAAAGAAGCGGCGTCCCGGGAGAAAACGGGCGGACAAGGCGCGGATGGACGGGGCGGCACATAGGATGGACTGTATCCCGGGGCGGAGGCGTCTCCGGATACAATCTCCAGGAAATGAGGGATTCGTTTTGCGCATCAGTGAAGCCTACGAGCACGAGCCGATTCTTCCCTATCAGGGTGAGGAGTCCTGCCCGTTGAACGGCTGTAATAAAATTGGTACTCAGTGTGTGGATGTCTCCGCTCCGATGACCCTGACCCCCACCGCCACGGTGGGCACTGTCACGGTCTCCTGCCAGGGCACCCCCAGCATCACCTGCGTCACCGACCCGTCCGGCACCAGCTGCACCGTGACCATGACCCAGCAGGTCTGCGTGTCCGTGCCCATCCGCTACGGGGTCACCATGACCACCAGCGAGCCCACCATCGCCTGCGCGGATAGCTGCGTCGGCTGCGGCTGCTGCTGAGGCATCCAGGCCGCCCCTGCCGAAATAGACGGCAGGGGCGGTTATTTTTTTTGGAATTGTGGGCAGATTCCTTCTTGAAAGTACGCTGTAAACCAGATATACTAAACTGATACCTGAGATTCCCATGGAAAGGATGAATACGATGACTGCCTATCCCAAGATGACCGCCCAGGAGCGGAAGGCGGAGTATGCCCGCCTGCAGGAGGAATTCGCCGAGCTGAAGGCCCGGAAGCTGAGCCTGAACATGGCCCGGGGCAAGCCCGGAAAACAGCAGCTGGACATGGTGTCCGACGTGATTTTCAATTTGATGGAAAAGCCGGAGGATTTCATGTCCGGCAATATTGATGTGCGCAACTACGGGGAGATGTCCGGCCTGCCCACCGCCAAGCAGCTCTTTGCGGAGCTTCTGGGGTGCCGGCCGGAGCAGGTGTTCGTGGGCGGCAACTCCAGTCTGCAGCTGATGTACGACACCATCTCCAAGGCCTGTACCCACGGCCTGCTCCACAGTGAGCGGCCCTGGGCCAGGGAGGCGTGCGTGAAGTGGCTGTGCCCCGCCCCCGGCTACGACCGCCATTTCAAGATCACCGAGTCCTTCGGCTTCGACATGATCCCCATCCCCATGACCAGCCAGGGCCCCGACATGGACGCCGTGGAGGCGGCGGTGCAGGACCCGGCGGTGAAGGGCATCTGGTGCGTGCCCAAGTACTCCAACCCCGACGGCATCATCTACTCCGATGAGACCGTCCGTCGCATGGCGGGGCTGAAGCCCGCCGCTCCGGACTTCACCATCATGTGGGACAATGCCTACTGCGTCCACGAGTTCGAGGGGGAGTACGCGGAGTTCCCGGACATCCTCTCCGCCTGTGCCGAGGCGGGCAGCCCCGACATGGTGATGGAGTTTGCCTCCACCTCCAAGATCACCCTCCCCGGCGCCGGCATCTCCTGCTTTGCCGCCTCCGAGGCGAACCTCGCCTATATGGAGAACCTCCTGACCGTCCAGATCATCAGCTTTGACAAGGTGAACCAGCAGCGCCACGTCCTGTACCTGAAGGACAAGGCCCACACCCTGGAGCTGATGAAAAAGCACGCCGCCATCATGGCCCCCAAGTTCCACGCCGTGCTGGACGCGCTGGACACAGAGATCGCCCCCCTGGAGATCGCCGACTGGGAGCGGCCCAAGGGCGGCTACTTCATCTCCCTGAACGCCATGCCCGGCACCGCCAAGCGGACCTGGGCGCTGTGCAAGGAGGTGGGCGTCACCCTCACCGGCGCCGGCGCCACCTTCCCCTACGGGAAGGACCCCCGGGACAGCAACCTGCGCATCGCGCCCTCCCTGCCCCCGGTGGAGGAGCTGGAGCAGGCCATCCAGGTCCTGTGCACCTGCCTGAAAATGGCGGCGCTGGAGAAGCTGGGCGTATGAGATACTACGGCAGCGTCTACCGGCCTCCCTCCGAGGCCTACAGCCTGATCGTCCAGGTGACCTACGGGTGCAGCCACAACACCTGCGCCTTTTGCAGCATGTACAAGGAGAAGCACTTCGCCCTGCGGCCCCTGGAGGAGATCTTGGAGGACTTCCGCACCGCCCGGCAGCTGTACCGCCACGTGGACAAGGTGTTCCTGGCGGACGGCGACGCCCTGGTGCGGAAGGCAGCGGAGCTGTACACCATTCTGGACACCGTCCGGGAGCTGTTCCCGGAGTGCCAGCGGGTCACCAGCTACGCCTCCCCCTCCAGCATCCGCATCCGCACCGACGAGGAGCTGCAAACCCTCTGCGCCAAGGGCCTCACCATGGTGTACATGGGGCTGGAGTCCGGCTGCGACGAGGTGCTGACCCTCATGCGCAAGGGCCACAGCGCGGCGGAGATCGTGGAGATGGGGCAGAAGGTCCGCCGCAACGGCATCGCCCTGTCCGTCACCGCCATCACCGGCCTGGGCGGGCCGGAGCTGCTGGAGCGCCACGCGGTGGACACCGCGAAGGCATTCAACGCCATGAACCCGGAGTACATCGGGATGCTGACGCTGATGGTGGAGCCGGGAACCCCGCTGTACGACTGGCTCCAGGAGGGGAAGTTCCAGCTGCTGGACCAGTCCCAGGTGCTGCGGGAGACCCGCCTTCTGATGGAGCACCTGGACAGCCCCGGCAGCGTGTTCCGGATGAACCACGCCAGCAACTACCTGGTGCTGAAGGGGACGCTGAACCAGGACCGGGAGGCCATGCTGCGCACCATCGGCGCGGCGGAGCACGACCTCAGCCGCCTGCGCCCCGAGGCGTGGCGGGGACTGTGAGAAGAAGAGCCGCGAAGCCCATGGGCTTCGCGGCTCTTTTAACATCCTCAGGCCACCTGCTTGAAGTTGCCCATGGTCTCACTGACGGTGGACACGCAGGCGAAGGCACCGGGGAACTCCGCCAGAATCTCCTGAAAACGGACGATCTGGTGGCGGTTCACCACGCACACCAGCAGGGCGCGGGGGGTCTCGGAGTACATACCCTCCGCCGGGAGGACCGTGACGCCGTGGTGCAGCTCCTGCAAGAGCCGCTGGGCCAGGGCCTCCGCGTCCCGGGTCACCACCTCGAACTTCAGGGCCGTCTTGCCCCCCTTCAAAATGCCGTCGCTGATCCGAGAACTGAGGTAGCAGTAGATGAGGCAGAGGATCACCGGCTCGAACTGGCGGCCGTAGACGAAGAAGGACAGCCCCGCCACCCCGGCGTTCAGGGCGAAGATCACCCAGACCAGGCTGGCCTCCGGGCGCTTTTTCCGCACCCAGGCCGCCACGATGTCCGTGCCGCCGGTGGAGCCGTTCTGGCGGAGGACGCTGCCGTACACCGCGCCGCTGACCACGCCTGCCGCCACCGGCCCCAGAATGGCGGAGGAGCCGCCGTGGTAGGCCAGGGCGCTCCAGTCCATCCGGTTGAACGCCAGGGTGGCTCCGGAGAACACCAGCACAAACAGCAGGCTCTTGCGGGCAAAGTCCGGGTTCAGCTTCCGCCAGGCCAGCAGGATCAGCGGCAGGTTCACCAGCAGGGACAGATAGCCGATGCTGATGTGGAACAGGTATTGCAGCATAGTGGCCAAGCCGTTGATCCCCGCCGGGGCAAAGGCGTTGGGGAAGACAAACAGCTCGTAGCTCACGGCCATCACCACCGCCATCGCCGTCACCAAGGCGTAGCTCCGGAGGGTGGTTCCAAGGGATTTCTTCATGTGATTTCGCTCCCATCTCATTGGTTTCCGGGCCGCAGTATACGCCGGTTTCTCCAAAAATGCAAGGAAAAATGCAAGAAAAATTCTGCATTGCAGGAAAACTTTCCTGCAATGCAGAGCGGCGCTGGGGAAGGCGGCCCAGGCCCGCCGGAGGAGGCGGCGGATGCAGGAGCGGGGGGCCGGGGCATCATGCCCCGGCGGCGTCCATGGACCGCGCCCATGGAGACGGCCCCCCGTCCGGAGACGGGGGGCCGCGTGTGCTCAGAACTTCTTGTCCTGGGCGGTGTCGCAATAGGCGCAGCGGTAGGTGTGCCTCTCCGCGTCGCTGAGGAGGAAGATGGCGTCCAATTGGGGCTCGGAGACGGTGATGCACCGGGGGTTTCTGCACCGGACGATGTTCACCAGCTTCTTCGGAAGCTCCACGTGCTTTTTCTCCACCCGCTTGCCGTCCCGGATGATGTTGACGGTGATGTTGGCGTCGATATAGCCCAGCACGTCCAAGTCCACCTCCATGGGGGAGTCGATCTTGATGATGTCCTTCTTCCCCATGCGGCCGCTGCGGACGTTTTTGATGATGGCCACGGAGCAGTCCAGCTGGTCCAGATGGAGGTAGTTGTAGATGTCCATGCTCTTGCCGGCCTGGATGTGGTCCAGGACCACGCCGTTTTGGATGCTGTCGATGTTCATTGAGTGACCTCCCTTACACCTGGATGCCCAGCAGCTTCATGATGAGCGCCATGCGGATGAACTTGCCGTTTTTCACCTGCTTCCAGTAGGCGGCCCGGGGGTCCCGGTCCACCGCCACGGAAATCTCGTTGACCCGGGGCAGGGGGTGGAGAATGGACAGGTCCGCCTTGGCGCCCTCCAGCTTCTCCGGCGTCAGCACGTAGCTGTCCTTCAGCCGCAGGTACTCCTCCTCGTTGAAGAACCGCTCCCGCTGGACCCGGGTCATGTAGAGGATGTCCAGCTGAGGGATGACGGCCTCCAGGTCGGTGGTCTGGGTGTAGGGGATGCCCCGCTTTTTCAGGGCCTCCTCCTTCACGTACCGGGGCAGCTTCAGCTCCAGGGGGGAGATGAGGACGAAGCGGATGTTGCCGTACCGGCTCAGGGCGTTGACCAGGGAGTGGACGGTGCGGCCGAACTTGAGGTCGCCGCAAAAGCCGATGGTGAAGTCGCTCAGCCGGCCCTTCTCCCGGTGGATGGTGAGCAGGTCCGTCAGCGTCTGGGTGGGATGGTTGTGGCCGCCGTCCCCGGCGTTGATGATGGGCACCTCGGAGAACTGGGCGGCGGCGTAGGGGGCGCCCTCCTTGGGGTGGCGCATGGCGATGATGTCGGCATAGCAGCTGACGGTGTGCACCGTGTCCCCCACGGTCTCGCCCTTGGCGGCGGAGCTGGAGTTGGCCTCGGAGAAGCCCAGCACGCTGCCTCCCAGGGACAGCATGGCGGACTCGAAGGAGAGGCGGGTGCGGGTGGAGGGCTCGAAGAACAGCGTCGCCAGCTGCTTGTGGGCGCAGGCGCTCTGGTAGGCCTCCGGGCGGGCCAGAATGTCCTCCGCCGTGTGGATCAGCTCTTCGATCTCCTCCACGGACAGATCGGTGATGTCAATGATGTTTCTCGGCATGCCGCGCCCCCCTCAGCCGATCCAGCTCTCGTCGGAGGGATTGGCCCGGAATTTCCGCAGCCGCTGGATGTCCTCCGGACGGATGGTGCCCTCATCGGCGGCCACCTGGCACACCGCGTCGAAATTGGAGAGGCTGTAGTTGGTGATGCCCGCGGCCTCCAGCCGGTCCAGCCCCTTTTGGAGGCCGTAGGTGAAGATGGACGCCACGCCCAGCACCTGGGCGCCGGCCTCCCGCAGGGCCTCCACCACCTCGATGCAGCTGCCCGCGGTGGAGATCAGGTCCTCCACCACCACCACCTTGGCACCCGGCTCCAGCTTGCCCTCGATGCGGTTCTGGCGGCCGTGGTCCTTGCTGCCGGAGCGGACGTAGCCCATGGGCAGGCCCATCAGGTGGCCCACGATGGCGGCGTGGGCGATGCCGGCGGTGGAGGTGCCCATCAGCACCTCCACGCTGGGATAGTGGCGGCAGATCAGGTCCACCAGCCCCTCCTCCACGTGGGTGCGGACGGCGGGGGCGGTGAGGGTCAGGCGGTTGTCGCAGTAGATGGGGCTTTTGATGCCGCTGGCCCAGGTGAAGGGCTCGTCGGGCCGCAGAAACACGGCGCCGATGTGCAAAAGATCGTGGGCAATGGTACGTTCCAGGCTCATAGCAGAGTTACCTCCTTGTATTCGGTCGTGATGAGGGATGGGGATGGGCTCAGCCCAGGAAATCCGCCGCGGCGCGGCGGTAGGCGGCCACCGGGTCCTCCGCCTGGGTGATGGGGCGGCCCACCACGATGTAGTCGCAGCCGGACCGGCCCGCCAGCGCCGGGGTCATGATGCGCTTTTGGTCCCCGGCGGCGCTGTCGGCGAAGCGGATGCCGGGGGTGACGGTGACGAAGCCCGCGCCGCACCGCTCCTTCACCAGGGCGGCCTCCAGGGGGGAGCACACCACGCCGTCCAGCCCGCTGGCGGCGGCGTTTTGGGCGTAGGCCATCACGGTCTCCGCCATGGGGGTGGGGATGAGCAGCTCCTCTTTCAGCGCCCGGCCGTCGGTGGAGGTCAGCTGGGTGACGGCGATCAGCAGGGGGCGGGTGCCGTCGGGGCGGGTCAGGCCCTCCAGGGCGCAGCGCATCATCTCTCCGGCGCCGGCGGCGTGGAGGTTCACCATGTCTACGTCCAGGCGGCTGAGCACCGCCATGGCCCGCTTCACGGTGTTGGGGATGTCGTGGAGCTTCAGATCCAGGAAGATTTTGTGGCCCCGGGCCTTGATCTCCCGGACCGCTGCCGGGCCCTCGGCGTAAAAGAGCTCCATGCCGATTTTCACGAAGGGCTTCTCCCCGGCGGGGAATTGGTCCAGGAAGGCCAGGGTCTCCTCCTTGGTGGGGAAATCCAGGGCGATGATGACGTCTTTAGCCATGATGTGCTCCTCCAGTCAGTTCAGAAATGGCGTCCACCCCCAGCCGCTCACAGACGGCGGGCAGGCGTTCAATGATGGTTTTGCAGGCGTAGGGGTCCCGCAGGTTGGCGGCCCCCACCTCCACGGCGGAGGCCCCCGCCAGCATCAGCTCCGCCGCGTCCTCCGCAGAGCTGACGCCGCCGCAGCCGATGATGGGGATGTCCACCGCCTCGTACACGTCCCACACCATCCGCACCGCCACCGGGAACACGGCGGGGCCGGAGAGGCCGCCGGTGCGGTTGGCCAGCAGGGGCCGCCGGGAGGCGAGGTCGATCCGCATGCCCAGCAGGGTGTTGATGAGGCAGATGCCGTCGGCCCCCGCCTCCGCACAGGCCCGGGCGATCTGGGCGATGTCGGTGACGTTGGGGGTCAGCTTCATGAAGACCGGCTTGCCGGTCACGGCTTTCACCGCCCGGGTCACCTCCGCGGCGGCCTGGGGGTCGCAGCCGAAGTTCTTCCCCCCGGCGTGGACGTTGGGGCAGGAGATGTTCACCTCCAGAATGGCCACCTGGGCGCACCGGTCCAGCTTGGCGCAGTTGGCGGCGTACTCCTCCAGAGAGAAACCGCCCACGTTGGCGATGAGGGGGCCCTGGAACAGTCGGGCCATGTTGGGCAGCTCCGTCTCGATCACGGCGTCGATGCCCGGGTTCTGGAGGCCCACGGCGTTCAGCATCCCGCCGGTGGTCTCCGCAATGCGGGGCTGGGGGTTCCCCAGGCGGGCCTCGCCGGTGGTGCCCTTGAAGGAGAAGCTGCCCAGCAGGTTCAGGTCGTACAGCTCCGCGTACTCCCGGCCATAGCCGAAGGTGCCGGAGGCGGGGATGATGGGGTTTTTCAGCGGCACGCCCGCCAGATCGACCGACAGATTCACCATACGATCTCCTCCTTGTACAGGATGGGCCCGTCCTTGCACACCCGCTTGTACCCGTCCCGGGTGGGGACGGTGCAGCCCATGCAGGCGCCGAAGCCGCAGCCCATCCGTGCCTCAAAGCTGAACTGGCCGCCGGTGAGCTGGGGCAGGCCGTGGACGGCCCGCAGCATGGGCAGGGGCCCGCAGGCCAGCACGTAACGGCACTCCGGCACATTGCGGATGCAGTCGGTGACGAAGCCCCGGGTGCCCAGGGAGCCGTCCTCCGTGGCGATGAGCAGCCGGCAGCCCAGGGCGGCGAACTCCTCCAGGTAGAAGGCGTCCCGACCGGAGCGAAAGCCCAGGGCCACCGTGGGGGCCTGGCGCGCCGCCAGCATCCGCCGGGCCAGGCCGTACAGCGGCGCGATGCCGATGCCGCCCCCCGCCAGCACCGGCCGGTCCCCGGCCAGGGCGGCGTCAAAGCCGTTGCCCAGGCCGCTCAGGACGTCCAGCTCCGTGCCGGGCACGCTGCGCACCAGCTCTCTGGTGCCGTCGCCCACCACCTTCACCAGCAGCATCAGGGCGTCCTCCGTCCAGTTGCAGATGGAGATGGGGCGGCGGAGATACCGGCCGGGGAGCTGGATGTTGACGAACTGGCCCGGGGCGGTGATGGCGGAGGTGTCGCCGGAGAGGACCAGCTCGTAGGTGTCCTCCGTCAGCTGCCGGGCGTGTTCCAGGGTGAACAGAGACTGTTTCATAGGGCCGCCTCCTGGTTTTGCAGGTCGCTGTACACGATCTCCCCGCCGCAGACGGTCATGGCCACCGCGGCGCACACGCCCCAGCCGTCAAAGGGGGTGGCGCGGCCCAGGGAGCGGAAGGTGCCGCTGTCCACCATGTGGGGCCGGTTCTGGTCCAGCACGACCAGGTCCGCCGGGGCGCCGGGGGCGATCTCCCCGCCGGGGAGGCCGAAGAGCCGCCGGGGCGTCACGCACAGGGCCCGCAGGATCGTCTCCAGGGGCACCAGGCCCGTCTCCACCAGCTGGGTGTACAGCACGGGGAAGGCGCACTCCAGGCCCACGATGCCGTTGAGGCTGCTTTGGAGGCCGCCGGATTTCTCCGCGGCGGCGTGGGGGGCGTGGTCCGTGGCGATGCAGTCGATGGTGCCGTCCAGCAGCCCCTCCAGCAGGGCGTCCCGGTCCGCGGCGGAGCGGATGGGGGGATTCATGCGGAAGCGGCCCTCGTCCCGGAGGTCCCCGTCGCACAGCAGCAGGTAGTGGGGCCCGGTCTCGCAGGAGACGGGCAGGCCCTCCGCCTTGGCGGCGCGGATCAGCGCCACGGACTCCCGGGTGGAGATGTGGCACAGGTGGTAGCGGCAGCCGGTCTCCCGCACCAGGCGCAGATCCCGCTCCACCTGCCGCCACTCGCTCTCGGAGGGGTTGCCGGTGAGGCCGTGGGCCTTGGCGTAGGCCCCGTCGTGGACGCACCAGCCCTTGGGCAGGAGGGACTCGTCCTCGCTGTGGGCCACGATGGGCCTGTCCAGGGTTTTGGCAAGGCGCATGGCCTGGCGCATCCGCTGGTCGGACTGGACGCCCCGCCCGTCATCGGAAAAGCCCACGGCGTAGGGGGCCATGGCCGCCAGGTCCGCCAGCTCCTCCCCCCGCTCTCCCCGGGTGATGGCGCCGTAGGGGTAGACGTGGACCCGGGCGGAGCGCCGGATGGCCTCCAATTGGACCTGGAGGGTGGGCAGGTCCTCCGGCACCGGCTTCAGGTTGGGCATGGCGCACACCGCCGTGTAGCCCCCGGCGGCGGCCGCCGCCGTGCCGGAGGCGATGGTCTCCTTATAAGAAAAGCCAGGCTCCCGAAGATGAACGTGGACATCAACGAAACCTGGAACAAGAAGACGGTTATGCAGTTCAATGACGGAAAAGCCGTCCCGGGGGAGGGAGGGGGAAACGGAAACAATACGGCCCTGGTCGATGGCTACGTCAGCAGTTCGGAACGCGCCGTCCAGAAACACGGCCCCGCCGGTCAGCAGCAGACTCATTGGAGTTCTCCTTCCTCGTGTAGATTCATTCGACATATTATATTATCGGAAACGGCGGCCCTTGTCAACGGGAATTCCAAAATGCGCCCGTAGAAAAAGCGGGCCGTGCGGCCCGCTTTTTTGGGAGTCTGCTCAGGGCTGGGGACACCGGGGGCGGCAGTTCATCAGGGATTCGTAGGTCTGGGACAGCCCCGGCCAGTCCACCAACTGCCACCAGCTCTCGAAGTAGTCCCCCCGGCGGTTCTGGTATTGGAGGTAGTAGGCGTGCTCCCACACGTCGCAGCACAGCAGCGGCTGGAGGGGGAAAGGGGTGTCCTGGTTGGGGGTGGTGCGGATGGAGAGGGTGCCGTCCCCGTCGGCGGCCAGCCAGGCCCAGCCGGAGCCGAATTGCCCCAGGGCGGCGGTTTTCAGGGCGGATTTCAGCCCCGTCAGGTCCCCGAAGCACCGCTTCACCGCCCCGTCCAGCAATCCCGTGGGGGAGGAGGTGGGGGTGGGGGCCAGGGTGCGGAAATAGAGGTCGTGGTTGTACACGCCCCCGGCGTTGTTGCGGATGCCCTGGCGGATGCTGTCCGGCAGGGTGTTCCAATCCCGGCACAGCCGCTCCAGCGGCCAGCTCTGGAGGTCAGGCGCGCTCTCCAGCAGCCGGTTCAGGTTGTCGATATAGGTGGCGAAGTGCTTGTCGTGGTGGAAGTGAAGGGTCCGCTCGTCCAACTGGGGCAGCAGGGCGTCGTACCCGTAGGGCAGGGGCGGCAGGGTAAAGGGATAATGTTGTTCCATGATGCAGCGTCCTTTCTGGCATGTTGCCAACAGTATATGCAGTTTCCCCGCTTTTTATTGCAAAAAGCACCGCCCCCGGAGGGGCGGTGCGGCTGATCGAAAGACGGGAGTGGGGCCGGGAGGGGCGGAAGGGCGCGTGGGGGCGGCAGTCCGCCGCGCATGTTGGCATCCCCTTGCGGAGCAGGGAGTGGAGGTGCAAAACGGCAGATGCCTGGCCCGCGGAAGCGGGCCGGGCATCGCTGGGCATCGGTCGGTCCAGGTCGCTGGAGCCAGGGCGATCACCGCCGCCAGGTCTGCGGCGGGTTCGTCCAAGGAGAGGCCGCCGGTGATATTTCAAATAGGCGCCGCAAGCGGACCCCTTAGCCCGACCCGCTTTTCCAGCACCGCCAGCAGCAGACCCGGTTGTAGAAAAGCCGTTGCTGGTACGGCGGGGATCGCCGCCGGCGGAGCCCACCAATCCGGCGGTCGGGAATGTCCGAAGGGCGTTTTTGCCGTCCCCCACACCGCTCCTCCGGAGATGGTGCACCGGCCAACGGGCCTGGGACATCGTTCAGCGAAATGCGCGGCGAAGCGCGCTTGGCGGAGGAGCTGCCGGGCGGACCGAACACAGCCCCGGCCCGGTCCCCCTCGGCCCTGCCGGTTCAGCAGTGACCGCAAGTGTGGCCCTCGCCGTGGCCGCCGCAGACGTGGTCCTCGCCGTGGTGGTGGTCGCAGGTGGCGTCCTGGACGCAGGCCAGGGTGCCCGCCAGCAGCTCCGCCACCCGCTGGTCCGCGTCGCCGGTGCAGCCGGCGTACAGCCGGATGCCGGCCTCCGCCAGAGCCGCCTGGGCCCCGCCGCCGATGCCGCCGCAGATCAGGCAGTCCGCCCCCTGGGCCTGCAAGAAGCCGGCCAGCGCACCGTGACCGCTGCCGTTGGTGGGCACCACCCGGGAGGCGGTCACCGCGCCGTTTTCCACGTCGTAGAGCTTGAACTGCTCCGTGTGGCCGAAGTGGCCGAAGACCTGTCCGTTTTCATAGGTAACTGCGATTTTCATATGTCTGCTTCCTTTCCTGTTTCCGGGGAGCACCCGCCGCAGCGGCCGCCGCCGCAGCCCTTCCGGGGGCAGAGGGCATAGCTGCCACCGCCGATTTGCAGCGGCCGCCCCTCCACCAGGAAGACCGACAGCTTCCGCCGGGCCTGGGCGTAGATGCGCTGGACAGTGGTTCGGGCCACGCCCATCCGGGCGGCGGCCTCCTCCTGGTTCAGCCCCAGGTAGTCCATCAGCCGGAGCGTCTCATACTCCTCCACCGTCAGGGCCACCGCCTCCCGGCCCTCCGGACGCTCCGGGGAGAAGCGGCAGTGGAGCGGGAGCTGGCAGACCCGGCGGCATTTGGCAGTTCGCGGCATGGTGTCCCTCCTCTATTTTGAACATATGCCTAGTATACATGTTTTTGGGCATATGTCAAGTATGCTTCCGCTGCTGAAGGCGGCCCCGCCGGACGGCCGGCGGCGGGCGTAAAAATCCCGGCCCCCGAGGGGGCCGGGACGTGCGTGCGGTTACTTTTTCAGAGTGTCCACCCACCGGCCGTACTTTTCCAGGTTGGCCTGGGCGCCGGCGGCGTCCGGGCCCTGGGTGAGGATGTAGACCTTGATCTTGGGCTCCGTGCCGGAGGGCCGGACGATGACGGAGGTGCCGTCGGCCATCTCGAAGCGGAGCACGTTGGACCCGGAGAGCTCCATAGTGGTGCGGCTGCCGGTGGCGGTGTCGGTGACGGAGCCGTCCAGGTAGTCCTTGAAGGCGGCCACGGCCACGCCGGAGAGCTGGGCCGGGGGATTCTCCCGGAGGGACTTCATCAGCGCCGCCATGTCCTTGAGGCCGTCCAGGCCAGGCATCACCAGGTTGTAGGTCTTCTCGGCGTAGTAGCCGTATTTGGCGTACAGGTCCTCCAGGGCGTCGGCCAGGGTCTTGCCCTGGGCGGCGTACCAGGCGGCCATCTCCGTGAGCAGCAGGGAGGCGGTGACGGCGTCCTTGTCCCGGACGTAGTCCCCCAGCATGTAGCCGTAGGACTCCTCATAGGAGAAGATGACCTTGCCCTCTCCGGCGGCCTCCAGCTTGTCCTTCTTCTCCGCCAGGAACTTGAAGCCGGTGAAGGTGTCGAAGGACTGGAGGCCGTTCACCTCCGCCACCTTCCGGGCCATCTCGGTGGTGACGATGGTTTTCAGGGCCACGGGCTTCTCCGGCAGCTTGCCGGAGCGCTTCATGGCGCCGATCAGGTAGTCCAGCAGCAGCACGCCGGTCTGATTGCCGGAGATGACCTTGAACGCGCCGTCCTTGGTCCGCACCATGATGCCAACCCGGTCCGCGTCGGGGTCGGAGCCCAGGATGAAGTCGGCCCCCTCCCGCTGGGCGATGTCCACCGCCAGGTGGAAGCCCTCCGGGTTCTCCGGGTTGGGGGAGACCACCGTGGGGAAGTTGCCGTCCAGGACCATCTGCTCCGGCACGCAGATCAGGTGCCGGATGCCCAGGCGCTTCAGCGCCTCGGGGATCAGCCGGTAGCCGGTGCCGTGGAAGGGGGTGTAGACCAGCTTAAAGGTGTCCGCCACCCGGGCCACGGTCTCGTAGTCATTGACCTGGGCCATGACGTTGTCCAGGAACTGCTCGTCGGTCTCGGCGCCCAGGACCTCGATCAACCCCGCCTCCACCGCCTTGCCGTAGGGCATGGTCCGCACGCCGTCAAAGATGTCGATCTCCCCCAGCCGCTTGGCGATGGCGTCGGCGTGGTGGGGGGGGAGCTGGGCGCCGTCCTCCCAGTAGACCTTGTAGCCGTTGTACTCCTTGGGGTTGTGGCTGGCGGTGACGTTGATGCCCGCCTGGCAGTGGTAGGCCCGCACGGCAAAGCTCAGCTCCGGCGTGGGCCGCAGGGACTCGAAAATGCGGACGTGGATGCCGTTGGCGGCGCAGACCTCCGCGGCAGCCCGGGCGAAGTCCATGGAGTGGTTGCGGCAGTCCATGCAGATGGCCACGCCCCGGCACTTGCCCTCCTCGCCCTCGGCGGCGATGACGTCGGCAAAGCCCTGGGTGGCCCAGCGGATCACGTGCAGATTCATGTTGTGCAGGCCGGTGCACATGGTGCCCCGCAGTCCGGCGGTGCCGAACTCCAGCGGGCCGTAAAACCGGGCCTCGATCTCCTTGGGATCGGTTCGGAGGGCCTCCAGCTCCGCGTGCTCCTCCGGAGACAGGGCGGGGCTGGCCAGCCACTTCTCATATTCCTTCATGAACGCCATACACAATTCCTCCTATATTGATGTCAATTGGATGTCGTGTCGTCCGGGACCTCCGGGGCCTCCAGCACCGCCCGGGCCTCCTCCAGGCGGGAGGCAGGGACGTACAGCTCCACTCCCTGGGAGGCGAAGCCCCCCAGCACCCGGCCCAGGGACCCGCTCTTGAAGGCGGGGATGCCGCAGGAGGCCAGCAGGGACACCGTGATGTCCGCCATGCTGTCCAGCTCCCACTGGATGTCCAGCCGGGCCGCCTGCTCCGGTGCGCCGGCGGCATCCCGGGGCCAGTCCGCCGGAATGGCCTCCGACCGGCCCCGAAAATCCTGTGCCTGTTCCATGGGCAAGACCACCTTTACTTGTGATATTTGGTTCCCGCGTTGATCTGGTACGCCCGGTAGATCTGCTCCAGCAGCATCACCCGGGCCAGATGGTGGGGAAACGTCATGGGGGACATGGACAGCCGCTCCCAAGCCTCTGCCTTGAGGGAGGAGTGGAGGCCGAAGGACCCGCCGATGACAAACGCCAGGCGGCTGCCGCCCTGCTGGGCCCAGCTGTCCATCCGCCGGGCCAGCTCCTCGCTGCTGTGCATGCGCCCCTCCACGCACAGGGCGACGAGCCCGGCGCCGGGGGGCAGCTTGGCCCGGACGGCGTCCGCCTCCCGGGCCAGGGCGGCGTCGATCTGGGCGGGGGAGGGGTTCTCCGGCAGACGCTCCTCCGGCAGCTCCACCAATTCCAGCTTGCAGTACCGGGAGAGGCGCTTGGCGTACTCCGCCGCCGCGTCGGCGTAGAAAGCCTCCTTCAGCTTCCCCACGCACAGCAGCGTCACTCTCTGCATAGCGCCCTCCTGGCCACGGTGTGGGCGGGGCCCAGGGTGTCCCGGGGGGCCACGGAGAGCCGCGGGGCCAGCTCCGCGGCGGAGAGGGCGGTCTCCACGGCGGTGCGGGCCATGGCGGGGGTGTTGTTCTCCCGGCTGAGGTGGGAGAGCACCAGCTCCTCCGTGCCGCTCTCCGCCAGGGTTACGGCGAACCGGGCGGCGTCGCCGTTGGAGAGGTGGCCCTCGACGCCCAGGATGCGCTGCTTCAGATAGTAGGGGTAGGGCCCGCTGCGCAGGGCCTCCACGTCGTGGTTGGCCTCCAGAAACACCAGCGCCGCCCCGGGCAGAATCTCCGCCGCCTCGCCGGGGATGTAACCCGTGTCCGTCAGCAGGCCCACGGCGCCGTCCGCCGTGTCGATGCGGTAGCCGCAGGAGCCGGGGGCGTCGTGGGAGGTGGGGAAGGCGGTGACGGTGCAGCCGCCCAGAGAGACGGGCACGCACAGGGGGAGCTCCTCCAGCCGGGGGTGGATGCCCGCCATGCGGTATTCCAGCTCCCGGCAGGTGCGGCCAGTGGACTGAACGGGGCAGGCGGTGCGCTTGAGCAGAGTCTGGAGCCCGGAGATGTGGTCCGCGTGGGTGTGGGTGACCAGCACCGCGTCCAGCGCCTCCGGCGCCAGGCCCAGCTCCCGGAGGGCGGCGGTGATCCGGCGGCAGGAGATGCCCGCGTCCAGCAGCAGATGGGTGCCGTCGCAGGAGAGGAGCAGGGCGTTCCCGGAGGAGCCGCTGGCCAGGGTATGTACTGTGGTCAAAATGATCCCTCGTTTGTCAAAAAAGTAAAGCGTCCGCCGGGGAAGAACGCCGACCAAGGGCCGTCATCCTCCCCGGCGGACGCAGGTGGATACAAAGAGAACAGGGTCAGCCGATATGCGCTTCCAGCTCCTCGGACTCCTCCGCGTCCTGGAGGGAGCGGATGTCGGCGCCCAGCGCCCGCAGCTTGGCCACGATGTCCTCGTAGCCCCGCTCAATGTATTGGACGCAGCTGATTTCGCTCTGGCCGTGGGCGGCCAGGGCGGCGATGACCAGGGCGGCACCGGCCCGCAGGTCGCAGGCCTGGATGGGGGCGCCGGTGAGGTGGTCCACCCCCTCCACCACGGCGGTTTTGTCGTCCACCTGGATGGAGGCGCCCATGCGCTTGAGCTCATCCACGTAGCGGTAGCGGTTGTTCCACACGCTCTCCGTCACCAGGGAGGTGCCCTCCGCCAAGCACAGAACGGCGGTGATCTGGGGCTGCATATCCGTGGGGAAGCCGGGGTAGGGCAGGGTTTTGACATTGGCCTTCTGGAGCCTGCCGGTGCGGCGGACCAGGAGGGTGTCCTCCCGCTCCTCCACCTCCACGCCGCACTCCTGGAGCTTGGCGGTGATGCAGTCCATGTGCTTGGGGATGATGTTCTTCACCAGCACCTGGCCGCCGGTGGCGGCCACGGCGGCCATATAGGTCCCCGCCTCGATCTGGTCGGGGATGATGGCGTAGGAGCCGCCGGAGAGATGCTCTACCCCCCGGATTTTGATGGTGTCGGTGCCGGCGCCCCGGACGTTGGCCCCCATGGAGTTGAGGAAGTTGGCCAAATCCACGATGTGGGGCTCCTTAGCGGCGTTTTCGATGACAGTGTTCCCCTCCGCCATGACGGCGGCCATCATGATGTTCATGGTGGCGCCCACGGATACCACGTCCAGGTAGATGTTGGCGCCCTTGAGGCGGCCGCCCTCCGCGGAGGCGTGGATAAAGCCGCCCTCCACCAACACCTTGGCCCCCAGGGTGGTGAAGCCCTTCACGTGCTGGTCGATGGGGCGGACGCCGAAGTTGCACCCGCCGGGCATGGCTACCTCCGCCTCGCCGAAGCGGCCCAGCAGAGAGCCGATCAGGTAGTAGGAGGCGCGAATCCGCCGGGCCAGCTCATAACTGGTCCGGGTGGAGTGGATGCGGCGGCAGTCGATTTCCACGGTGTGGCGGTTGACGGTGCGGATGCTGGCGCCCAGCTGTTCCAGGATGCGCAGGCACATGGTGACGTCGGAAATCTGGGGCAGGTTCTCAATGCGGCAGACCCCATCCACCAGCAGCGCGGCGGGAATAATGGCGACGGCGGCATTCTTGGCGCCGCTGATCTCAACCTCACCAAACAGGGGCTTTCCACCCTGTATCAAATACTTTGTCAAAGCGTGACCCTCTCTTCAAAGGAACTGATTCTTTTGTATCGGCAAACGGCTCTTTGCAGACAGTTTGCCCGCGGGGCGGCGGTTCATACCCGGAACGGATATCCGAAACGGCGAAGCCGTCCGTCGCTGCCGCACGCGGTCACAGCGCCGCAAAAACGGCGCCGTGTGCCAAGCGGAAAGACGTCCCTCCGGGGACGGAAAAGCGGCCGGAACCCTGAGGACCATAGCCACGTTGTGGATAGTATACCACGGCCGGGCAGGAATTGCAAATCATTCCTGCCCGGCTCCTGGAAAAATTGAAAACAAGACGGGATGCGACAGCGTTTACGAAGAGGTGACGGCGCCGGTTTGACAGTTTACGTAATATTCCTTCGTGTTCGTCACAATGCGCCACGCCGGCACCAGGGACATGGCCACGGCGGGGGAGCTCTGGAGCTCGAAACAGCGGTCCATTCCGGTGACGGAGGAGACCACGGCGCCGGTCTCCCGCCGCATCTGCTGGAAGGCCGTCAGGGCGGCGGCGGCGGAGAGGGGCTGGGTCTCGGTATCGGTTTCGGCGTCGGTCTCCGGCAGCAGCGTGCCGCTGACGGCGGTCAGCACGCCGGTTTCGATGGTGAAGGTGACGGTGCAGTTGAACACGGGAAAGCCGTCGTACAGCCGGGTGACGGTGGCGGTGCCGCTGCCGGTGCCGTCCATCTGGAACACCGGCTCCTCGTAGCGGAACTCCTTGCAAAACGCCCGGCAGAAGTCAACGGCGTCGGTCCTTGCCAGGGTGCCGCTGGCGTCAAAGCTGCCGCTGGCCCGGAACAGCGCCGCGCCCTGGCTGCTGGAATAGGTGGTGATGCCGCCGCCCTGGTCGGAGCGGGAGAGGTGGTTGCCCAGCAGCGCCGCGGCGGCCTGCCGCTCCAGCGCCGTGTCCCGGAGGAGGGTGCGGGCGGCGGGGGGCGTCTCGCCGGAGACGGCGGCGGGGTCCAGGGCGATGCCGTCGGCGGCGAAGAGGGCCACCAATTGCTCCGCCGCGGTGCGCCTGGCGGAGCGGCGGGAGGTCTCCCGGATGGCCAGCGACCCCACTAGAAAGAGGTTGACCAGAACCAGGATCAAAATGATGATGTTTTTCAGGCGGTACCGGTCCATGGGGGCCTCCTTCGTCGGTTGTTCAGTCCGCCAGCCAGCAGGCGCTGACGGAGGAGCCGCCGCCGTCGGCGTAGCCGATGGAGAGGGCGGCGCCGGGGGTTTGGGCGGCGATGGCCAGGGCCTGGCGCAGGGGCAGCAGCAGCGACGTCTCGCCGGAGGCGGTGTACTGCCGGAAGCGGAGGGTCAGGCTGGAGACGGTGCTCCCGGTGAGAGTCACCTCCGCGGCGGCGGAGCCGTCGGCAAAGCGGATGGGGACGCCCCCCGCCTGGTAGCCGAAGCGCAGCACCGTGGATGCGCCGGACTGGGTGACGCTCTCCAGATACGGCGCTGCGTCGCCGGAGGCGCTCAGCAGCCCGCCCACCAGCGCCGCGGCGCCGGTGGCGGCCTCCAGCACCGTGGGGGCGGCGGGGTCGGCGGCATCGATGGTCAGGGCGGCCTCGCTGCCGCCCTGATACCGCACGGTGCCGTCGGCGCGGATGCGCAGGGACCGCTCCCCGTCCACCACCGCCTCCGTGCCGTTGGACTCGGGGTAGCGGTAGTTGGTCCGGGGGTTGAAGCGCAGGGCGGTGAGCAGGCCGTCGGTGTCCGAGAGGGGCATGGCGGCCTGGAGCACCGGCAGCTCCGGCGGGGCGTCCGGCAGCAGGAGGGACAGGGGGGCCACGGCGGCGTAGGCCGGGTCCGTCTCCGCCCGGTCCCAGGCGAAGACGGCGTTGCCCAGCTCATAGCGGTTGACGGCGCTCTCCAGGTCGCCCTGGGAGACGGCGGTGGTGGAGAAGCGGTAGGTCTCCTCCCCGTCCCAGAGGTAGAGGCGGACCTCCGTCCCGGTGTCCGAGAGGGCCAGGGCGCGGGCGGCGGGGCCCTCCGCGGCGGCGCCCACCGTCTCCGCCAGCACCGCCAGGGGGAGGGGGGAGAGGGCGTCGTAGTAGATGGAGGTGTCCTTCAGGGCCGCCAGGAATTCCGCCTCCGTGCAGGCGGCGTAGGTCCCGGCGGAGCCCAGGGCCTCCCCCAGCAGGCTGCCCAGGGGGCGGAACGCCTCCTGGGTGGTGACCAGGGCCACGTCGCCGTAGCGGCCGTAGGCCCCGGTGACGGCCACGCGCACGGGGGCGGCGAGGCCGGTGGTCTGGGCGGTGGCGGAGCCGGGGGCGGCGGTGTCCCCGCTGCCGAGGAGATGACGGAGGGAGAGGCCGACGGCGCCGGCTCCCAGGTTGTACAGCTGGGTCTGGGCCATCAGGGCCGCCGCCGAGAGGGACAGCAGCACGATGGTGATGTTTTGCAGAAAATCCCGGCGGCTGCGCCGCTTTTCGTCCATGCCGTTCCTCCTTGTCTGTGTTTACTGGGCGTCGTCCGCGCTCCGCTCCTGGGCGATGGGCAGCGTCAGCCGGACGGTGGTGCCGGGGCCCTCGTGGGGGGCCAGGGCGATGGTGCCGCGGTGGCGCTGGACGATCTCCCGGGCGATGGAGAGGCCCAGGCCGGTGCCGCCGGACTCCCGGGAGCGGGCCTTGTCCACCCGGTAGAACCGGTCGAAGATGCGCTCCCGGTCCTGCTCCGGAATGCCGATGCCGTCGTCCCACACGTCCATCCAGACGGTGTGTTCCGTGGACCCGGCGGTGATGCGGATGTGGCCGCCGTCGGGGGTGTACTTGACGGCGTTGCCAATGATGTTCATCATCACCTGCTCCAGCCGGCTCCGGTCCCCCACGATGAGGGGCAGGCTCTCCGGCGGGAGGTAGGTCAGGGTGTGGCCCCGCTGCTTGGCGTTGAGGGCGTTGGCCCGGACCACGCTCTCGATGGCCTCCCCGAAGGGGAAGCGGGAGAGCACCAGCTCCGTGCTGCCCGCGTCCAGCCGGGACAGGGTGAGCAGGTCCTGGACGATGTGGGTCATCCGGTCCGTCTCGGTGATGATGATGTCCAGAAAGCCCGCCGCCATGTCCGGGGGGATGTCGCCGTTGGCGTCCCGGAGAGTCTCGGCGTAGCTGCGGACGTTGGTGAGGGGGGTGCGCAGCTCGTGGGAGACGTTGGCCACGAACTCCTTGCGCCGCTCCTCGTTGCGGTGCTGCTCCGTCACGTCGTGGAGCAGGATCAGCGCGCCGCCCCGCTCCTGGTCGGAGAAGGGGGCCAGGTACAGCTCCAGCGTCCGGTCGCCCACGTGCTTCTCCCCCTCGGCGTGGTTGGGCCGCTGGATGGCCAGCACCTCCCGAAAGGCGTACACGTCCCCGAACAGCTCCTCATAGGTGCAGGTGTCGGGGATGTCCCGCTGGAGCATGGTCTTGGCGGCGGGGTTGCAGTGGATCAGCTTCCCCGTGTGGTCGAAGGCCACCACGCCGTCGGTCATGTGGAGGAAGAGGGTGTCCAGCTTGTTGCGCTCGTTCTCCATGGCCGCCAGGGTGGACTGAAGCACCCCCGCCATCTCGTTGAAGGTGCCGGTGAGGATGCCGATCTCGTCGGTGGACTCCACCGGCAGGGCGCTGTCAAAATTGCCGGCGGCCACCTTCTCCGCCCCCGCCGTCAGCTTCTCGATGGGCCCCACCATGGTCTTGGAGAGCAGGAAGCTCAGCAGCACGGAGATCAAAAGCCCGATGATGAGGGCCTGCATGATGATGAGGAAGAGCTGGTTGTTCAGGCCGGACACCGTGTCCTTGTTGTCCAGGATATAGATGATGAAGGCGTTCCCGCCCCCCAGGATGGGCACCGCCAGGTCCATGTACTCGGCGGTGATGTCGCTCTCGTCCCCCACCGCCGTCCCGTCCCCCTGGACCACCGCGTTGCGGGCGGTGAGCAGGTTGGCGCTCTGTTCCCGGGGGAGGGCGGCGGCGTCGGCGGAGCCGGTGAGATAGCCGCCGCTGGCGCCGTCCAGCACAAAGTAGTTCCGGGTGCGGTAGTCAATGCCCAGGGACCCGGCGTTGGCCTTCAGAATCTCCTGAATGAGCGCCGCGCCGTCCTCCTGGGCGGCGCCCTCCCGGAGGGAGTCCACAAATTCCCGGCGGTCGGCGCCGAAGACGTCGTCCATCTGCTGGTAAAAGGTATTGATATAGAAGCTGGAGACGCTGGTGGTCAAAAAGGCGCCCACCACCGCCATCAGCGACGTGATGAGCAGCAGCAGGATCAGCGTCAGCTTCATGTGCAGGCTGCGGAACACGCAAACACCTCCCTTACGGCGGAGCCGCCGGATTGGTCAAACGCTGAAGTAGTACCCGGCGCCCCGGCGGGTGAGGATATACACGGGGGTGGCGGGATCCTCCTCGATCTTCTCCCGCAGCCGCCGCACCGTCACGTCCACGGTGCGCACGTCGTCCCCCACATAGCCGTAGTTCCATACCTGCTCCATCAAATCCACCCGGGAGTAGACCTTGTTGGGGTGGCTGGCCAGGAAGGTCAGCAGCTCGTATTCCCGCTGGGTCAGGTCGATGGCCTTCCCCTCCCGGAACACCTGGTGGCTGTCGGTGTTGATGGACAGGTCCCCCGCCACGGGCATGGCGCTGTCCGCGGCCTTGGCGGCGGCGGGGGCGCTCATGGCGGTGCGGCGGATGTTGGCGCCCACCCGGGCCACCAGCTCCCGCATGGAGAAGGGCTTGGTGATATAGTCGTCCGCGCCGATCTCCAGGCCCAGCACCTTGTCCGCCTCCTCCTCCCGGGCGGTGAGGATGATGACGGGCACATTGTTCCCCTCCCGGCGCAGGGTGCGGCACACGTCGAAGCCGTTCATCTTCGGCAGCATGACGTCCAGCAAAATCAGGTCCGGGTTCAGGCCCCGGGCCTTGTCCAGCCCGTCGGCCCCGTCGTAGGCCTCCCCGGTCTCATAGCCCTCCCGCTGGAGGTTGAACCGCAGGATGTCCACGATGTTTTTCTCGTCTTCCACAATCAAAATGGTCTTCTGTTTGTCCATGCACAAACCTCCCGTCGTCGTTTACAGCCCCAGCTGTACCTTGGCCTTCAGCACGGCGGCCACCGTCTTGGCGTCCTCGATCTCGCCGTTGAGGCACCGGTGCACCATCTCATCGAAGGGGATGCGCTCCACATGCAGAAATTCGTCCGGGTCCAGACACTGCTCCTCCATGCGGAGTCCCCGGGCCAGGAACAGGTGCAGCACCTCGCTGTAACACCCCGGGGCGGGGAGGATGCGCCCCAGGGGCAAAAAGACGTCCGGCACGGCGCCGGTCTCCTCCCGCAGCTCCCGCAGGGCGCCGGTGACCGGGTCCTCGCCCTCGTCCAGCTTTCCCGCCGGAATCTCCAGCAGGGTCCTGCCGAAGACGTAGCGGTACTGGGTCACCGTCAGCACGTTGTTCCGCTCGTCCAGGGGCAGCACCGCCACGCCGTCCACGTGCTCCACCACCTCCCGGCCGGCGGTGTGGCCGTTGGGCAGCAGCACCTGGTCCGTGTGGACGCTGAACAGCGGCCCGCGGTACTGCTCCTTCCGGCTGAGCATGGTCTCCGTCAGGTCTCGGATATCTCGCATCATATCAAAAACACCTCAATGTTTGGATTCGGAAAAAACGGTCCATCCTTACGGTGCCGGGACCGCCTGAAAAAGCGCCGGGGCAGCCGCCCCGGGGGAATGCCCGGCAGTCCATATTATAACACGGTCCCCTGGAAATGCAAAGGCCGTTCTTTCTCTTGAAGATCGGAGAAAAGCATGGTATACTGCTGGGAGAACTGCCAGGAGGCGAGGTGGAACCCACGGAGAAAAAGGGAATCAAAATCGCGGCCCAGAACCGCAAGGCCTACCACGACTACTTCGTGGAGGACAAATTCGAGGCGGGCATCGAGCTGTTCGGCACGGAGGTCAAGTCCATCCGGGCGGGCACGCTGAACCTGAAGGACGCCTACTGCACCATCAAGGACGGGGAGCTGCACGTCCATGGGATGCACATCTCCCCCTATGAAAAGGGGAATATCTTCAACCGGGACCCGGTCCGGGTCCGGCGGCTGCTGATGCACAAGCGGGAGATCCGCCGGCTGCATGATCTGGTGATGCAGGATGGGTACACCCTGGTGCCGCTGTCCGTCTACTTCCGCAACGCCCGGGTGAAGCTGGAGATCGGCCTTTGCAAGGGCAAGAAGAATTACGACAAGCGGGCGGCCACCGCGGCCCGGGACGCGGGCCGGGAGATTGACCGCGCCATGAAAGAGAGGAATTACCGATGAGTTTGTTCCGGGGGCGGCCCCAGACCGCCGGGGAAATTCCGGCGGACCAGGTGCCCCAGCGGTTTGTGGTCCGACAGGGCGGGACCATGCTGGTCGTGGGCCTGCTGCTGCTCGTGGGCTTCGGCGGCGTCGCCGCCTGGACCGTGGCCTCCGGCGGCCTGGCCCAGAACCAGGATCTGCTGGTGGCCGGGGCGGTCTCCGTGCTGGTGGGGATCGTGGTGCTGCTGAAGTACAAAAACCACCGCCTGGAGCTGGACGGCCCCGTGATGCGCTATACCGACCTCTTCGGCCGGCACAGCAGCTTTCAGGTGGAGGACATCGCCAGCGTGCGCCGGGATTTCAGCGACAATCCCAAGCTGCTGGCGGAGAACGGCCGGGTGCTGGCCCGGTGTGAGAAGGGCATGAAGAATTTCGACCTGTTCATCGCCTATCTGAAAAAATATCAAGTGTCTGCGGACATGATTTGAGAAAGGAATTTAGAGAAGATGTCTGAGAACAAACTGCCCATTGCCACCATCACCATGGAGGACGGCCGCGTGATGACGGCCGAGCTGTACCCCGCCAAGGCCCCCAACACCGTCAACAATTTCATCTCCCTGGCCAACAAGGGCTTTTACGACGGCTTGATTTTCCACCGGGTTATCCCCGGCTTCATGATCCAGGGCGGCTGCCCCGACGGCACCGGCATGGGCGGCCCCGGCTATGAGATCGACGGCGAGTTCGCCGCCAACGGCTTCCGGGAGAACGACCTGGCCCATACCACCGGCGTGCTGTCCATGGCCCGCACCATGGCCCCCAACTCCGCCGGCAGCCAGTTCTTCGTGATGGTGGCGCCCGCGCCCCATCTGGACGGCCAGTACGCCGCCTTCGGCCAGGTGGTGGAGGGGGCGGAGATCGCCGTGGACATCTCCCGGGTGCAGCGCAACATGGCCAACGACAAGCCCAAGAAGGACGTGGTGATCCAGTCCATCCGGGTGGATACCCAGGGCGTGGACTACCCCGCTCCCCAGACCCACTGAATCGAATCGGAAGGAGGCGGCTAGGATGAAAACGGCCATTATCACCGGCGCGTCCTCGGGCCTGGGACGGGAGCTGGTCCGCCAGGTGGCGGACGTGTTCCCCGAGGTGGAGAGCTACTGGCTGGTGGCCCGCCGGGGGGAGCGGCTGGCGGAGATCGCGGAGACCCTGCCGGGGAAGACCGTGGCCTGCCTGGCCCTGGATTTGTGCGACGCCATGAGCTTCATGGTCTTCCGGGAAAAGCTCCAGGCGGAGCAGCCGGAGGTGGTGCTGCTGGTGAACAACGCGGGCTGCGGCTATCTGGGCCGCATCGGCGAGGTGGACACCGCCTCCCAGACCCGGATGGTGGATCTGAACGTCCGGGCCCTCACCGCCGTCACCAATCTGACGGTTCCCTATATGGTGCCCGGGGGCCGCATTCTCAATGTGTCCTCCATCGCCTCCTTCTGCCCCAATCCCCGGATGACGGTGTACTCCTCCACCAAGGCCTACGTCTCCTCCTTTACCATCGGCCTTGCGGAGGAGCTGCGCCCCCTGGGAATCACCGCCACGGCGGTCTGCCCCGGCCCCATGCGGACGGAGTTTCTGGACGTGGGCGGCATCACCGGCAACTCCCGGACCTTTGAGACTCTGCCCTACTGCGACCAGGTGCAGGTGGCGGGCGGCGCCCTCCGGGCGGCCCGGGCGGGGCGGACGGTCTATACGCCCCGGCTCTTTTACAAGTTCTACCGGGTGCTGGCCAAGGTCACCCCGGTGAAACTGATGGTCAAACTGACGGGAACCTGAAAATGTCACGGAATCGTAACACACTTCCGGGAAGAAGTGTGTTATGATTCCTATAGCGAAGTCCGCCGCCGCACGGCGAAACACGGGGATGTACCGGTTTCGACGGGGGTGTGGAGGCGGGATCAGCGGGCGGCGGCGCCTGACCGCCATAAAACGGGCAATTTTATAAATTAAATAACAACAACACTGTTGCTATTGCTGCCTAATTAAGGCGGCCGTCCGACCCAGAAGGACCGCGAGCTGGGAAGGGCGTCGTTTAGCGGTAAATGTGAGCGCAGTAAGCTTTGCCTGCACCACACATCATGAAGCTGACCTGACCTGACGGCGTGACGGTTTGCCGTCTGGAAGGGGAACAGGGAGGAAGACTCCCGCAATAATCGTCTGCGCCCGGAGAACATCCCGTTTAAGCGCTTTCGGACGCGGGTTCAACTCCCGCCATCTCCACCAAATGGACATTGGACGAACACCTATTATTTTAAGGGCGGCTTTGCCGTTCTGGTGTGGCTCTGATGTCAAAACAAAAAAAGGGGAGGTCAAGGCATTGTGCCTTGACCTCCCCTTTGCTATGCCTGTTCAGCCGTTGCCGATTTTATCGTCATGTTCTTCCTGCCACTCCGCAAACTCCCTCTGCGCCTGTTCGCTGTTGTAGTATTTTCGTATCTCCGGGACAAGGAACCGGGCGAAGCTGTCAATCACGGACGCTGGAAGTTCAATATCATCATATTTATCTCTATCACCGTTCAAACTTCTTCTTATAAGTAGTCCCCCTTTGCTGTTCTTTCAATGCTTGTCTGACCTCCGGGGGTATGCTGTTCACAAACCGCCGAAGCTGTTCGTTTTCCTTTTTGAGCATAAGTAGCTCCATCTGCTTCTGTATGCTCTTTTCGCTGTTGACCTTCTCCCGCAGGCCCTCGTTCTCCTGCGTCAGATAGTCGATGGTGGCCTGGTACTTCTTCATCTGTCCCAGGTGCTTTTCCAGCCGGGAGAAATACGGCCCCACCATCTCCAAAACCTCGTCCCGCTTCTTCCCGGCGTTCAGCACCCCGATTTCAGACACCGCCTTTTCTATGGCCTGCTGCTGTCTGGTAAGGTCTACGGCCTGCTTGAACAGCCAGGTAGGAATGTGCTTGCGCTTTGTCACAAGGGCGCTCTCGCCCCGTTTGAGGACGGGGAACACCTTTTTCATGTGGGCGTGAAACTCGTCCTGCCACTTGGAGAGCTGCGCCCGGTTGCCTAAAATCTCCTTTGCCGACAACCGCCCGTCCTCCGTGATAGGTGTGAAGCACAGGTGAAGGTGGGGCGTTTTCTCGTCCATGTGTACCACGGCAGAGAAGATATTACCCCGGCCCACCTTCTGCTCCATAAAGGCCGCTGCTTCCGTGAAGTAGGCTTGCACCTCCCGTTTGCTCCTGCCCGTGAAGAACTCCGGACTTGCGGTTATCAGCGTGTCCACGAACATGGTGCTGTCCTTCCGGGTGCGGCACCCCGCCGCTTTGATACGACTGTTAATCTCCCGCCGGTACTTCTGGGCGGGTTGGATAATGTGAAAGTTGTCCTTGCTCCTGCTGGTGTCAATGTCCGGGTTGCTGGCGTACTGCTCCTTTGTGCGCTCGTGGTGGGCTTCCAGCGCCCCGGCCGGCCCCGCCTTGTGCTTGGCGAAGCGTAAGATTGCGTGCTGTGCCTTTTGTGCCATTTTACCTCCTTGTTGACGGTATTTCCCCGTTTTCGGGGGTGGGAATGATACTACACAGGCCCCCTCTGTTCCGGGGCCGGGAAGCCTTGCAAAATCAAGGTTTTTTGACCCCTAAATGGTAACGCTGGCCTGTTCGCATTTTGGGCGCAAAAAAGCCACGCCTGCCGCTTCCGGCTTGCGTGGCTTATTGCCCCGTTTCGTTCTCGTACTGAATGAACCGCTTCTTGATGGCCTCCATGCGCTTGACCACGGCGCTGTGGGTTTTATATCCCAGCCTGTCCGCTATCTCCTCAAATGTGTACCCCTCCACCCGCAATTTCAAAATCGCCATGTCCTTTTCTGACAGGGTGGACTTGAACCGCTGGCAGAAGTCCTCCCCCTCCACCTGCCCCGTGAAGTCCCCGTCCG
This sequence comes from uncultured Oscillibacter sp., assembly GCF_900544955.1. Lineage (GTDB taxonomy): Bacteria > Bacillota > Clostridia > Oscillospirales > Oscillospiraceae > Oscillibacter. The sequence continues at coordinate 36,702 of NZ_UQXD01000006.1, forward strand.
GGGCGGGCAGGGAGTGGATTTTGCTGTCCTCGTCCTCCATGCACTCCTCCAGCGAAACGGTCTGCACCCGCTTGGAGCGGGTATGATACCACTTGCGGAAGAAGTCCTTGCGGACATTGGTGTCCCAATTCATAAAATCCTCGTCACAGGGCATTTCCCGTATCACTTCCAGCATTGGCCCCCATCCCTGTTCCTCAATGGTCTGCTGAACGACCTGCTTCATCACCGAGCGCACATCGTCCGGGTCAAAGAATGGAATTTCAAAATCGGGCGGCAAGTCAAAGAGGGCCTGCACGCCCCAGCCCCGCACACGCTCCACCCCCTTGGCCCACATGGGCAGGGCGTAGGACAAGCGCCAGACGGGACACCAGCCCGTGTAATGCTCCTTCCAGCCGCCAAAGCCGAAGTGGGGGAATGCCAGTGAAGCCACGGCGTCCATGACCTCGTTTAGAAACTGCTGGCTCATCATGACCTCGCCCCACTCCGGGCAAGCCATGAGCGCCTTTCGACTGCGGGGGAATTTGCGAAGGGTGGGACAGCGGACGAGCAGGTCATAGGGGAGCATATAGACCAAAGGCAGGTAGCGGATGGGACTGTCATGGGGAAACTTGTAGGTAACGGACATAGAATTGACCTCCTTTCTGAATGGATTTTTCTCTGTCTCTATTTATTTACGGCATAAGTATATACCTTTTGTTCCGACTATTCAAAAGAATTTTGGGAAAGTTTTTTGGGGGAACAGGCGAAAAATCTCGTTTCCGCCCTTGCGCTTTGGGGCGTTGGGTTTTATAATGGGATTGTCTAAAATTCTGCGCCGTTCTGGCAAGATGGGGGGCTAATTATGGGATTATTTGATAGCGGTTGTGATTGGTATTGCGACAGTTGCCATGCGTATATGAATAACCAACCTGGTTTTACGACGAGTTTGGGAACATGGATTTGTACAGAGTGCGGAACTATGAATGATGTTTCAGAAGAAAATATCATTCCAGAGAATGGAAGCGATGGGTATGTATTTGAAACAGAGTACGAAGATGGCACGACAGAGAAGATAAGATATACAAAAACAAGGGAAGTTCATGATTTTGATGGTTCAAACGGGAAAATGAGCATCTGGCGCAAGCGGTAAGTAAGGGGCACAGTACTATGACTAAATCAGAAATTCAAGCTTTTATTGAAGAAATGGAAACGATTGGAGATGTATGGACTGAAGAGCAAGTAGAGCGTTGTTATGGCAATCTCCCTCTCCATCAGGCACTTGAAACACGCAAAACTGAAGTTAATCAATATCTTACTACATTAGGTCGAGCAGCAATTTATTTAGTTTCAGAAGAACCAGATGAAGGTTGTTAGAGAAAATTTTATGTAATTTGGTCTTTATAAGAGCAGGTAACAACCCCGTCCGAGGCCGTCAATGGTCGAGATGAACGGCGCACAAGTGCGCCGCCATTGACCGCCCCGTCCGGTTTTGCTTATCGGTCATCAAGGCAGGCGAGCCCCAAAGGTGCTTGCCTGCCTCCTTTGATTTTTGGAGAATAACAGCCCCAAGATGGGGCAGACAGCGGCCAAGCGCCGTTAAGGGGATTGGCCGCCTTGACTACCTTCCAGCGGGCCGACGGGCGGCAGTCAAGGCCGGGCGAAGCCCGCTTGTTTCAGCCTTGACGGGCGCTCGTTGGTCTGCTCTTTGGGATACTTTGTCCCAGCCCTGCGGGGGACGAAGGACGAGGGCTTGTATACCTGCCGCCGCTCTCTGAAAACAGACGGGGGTTTTGTTCCCTCCCGGTCACAAAACCCCCGTCCCTTTTCCTGCCGAGGGAAGCGGGGTGCAAACAGCACCGCCCCCCGCTTCCCCCGTCAGCCGCGCCAGCAGGTATAACACACTACACCTTGCAAGCAAGGCCGTGTGCCAAAGGGGAGGTCATGCCCCCCTTTGGAAACCCCCGGTTTTGTCGAGGTGTGGCCACAGTCCGCACTTGCGGTCCATGCCCCCCCTCCAAAACCCAAAGAAGCGGCGCAGACCAGCCCACCCCACGGGCTGATCTGCGCCGCTTCTTTGTTCGGCCTGCGGGCCGGGACGGGAGCTTTTTCACTCACATTCAATCCATCAATCAATCCAATATATGAATTGACAAAGGCGACATATTTTGATATAATGTGAGTAAGACAGGAGGCGAGGCCATTGAAAGAAATAGGCGCAAGATTGAGAACGCTCCGGGAGGGACTGGGCCTGTCCCAAGCCAAGTTCGGAAAGATTGCGGGTATCCCACAGGCCACCATAAACCGCTATGAAACAGGCTACTCCGCCGTCCCAATCAAGGTTCTTGTTTGGTATGCGGATTACTTTGATGTGTCGCTGGACTATCTCTGCTGCCGCACCGACAAGCCCCAGGGCAAGCTATACGAGTTCATGCCGAAAATCCTTGAAGAAGATAAGGACATGAGGCAGTTTGTGGAAATGTGCTTTGACCCGGCCTCTCCCATGAATGACCGCTTGAAAAAGGCCATTATTGAAATGTTGGAGGGGGTGAAGAAATGAATGTAGTGATCTATGCCCGATATTCCAGCCACAGCCAGACCGAGCAATCCATTGAGGGCCAGCTTCAGACCTGCTATGAGTTCGCCAAGAACAACGGGCATATCGTGATAGGCGAATACATTGACCGGGCGCAGAGCGGCACCACGGACAGCCGGGCCGAGTTCCAGCGCATGATTGCCGACAGCGACAAGCACACCTTTGAGGGCGTTTTGGTCTATCAGCTTGACCGCTTCGCCCGGAACCGCTACGACAGTGCCATCAACAAGGCCAAGCTGAAAAAGAACGGTGTCCGGGTCATCTCCGCAAGGGAGAATATCAGCGATGACGCAAGCGGCATTTTGGTGGAGGGTGTGTTGGAAAGCATGGCCGAATACTACTCCGCCGAGCTGTCCCAGAAGATACGGCGGGGCATGGACATTAACGCCGAGAAGTGTTTGAGCAACGGGAGCAACCCCGGACTGGGCTACCGGGTGGACGAGGAACGCCGCTTTCATGTTGACCCGGAGGGAGCGCCCATCGTCCGGGAGATTTTTGAGATGTACGCCAGCGGAAAGACCGTGGCGGAAATCACCAAGTATCTCAACGCCAAGCAAGTCAAGACCTCGCAAGGCAAGGAGTTCAACAAGAACAGCTTGCACCGCCTTTTGCGGAACAAACGGTACATCGGTTATTATATCTACAAGGACACCGAAACGCCAGGAGGTATGCCCCGCATTATTGAGGACGAGCTTTTTGAGCGGGTACAGCATATCCTCGACCGCAACAAAAAAGCCCCCGCCCGTTCGAGGGGGCGGGAGGAATACCTGTTGACAACAAAGCTGTTTTGCGGCTACTGCCGGGAGATGATGACAGGCTACGGCGGCACCGGGAAATCCGGGACGGCCTACCGCTATTACGCCTGCAAGAACGCCAAGAAAAAGACCTGCCGGAAGAAGGTGGTCAACAAGCAGAAAATCGAGGACAGAGTGGTTTTGGAGTGCCGCAAGCTGTTGACCGACAGCAACATTGAGAAAATCGCCCGCTCCGTTGCAACCGCTTGCGAGGCCGACTATGACACTTCCGCCATCAAACGCATTAAGGCAGCGATACAGGAGGCGGACAACGCCATAGAAAACCTCTGGAAAGCCTTGGAGCGTGGACAGGCGGTGGATATGATTACCGAACGCATAGAGAAGCGCAAGAAGGAAAAGGACGAGTTACAAGGCCAGCTTGCCGTTGAGATGGGAAAGCAAGTCACCTTCACTGCCCCGCAAATCAAAGCGTTCCTCTATTCGCTGAAACGGGGCAACATCAACGACGAGAACAACCGCCGGGGACTGGTCAATATCTTCCTCCGGGCCATCTATCTCTATGACGATAAAATGACGCTGATACTCAACGGCGGCGACAGGCCCATTACGCTTGACGATGTTCTGCTGGACGAGGTGGAGGGCTATTTTGCGGGCGCAGTATCAGGCCATGCGGGGTGTTCGCCGTTGGTTGCGGACGCTCCACCAGCTCAGAAACACCCCTTATGGCACGGGTCCCCGCCTTCGGCGAGGTCCCTTAGCCGGACGGGGTGTTTCTTCGCTTTCGGGACGGACCCGCTCTGCTGGGCTCCGCCCCGAAAGGGACGGGGATGTAGAAGCCTTTTTTGGATTCTGTACCGCCCCGCCGTGGTTCCTTTTCACAGATATCAACTTTTTTGTCCTGCGGAGGCGCAAAAAATCCCTTGGAGTCTGAATGACTCCAAGGGATTTTCTTATACCCGGGTACGCAACTCCTGCCCAGGCCAAACCGCTCCCTCCGCATTTTTGGCCCGCTGCCGGGCGGAACACAACAAAACACGGCGGTACCGGACCGGTACCGCCGTGTCCTGTTGGCAAAAGCGCCCGAGCAGCCCGCGGACATGCCGGACTCAGTGCAGCGTAGGGGTGAGCACCTCCGGCGGAATCAGCTTTCTGGGGCAGCCCAGCTGCTCCGAGATGCGGACCGCAGCCTCTTTCAGCAGCGGAACATTGCTGGATAGGTACTCCGGGCTGAAGCGGGTGTAGGGGAAGGAGATGCACAGCGCCGCGCAGGACCGCCCCTTTCCGTCGAAAACGGGGACCGCGACGCCGGCCAGCTCCGTGTGGATCTCCTGGCACTCCGTGGAGTACCCCTGCCTGCGGATATCGTCCAGCTGCCGGGAGAGCTGGGCATAGCTGGCCTGGGTGTGGGCGGTGGGCCGCTCCAGCGGAATGCCGGTGTACAGCTTGTCAATCTCCGCCCGGGGCTGATAGGCCAGCAAAACCTTGCCGCTGGCGGTGCAGTGGGCGAAGGCGTGGATGCCGATGGCCATGGCGAAGGTCATGTTGTTGGGGGCCACCACCTTGGAGATATACGTGCTGTACCGGCCGGTGAGAACGGTGAGCTGCACCGTGTCGGTCACCTGCTCGTAGAGCGCCTGCATGAAGGGGGTGGCGATCTGCCGCAGGTCCAGCCGGCTCTCATAGATGGTGCCGAGCTCAAACAGGGCGATCCCCAGGCTGTAGTCGTGGGTTTTGGGGTCCTTGGCGAGGAAGTTCTCCTCGCAGAGCGACTGCACCAGCCCGAATGCCGTGGTCTTGGGCAGGCCCACCCGCTGGGCGATTTGGGAGAGGCCCAGGCGGGGCGTGTCGCGGAACAGGTTGAGGATCTGAACGGCTCTGGAAATACTTTGAATCATGTGCGGACTCGCTTTCTGTACGTGCCCTTCGCGTCAGAGACACTTTTCCAGCACGGTTTGATACAGCGGTGCGATGGTGTTCATCACCGCCTGGCTCTGGGCCAGCAGGGCGTCGTGGGCGGCGCGGTCCTGCGCCTCCCAGATGGTCCGGATGCTGTTGAACTCGATGGCGAATCGGTGGGTGGGAGGATTTTCAAAGGTCCGGGTCTCGCCGCGGATGACCGCCAGGGCCTTTGCGCAGGTGTTGGGCGGCGTCGTCAGCTGGAGGTAGCCGTACTCGCCCTGGAGGAACATGCCGCAGGGGCCGGCGCTGTCCTTTGCGGCGTAGCAGGCCATGGTGAAGTCCGGATACTGCAAAACGGCCAGGCCGCTGGTGTCGATGCCGTTCCAGCCCCGGTTGGGGTAGTATACGGCGCCGTCGGGGGCGCCCAGAAGGCCGATGGCGAGGTGCAGGTTGTAGACGTTCATATCCAACAGGCAGCCGCCCGCCAGCTTGGGGTCGAAGGTGGTGCTGAGGGCCAGGCGCTTGCGGTAGGGCGCGTATCGGGGCGGCATCATGGAAAACTGCATGTTGCCGCCCCGCAGGGGCCCCAGCTGCGGAACGAGCTCCCGCATGAAGCGGAAGCAGGGACTGTGCAGTGTGGTGATGGCCTCAAACAGCCAGACGTTCTTCTCCTGCGCCAGGCGGATCAGCTCGGCGCACTGCTCGGCGGTGATGGTAAAGGGCTTTTCCATGATGACGCCCCGGCCCGCCTGCACCGCCCGCAGGGCGTCGGGATAGTGCATGGAGTTCACGGTGCCGTCATAGAGGAGGTCGAAGTCGGCCTCCGCCAAAAACTTGTCGTAGTCGGTGTAGACCGCGGGAATGTGATACTGCTGGCTCCAGGCCCGGGCCTTCGCCTCGCTCTGAGGGCGGCAGCAGATGGCGCTGACCTCGATGTTCTCCATCTCCGGAAGGGCCGCCCAGAACACGTCGATGATGCGGCTGGTGCTTACAATCCCGATTTTCATACTATTTTACACACCTTTCCTGCCATTTGCAACCGGCAGCAGCCCTCCCGATGCGCGGATGCGGAAAGTCTGCTGCCGGTGCCGTTATTCGAAGTTGGGGGGGCGCTTTTCAATGAAGGAGTGGATGCCCTCCGTGCCCTCGGGGGTCCGGAACAGCTCCTCGGCATAGATCATGCTGCGGTAGAAGCTGTCCTCGCTGCTCTTGTTCCAGGTCTCCCGCACGCTCTGCTTCACCACGCGGACGGAGGGAACCGGGCGGGAGGCGATCTTCTCCGCCCAGCGGATTGCCTCCTCCAGGACGGTGCCGGCGGGGCACAGGCGGTTTGCCAGGCCGATGCGGTAGCACTCCTGGGCGGAGATGAACTCGCCGGACAGGGCCAGCTCCATGGTCTTGTTGGGGCCCACCAGCTTTGCGGTGCGGAAGATGCCGCCGCTGGAGGGGAAGAGGCCCAGGTTGATCTCAGGATAGGAGACCCGGGAGGTCTCGCTCATCAGGCGGAAGTCGCAGGCCACGGCCAGCTCCAGGCCGCCGCCGCAGGCGGTGCCCTCGACGGCCGCGATGGTGATCTGGGGCAGGTACTCCAGCATGTTCAGAACCTGGTTTTCCCGGAACAGCTTCTTTTGCAGGGGATCGTCCAGCAGACCCGGATACTGCTTGACATCGGAGCCGGCGCCGAACATCTTCAGGGAGGAGCTGCAAAGCACCACGCAGCGGATGTCGTCGTCGCTGGCAACAGAGCGGAGGGTGTCGTACATCTTGCCGAACATCTCAATGCTCATGGCATTGACAGGGGGGCGGTCCAGCGTGATTTTCAGGACATGGTGCTCCAGTTTCTCCACAAGGATACGGCCGTCGGCGGATTCGTTCGTCATTTCAAAAACCCCTTTCCATCGTCTCTTTGGAAATCTGCGGATAGTCGCTGCGGTAGTGGCTGCCCCGGCTCTCCCGGCGCTCCAGCGCCGCGGAGGCCACCAGGCGGGCGGTGGTCAGCATGTTTTTCAGCCGCAGGGCGGCCTCCAGCCTGGCGGCGCTGAAATCGCAGGTGTTCCGGCCCAGCTGGGCGTCCAGCGTGTCGATGGTGTGCAGGCACTCCGTGAGGCCCGCCTCGTCCCGGACCACCATCAGCGTTTTGTCGCAGGTGCGGCGGAGGGTGCGGATCATCTCGCCGGTCTCCTCCTCCGCATACATGCCGAGCCCCGCGAGGAACGCCTCCTCCTGCTCGTACAGGGACGGCGCCGCCTCGACCAGGGCGGTCTTCTTGGCGGCCTCCGCCGCCGCCAGGCCGGCCCGGCGGCCGAAGACCTGGCAGGTGACCATCATGTTTCCACCCAGCCGGTCCGCGCCGTGGGGGCCGGAGGCCACCTCCCCGGCGGCGTAGAGCCCGGGCAGGGAGCTGAGGGCGTTCTCGTCGATCTTCACGCCGCCGTTGACCGCGTGGGCAAAGCAGGCGATCTCGATCTTGTCCTTGTACAGGTCCAGCCCCATCTCCAAAAAGCGCTGGTAGGTGAGGGGCCACATGGGGGCCAGCAGGCTCTCCGGGTCCCGGAACAGCGCCTCGAAATCGGTGTGGAGGAAGTCCAGGTAGACGTTGCCGCTCTCCGTGGCGCCGCCGCTGCGGATCTCGTTTTCCACGGCGATCTCCACGTATTTGGAGATGTCCCGGGAGCTGAAGGGGAAGTGCTTGTACTTGGCGGCGACGATCTCCTCTTCGGAGAGGGACGACGGCGCGTATTTGCCGATGAAGGGCTCGTGCCGCCCGTTGGTCAGGCGGGGCAGGGCCTCCCAGAGCTGGGGGCCCAGCAGGTTCACCTTGGGCTTTGCGAGGCCCAGGCCAATCTGGACGAATTCCATGTTCGTGATCCGGGCGCCGGCCCGGCTGCCCATGGCGTACCCGTCGCCGCTGATGTCGTCCGGATACATGTTCCGGGTGAAAATGGTGCTTCCGCCGCCCACGGCCAGCACCACCGCCTTGGCCAGGAGGGCGTACAGAGTGCCCTCCGCCGTGGCGAAGGCGCCGCAGCACACGCCGTCGCGCACCAGCAGGTTTGTCACCGTCAGGCCGTCCATGCAGCGAATGCCGTCGTCCGCCACCCGGCGACCCAGGGCCGCGCAGACCGGTTTGAAGTGGTTTTCCACGATGTGGGAGCGGGGCTTGGTGGAGAAGCACCCCTGGTAGCACATGTAGGTGCCGTCGGGGTTTTTGCGGAAGGACATGCCGCACTGCTCCAGGTAGTCCCGGGCTAGTTCGGCCTCCTCCGCCACCAGCCGCGCCAGGCGCGGGTCCGCCATGCCCAGCGCGGCGTCCATGATGTCGCGGTAGAAGACCTCCGGACTGTCCGTGGGGTCCAGGGCGCCGTCCGGGACGTTGAACGCCCCCAGCTCCGCGACGCTGTAATAGGTGCCACCGCTCTGGGCGGTGCGCCCCTTCGAGACCAGAAGCACCTCCGCACCGGCCTCCCGGGCGGCGCACGCCGCCCGGAGGCCCGCGGCGCCGCTGCCGATGACAAGGACCTCCGTCTGGATGCAGGCGCGTTTCATAAGAGCCATTGATATCATCCTCCTTCTCTTGCGGCGGGGGCGCCGGCCTCCGCCGGCATTCCCCGGGATGGGGCCGACGCCCGGCCGGGAGGCGGGCGCCGCCCCGGGACGGCCTTCGGCGCCGTCACGGCTCGTTGGTCTTGACGATGCCCTGGGCCACCAGGTCCTGAATCTGCTCCTCCGTATAGCCCAGGCCGGTGAGCAGCTCCCGGGTGCTCTCGCCCAGCTCCGGCGGGAGCTTGCGCAGGGGCAGGGTCTTGCCGTCGTAGCGCAGGGGGTGGGCCAGGACCTTGACGTGGCCGGCGACGGGGTGGTCCATCTCCAGGAAGGGCTGGATGTGGTTCACCTGGGGGTCTTTCAGCATGTCCTCGTACTCGTTGACGGGGGCGTACCAGATGCCCTCCTCCTCAAACAGCGCCGTCCACTCGGCGGTGGTCTTTTGCAGCATCTGCTGGGCGATCATCCGGTCGAAGCGGACCCGGTCGTGGAGCTGGTCGTCCCGGGTGAACTGGTCCACCTCCTCCGGATCGAAAATCTTGTGCAGGTTTTCAAAGGAGGTCAGGCTGACCGTCAGGTAGCCGTCCTTGGTCTTGTAGGAGCCGTAGGGCGGCTCGTGATAGCGGGTGGAGAGGCCGGTGGAGGCCCGCTCGGACAGCTTGCCGCCGTTCAGGTACAGGCCCAGCGGCTCCATCTGGATGTCCAGGGCCGCGTTCAGCAAACTGGCGTCCACCAGGTGGCCCTTTCCGGTGCGGTCCCGGTCCAGCAGGGCGGCCAGCACGCCCAGGGCGGCCAGGGTGGCGCCGTGCTGGTCCACCAGTGTGCAGCCGATGTTGTAGGGCTCCCCGGCGCCGTTCAGGGAGGCCAGGCCGCTGATGCTCTGGGCCAGCAGGTCCTGGCCCGGGCGCTTGAGGTAGGGGCCGTCGGGGCCGTACCCGGAGCAGGAGCAGTAGATGAGCTTGGGGTTGATGGCGCTGAGCGCCTCGTAGGAGTAGCCCAGCTTGTTCATCACGCCCGGCCGGAAGTTCTCCACCACCACGTCGGTGGTCTTGACCAGGTCGTAGATGATCTTTCGGGCCTCCTCCGACTTCAGGTTGATGGAGAGGGAGCCCTGGTTGCGGTTGCCCTGGAGGAAGAACACGCTGACGCCGTTCAGGTAGGCGTCGCAGCCGGACCAGTTGCGCTCATAGGCGCCCTTCAGCGCCTCCACCTTCACCACGTCCGCGCCCAGGTCCGCCAGAATCTGGGCACAGGAGGGGCCCTGGAGATAGTGGGTGAAGCTCAGTACTTTTACGCCTTCAATCATGGTAGTTTCCGTTCCTTTCGTCAAAACCTCAGGTTTTTTCGGATGCGGGGCGATGGGCCCACATCATCAGCGTCTGAATGCCGCTCTGGCAGACGGTGCCGTGCTGGTTGATCAGCTCAAAGTGGAGCTTCAGAACGCCGCGGTCCGGCTTGCTCTTGCTGGGGCGGATGTCCGCCACCGTCACATGGCAGTAGATGGTGTCGTCGAAGAAGATGGGGGCCTCGAATTTCCAGTCCTCGATGCCGAGAAAGGCGATGGAGGAGTCCCGCAGCAGGTCGATCTGAAAGAGCAGGCCGTGGGAGATGGACAGCCCCAGCAGGCCGTGGGTGATGCGCTGGCCGAACTGGCCGCGGGCCATTTTCTCCCGGTCAAAGTGATTGGGATGGAGGTCGCCGGTCATACAGCCGAACACGACCGCATCCGTCCCGGTAAACGTTCTCGCCGGAGTGTTGAACTCCTGGCCGAGCGTGTATTCGTCCAAGTAAATCGACATAGCAGCAATCCTTTCACTCGATGTCGTCTTGGTTCACGCCTGCCGCGGCGCGGCAGGCGTGAATCCGCGTTACGGACTCGTCCGGAGGGCGGTTTTCCATCTCAGACCAACAGATTGGGGAGGAAGAGCACCGTCTGGGGGACGAAGATCATCGCAAGAATGACCAGGATGTAGACCAGATAGAAGAATTTCAGCTCCTTGATGACCTTGATGGTGGGAACGCCGGCCAGTCCGGAGGAGAGCAGCAGCGTCATGCCGTAGGGCGGCGTCAGCAGGCCGAAGCACAGGACCACCGTGACCAGCACGCCCATGTGGATGGGGTTGATGGCGGCGGCGTTGGCCATCTGCTGCACGATGGGCAGGAAGATGATGATGGCGGGGATGGCGTCCATGAAGGTGCCCAGCACGATGTACAAAAAGGTGATGAACAGCAGCGTGGGAATCTGCTTGCCCACGATGGGGCCGGCGGCGTCCATCATCATCTGGGGGATTTGCAGATAGGCCATCATGTAGCCGAAGGCGCCGGCGCCGCCCACGCACAGCAGGGGCTTGGCGCTCTCCACGCAGGACTTCATGAACACGCCTGCCATCTGCTTCCACGTACAGGTGCGGTAGACGAACATGACCAGGATCAGGGAGTAGACCACCGCGATCATGCCGCTTTCGGTGGCGGTAAAGGTGCCGCTCAAAACGCCGAAGATGATGATGAGGGGGACCAGCAGGGCGGTGAAGGCCTTTTTGGTGGCCTCCCAGATCTCGCGCAGCGTTGCGCGCTTTTGAATCGCAACGCACTTATGCCGCTTGGCCCAGACGTAGGTGACGGCCATGATGGTCAGGCCCACCAGCACGCCGGGCACGATGCCGCCCATGAACAGCGCGGCGATGGACACGCTGCCGAAGGCGCCGTAGGTGACCATCATGATGCTGGGGGGAATGATGGGGCCAATGGTGGCGGCGGAGGCGTTGATGGCGGCCGCCATCTCGGGGGAATAGCCCGCCTTGCGCATGGAGGGGATCATGATGCCGCCCAGGGCGGCGGCGTCGGCGGTGGCGGAGCCGGAGATGCCGGCCATGATCATGTTCGCCACCACGTTCACGTGGCCCAGGCCGCCGGTGATGTGGCCCACCAGCTTGCTGGCAAAGCCCACCAGACGGTCCGTGATCTGGCCCAGGTCCATGATGTTGCCCACCAGCAAAAACAGGGGAATGGCCAGCAGAGTGAAGGAGTCCAGCTGGGCGTAAATCTGCTGGCACATGACGATGGGGGTGATGCCGACGGTGAGGCCGGAGACCAGCGCGGAGATGCCCAGGCTCATGGCCACAGGCACGCCGATGAGGCACATGGCAAAAAACGTGCCGAATAACAGTAAAATCGTACCCATGTGTTACGTCTCCTTCCGCTCAATTTCAATTCCGAATACATTTTCAACCATGCCCTCCAGGCAGTACAACAGCATGAAAATGCCGCTCACGGGAAAGGACATGCGATAGACGATCAGGGGAATCCCGGAGGGCAGAGATTTCTTCACAATACCCTGCAGGGCGAACTTATAGCCGAAATACAGCAGGACAATCACAAAGATCACGCTCAAAAGGTAGGAGATGACCGCCAGCGTCCGGCGGACGACGGGGTTGTTAAAGTGGAGAATATCGATTTTGAAATGGGTGCCGCGGCGGAACGCCACCGCCGACCCCAGGAAAATGGACCACATGTACAAAAGCCGGGAGATTTCCTCCATCCACACGATGGGGTTAAAAAAGGTGCGGAACAAAACGTCGGTGAAGACGGTGAGGACAAAGCCTGCGACCGTCGCGCCGCCAAGCGCCATCAGGAGCCGCTCCGTCGCATCGTCGAACTGGATGAGCTTGGTCAGCGCGGGGTGTTGGTTCTGTGCACGCATAGGATACTCCTCTCTCAGAATCAAATTGCCGGGCGGGGAGACAGGAAACCGCCTGCCTCCCTGTCCGGCATCATACCTTCGCGTTCAAAAGAATCAAAAGGGGAACGGGCCGTCAGCGGCCGCGGGAAGATCAGGCGTGGTCGCGGATGAACTCCAGCACCCACTCGCAGCCCAGCTCCTTGGCGTTTTCATCCTGGATGGGCAGGATCTTCTCTTTGAACTCGCTGATGTCGGGCTCCACAACCGTCACGCCGTGGTTTTCCACCATGTCGTCTACCAGGCTGCTCTCAATGTCGTTGGCATACTCCAGGCCGGCCTTGGCGGCGTCCACGGCGGCGGGGATGACCAGCTCGTACAGGTCCTCAGGCAGCTTCTCCTTCACGGAGTCGGACATCCACATCTCGAGGATGGCGTACTGGTGGTTGGTGAGGTTCAGATAGGGCGCCACCTCGTAGTGCTTGGCAGAGTAGTAGGAGGAGATGCTGTTCTCGGCGCCCTCCACCAGGTCGGTCTGCAACGCCGTGTACACCTCGCCGAAGTTGACGGTGGTGGGCTTGGCGCCCAGGGCGCTCCAGACGGTGGACTCGATGGGCGCGGACATGACGCGGATTTTGTGGCCCGCCAGGGCGGCCAGGCTGTCAACGGGGAAGGTGGTGTACAGGTGGCGCGGGGTGGCGGGGAACAGGCTCATCAGCTGGAAGCCGTTGTTGCCGGCGGCCACCAGGTCCCGCCAGTACTGCTGGAACTCCTCGTCGTAGGCCACCGTCTTCAGGTGGTCGATGTCGTTGAACAGGTAGCTGCAGGACATGGCGGCCAGCTCCGGCACATACACGGCGGCGTTGGAGGAGGAGGAAATCTGGAAGTCCAGCGTGCCCATGGAGAGGGACTCCAGCATGGTGGCCTCGCTGCCCAGCTGTGCGGCGGGATAGACCTCCACCGTAATACGGCCGTTGGACCGCTCGTTCAGCAATTCCGCAAACTTCAGGGCCGCCACGTTGAAATAGTTGTCCTCAGGCTGGTCGTGGCCGAACTTGAGGGTGTAGGTCTCCCCGGAATCGGCGGGGGCGCCGCTGTCGGGCGCGGGGGAGGAGGTGCCTCCGGAGGTGCTTCCGCCGGAACTGCCGCCGCCGCAGGCCGAGACAGACAGGACCATGACAATCGTCATGAGGATCGCAAGAGCCTTTTTCATTTTTGTTACTCCTTTACACGCAGCTTGTTTTCAGCGATATTACCATGTCAGATTGAATGGACAGGCGCCAGTTTCGTGGACGGACCCCGGGCAATTGCACCTCTTTTCCTGTCAGATTTCCGGCCGGACCATCGTATCAGACAGATTGCTGATCGACTGGAAGGGTGGTAGTTCGTAATATAGAACTTTGTTCTTAAATGCGAATAACAAAGAAAGGGCCCCGGGTCAGGCGAGCAGGGCAAGCCGGGTGCCCATGTCGGAGGCCGCTTTCTGAAGGGTCTGCACCATGCCGCCGAAGGCGGCGTCGGCGGTGTCGGGCTGCAGCAGATAGACGCAGATAAAGCCGAGGCAGGACTGCGCGATCCCCTGCACGGGGACCACCAGGCTGTACAGCTCGTGCAGATGGTCGCAGGTGAGCATGTCGTAGCCGCGGCTGCGGATGCGCTCCATGTGCGCGCACAGGCGCTTGGCCTGCTCCGGGCGGATCCCGTGCGTGAGCTCGGACTTCCGGTGGGCGCAGACGGAGAGGCAGACCGGCCCGTACAGCCCGGTCCGCACGTCGATGCTCTGCCCAACGGTGGCGTTGGGGTAGGGGGTTCCGGGGTACGGACTGATGCAGAGCAGGGAGTAGGCGTCGTTGCTGAACTGGTAGAACGCGGTGGATTTTTTCAGCTTCGCGGACAGGGCGGCCAGCTCGGGCTGCACGATGGAGTAGGTGTCCGAGCCGGAGATCTCGTTGAACGCCAGCTCATAGATGCCGGGGCCCAGGACCACGGTCAGCTGGCGGGCGTCCGTGATGGTCAACAGGCGCTTCTCCGACAGCGTGTGGATGATGTTGAACGCGGTGCTCTTGGGAATGTCGAGCTGACTGGAGACATCCGATAATGTCGAACCGCATTTTGACTTTGAGACAAAAAACAAAACCTCTGCGGCCCGCGCAACTGAGTTAACCATGAATCGAATCACTCCCCATGTGCATAGACTACTCTATTCGGCTGGGATATGTATGCACGTGTGCATAGGAAGGGGACAATTTCGACAGAAAAAATTGTGGGATCGGTCAACGCGGAGAAAATGCATCCGAAAAAATTGGCGAAATCGACGGCTGCGGTGCGGATGGCCCTGTTGCGGCACCCCGGTGCGCTTGCAGGGGTGGTGCTGGTTTTGGGGGAAAAGACGGGCTGTCCCGGCGCGAAAGCCCTCCCCTCCGGGGCAGCCCGGCTTTGACAGTCGGGTGTTCCCCGGCGGGACGCAGGACACCCCACCCGGCAGGCGCGGTTCCGCGGATGTGGGGGGCTTCCCCGGCGCGCGGGGGACGGCCAGGCGCCGGGGGAGGCGCCGGAATGGCCGTCCGGGTCCGGCACATGGGGGCGCGGCGGGGGCCGCCCGCTCATATTTGCGCGAAAATGCGCCAAGACTATCCCTGTTGTTTCCAATGTGGTATATTGCCTGCAAAACCAGATGAAAACGGGGGGAGAGCGCCGTGTGGAAGTCTTTGATCGGGTCGGGCCTTCGGGCCGGACTGCGGAACTGGCCCACCGTGCTGCTGTTTGAGATCACCTGCAAGATCGCCGGGTATTTCCTGCTTTGGAGCCTCTGGGATTTGTTCCGGGAGACCGCGCTGCAGGCGCTGGGCGTGGCGGTGATCGGCCAGCAGAATATCGGCATGGTCCTCCGCAGCCCCCTCTGCGTACTGCTGCTTCTGGGCGGATTTCTGCTCTTGGCCTACTACCGCTATCTGGAGATTACGGCGCTGGTCCTCTGCTGCGAGGAGGGATGGCAGGGCCGCGCCATTTCCGCCTGGGCCCTGTGGAAGCGCGCCCTTTTGCGGGCGACGGCACTTTTCCGCCCGCGAAACCTGCCGGTGCTGTTGGCGCTGGTGCCGCTGATGGGGCTGTCCGCCCTGCCGCTGAGCGGCGGCTTTGCGGGGCGCATCCCCATCCCCGAATTTCTCCTGGAGCATATCCGGAGCGTGCCGGGGCTGCATGCCGCCTTTCTCGCCGGAATGGCGGCGCTGCACGTGCTGCTGTTTTTCTGCCTCTTCGCTTTCCCCGCCGTCATTCTGGACGGCGACCACTGCCGGGGCGCCCTGCGGGAGAGCCTGCGGCTGCTGCGGGGGAGGGTGCTCAAGACGGCGCTGGCCCTGCTCGCCTGCGTGCTGGCCTTTCTCCTGGCGGCGCTTGTGCTGTGGGCGGGCCTGCTCCTGCTGCTCTGGGGCAGGAGCAAGCTGGCCTTTGCGCCCGACGGCGGCAGGGCGCTGTTTACCTTTTACTATTTGAAGTGGAGCGCCATGGGCGGCGTGCTGCTGGGCATTCTGGGGCCGGTGTCGCTTTTTTCCGCGGTCCTCGCCCTGTACCACCGGGAGCGCGGCGGCGCCAGGCCGGCGCCCGCAGGCGCGAGGCGGTCCGGGCGGGCCCTTCTCTCCGGTGTGCTCTCCGCTGCGGCGGCGCTGGTCCTGCTGGCGGTGTTCAGCGAGACCGAGCTGGGCGGCAATCCCTATGCCGCGCCCCAGGCGGGGATGGTGGTGGTGTCCCACCGGGCGGGGGCCGCCTTCGCGCCGGAGAACACGCTGGCCGCGCTGGAGTGGTCCATCCGGGAGGGGGCCGGCATGGCCGAGATCGACGTGCAGCAGACCCGGGACGGCGTGCTCATCGTTCTTCACGACACCGGCTTCCGGCGGGTGGCCGGGCTGAACCGGAAGGTTTGGGAAACCGATTACGCCACGGTGCGGACGCTGGACGCAGGGTCCCATTTCTCCGCGGAATTCGCGGGGGAGCGGATTCCCACCCTGGACGAGATGCTCTTGGCGGCCAAGGACCGCATCCGGCTGATGATTGAGCTGAAGGCCTCTGGCCGCGAGACCGGACTGGTGGAACAGACGGTGGCGCAGATCCGCGCCGCGGGAATGGAGGAGCAGTGCATCATTGCCTCCATGGACCCCGCCCTGCTGCGGGAGAGCAAGCAGATCGCCCCGGAAATGGACACGGTGCATATCACCCTCCTGGCCGTCTCCCGCCGCTACGATCTGCCCTATGTGGACGGCTACAGCGTGGAGACCGGCTTTTTGACCGCCGAGTTGGTAACCCAGCTTCATTCCGCGGGAAAAAAGGTCTACGCCTGGACCGCCAACTCCGACGGGAGCATTTGGAAGATCATCCGCATGGGCGCCGACGGCCTGGTGACGGACAACCCGCCCCTGGCGGATTTTTTCCTGAACGTGACCGACCGGAACTACTTCCTGCACTCGCTGACCGGGCTGCTCTACCCCGGCGCGCCGTGACGGGCGGCCCAGCACCGCCTATTCCGCTGCCGCTGCCGTCTTTTTAGACTTTTGTAATAATTGCGGCTGGTTTCCTTAACAACTTCCCAGTATGCTAATACTTGCAAGGGACAAAAACTTCTTTTCATCAAATCTTCCCCTCAAGAGCAGGACCGGCCGCATGCTGGTCCTGCTCTTGGGGGCTTTTGGCGCCTCCGTCCGCCCAGGCGCTGAAAAAGGGCCTGTATTTTGTCCGGAGATATGGTACAATGGCCCTGTCAACTTATTACGGGAGGCGATGGTATGGCCGATAGACTGGAGTTCAGCCGCTATGCGGAGGAGCCGGACCTGGACGGCATGGGCCCGGCGGCGCTGCGGGAGGCGCTGGCCGCCGTCCGGGCGCAGATCGAGGCGCTGGACATGGAGGAGCCGGAGGACATGGAGAGCGAGGCCTACGAGGACTGGGGCGACCGCCACGAGGTGCTGGAGGATCTGGCGGAGGAGCTGCGGGACCGGCTGGACGAGCTGGAGGACTGACGGCTGCGGCCCCGGCGGGCCGCAGGTGTGGACGAGGAGGAGGGCGGATGCGTGTCATCATCTCACCGGCCAAGAGGATGCGGGTGGACCTGGACGGCTTTCCCGTCGGCGGCCTGCCCCGGTTTCTGGACCGGACGGAGCGGCTGAAGGCGGCCATGCAGGCGATGGAGCCCCAGGCGCTGCAAAAACTGTGGCGGTGTAACGACACCATCGCCCAGGTGAATGTGGAGCGCCTGCGGGAGATGGACCTGCGCCGCCGCCTGACCCCGGCGGTGCTGTCCTACGAGGGCATCCAGTACCGCTACATGGCGCCGGGGGTGATGGAGGGGGGGCACCTGGCCTACCTCCGGGAGCATCTGCGCATCCTCTCCGGGTTTTACGGGCTGCTGGGCCCCTTTGACGGCGTGACGCCCTACCGCCTGGAGATGCAGGCCCCGCTGTCCGTGGACGGCTGCGGCGACCTGTACGGCTTCTGGGGCGGCGCCCTGGCGGAGCAGCTGGCGGCGGAGACGGACTGCGTGCTGAACCTGGCCTCCCGGGAGTACAGCCGGGCGGTGGAGTCTTGGCTGCCGGAGCACGTCCGCTGGTACACCTGCGTCTTTGGGGAGCTGCGGGCGGGCAGGGTGGTGGAAAAGGGCACCCTGTGCAAGATGGCCCGGGGCCAGATGGTCCGCTGGCTGGCGGAGAACGGCGTTGCCGGGCCGGAGGAGGTCCGCGCCTTCGGAGAGCTGGGCTACCGGTTTTCCCCGGCGCACTCCGGGGCGCGGACGTTCGTGTTCCTCCGGGACGCCGGCGGGGACGAGGCACTCCCGCCGGGCGGCCCGAAACGGTTCGGGACGAGAGATGAGTAGAGATGGAGGAATCCCCCATGGAACAGCAGATCGTTTCCCTGCCCCAAAGCGGCGTCCCCGCCGTGGTGTACGGGGCGCCGTCCCCCCGGGTATGGCTGTATCTCCACGGCAAATGCGGCTGTAAGGAGGAGGCAGAGGCCTTTGCGGAGCGGGCCTGTCCCCAGGGCGCCCAGGTGCTGGCGGTGGACTTGCCGGAGCACGGGGCGCGGCGGGGCGGTCCGGCGGCCTTCGCCCCCTGGGACGTGCTGCCGGAGCTGGAGGCCCTGCTGGCCTACGCCCGGAGCCGCTGGGAGCGGATCGCCCTCCGGGCCACCAGCCTGGGGGCCTGGTTTGCCCTGCTGGCCTTCGGCGGGGCGGAGCTGGAGCGGGCGCTGCTGGTCTCGCCGGTATTGGATATGGAGCGGCTGATCCGGGACATGATGGGCTGGGCGGGCGTGAGCGAATCGGCGCTGGAGGCGGCGGGGGAGCTTCCCACCGCCTTCGGCGAGACGCTGTCCTGGCGCTACCTCCAATATGCCGCCGCCCGCCCGGTGACCCGCTGGGACACCCCCACGGCCATCCTGTACGCCGGCGGGGACCATCTCACCGCCTGGGAGACGGCGGAGGACTTTGCCCGCCGCTTTGCCTGCGAGCTGACGGTGATGGAGGCCGGGGAGCACTGGTTCCATACGCCGGAGCAGCTGGACGTGCTGCGGCGCTGGGAGGAGGCCCACACCGCCTGGGAATGAACCGGGAGGCGGCGGGGGCCGCGGTGCCCCGGCCCGGGCCATTGGCCCCATATCGGCGTGGGGGTCCGGATGCTGCACCGCCGGCACGAACTCTCTTGAAAAGACCGTCACCCGTCCCCACCGGGTGACGGTCTTTTCTTGCACATGGGGCGCCGCCGTGTTAGGATGGGGGAAGATGCAAAAATGATGGGAGCAGGATGCAGACTGTGGGACAGGAGGTGGGACCATGAATCAAATTCTCATCGCGGAGGACGAGGCGCCCATTGCCAACCTGATCCGCCGGGCCCTGGACGGGGCGGACTACCGCTGCACCTGGGCACCCGACGGCGCGGCGGCGGCGGACTGCCTGGAGAAGGGCGGCTTTGATCTGGTGCTGCTGGACATCATGCTGCCCAAGGCGGACGGCTACGAGGTGCTGGAGTACTGCAAGGCGCTGGAGGTTCCGGTGATCTTTCTCACCGCCAAGGCGGCGGTGCAGGACCGGGTGAAGGGGCTGCGCCTGGGGGCGGAGGACTACATCACCAAGCCCTTTGAGCTGATGGAGCTGCTGGCCCGGGTGGAGACGGTGCTCCGCCGCTGCGGAAAGACGGGGCGGGTGCTCTCCCTGCCGCCGGACATCACCATCGACACCGCCAGCCGGGTGGTGCGCCGGGGCGGGGAGGCGGTGGCCCTCACCGCCAAGGAGTATGAGCTGCTGCTGCTGTTCGTCCAGAACAAGAACATCGCCCTCTACCGGGACCGCATCTACGAGCGGGTGTGGGGGGAGGAGTTCCTGGGGGAAAGCCGGACGGTGGACCTCCATATCCAGCGGATGCGCAAGAAGCTGGGGCTGGAGTCCCGGCTGGTGGCGGTGTACAAGGTCGGCTACCGGCTGGAGGTGTAGGCGGTGAAGCTGTTTTGGAAGGTCTTTTGCAGCATGGTCATCGTCACCGCCATGGCCTGCTCCCTGGGGGGCTACGTGCTGATCGACCGGCAGTTCCGCTCCTCTCTGGAGCGGGAGGTGGCCGCCCTCTACGAGGAGAACGATATGCTGCGCTATACCCTGGCCCGGGAGCTGGAACTGCGTTCCGCGGAGGAGCGGGAGGATCTGGCGGCGCTGTTCAGCCGGGTGGAGGTCACCACCGGAAGGGGGACGGTGGCCTTCCGCATCAGCGGCGGTGCGGGGGAGAGCCTGCTCAGCAAGGGGCTGCTGCCCATGGACGCCGCCCCCCTCACCCGGGGACTTGGGGAGGGCCAGCGGGGGTGGAGGCTGGTTCCCCTGGCCGACGGGCGGACGTTTCTCCACGCCGCCAGTCCCCTGGCGCTGGGCGGCGGCACGCTGTATCTGGAAAACGGCCGGGAGGTGAGCGGCCTTTTCACCGCCCGGCAGGAGCAGTATCAGACCTTTTCCCACCTGATGGCGGGCCTCATCGCCCTGGTGGGGGCGCTGTCCCTGGCCGTCACGTCGGTGATGCTGCGGCCCCTTGGGCGGCTCTCCGCCGCCACCAGGCGGATGGCCGCCGGGGCGCTGGACCAGCGGGTACCGGTGCGCAGCGACGACGAGCTGGGGCGGCTGTCGGCGGACTTCAACGCCATGGCCGCCCAGCTGGAGGCCCAGGTCCAGGCGCTGCGGGACGCCGCCCGGCGGCAGGAGGATTTCACGGAGAGCTTTGCCCATGAGATCAAGACGCCCCTGACCTCCATCATCGGCTACGCGGACTTGCTGCGCTCCCGCCCCGCCGCGCCGGAGCAGGTCCGGGAGAGCGCCGGCTATATCTTCCGGGAGGGGCGGCGGATGGAGGCCCTTAGCCGGAAGCTGATGGACCTGATCGTGCTGGAAAAACAGGACTTTGCCCTGCGCCCCGTCCCCATGGACGCCTTTTTGCGGCGGGTGGGGGGCACCCTGCGGCCCTCGCTGGAGGCCGTGGGCATCCGCCTGACGGTCCGGGCTGCCCCGGGGAAGGTCCCGCTGGAGCCGGACCTGATGGAGACGGTGTGCCTGAACCTGCTGGACAACGCCCGCAAGGCCATGGACGGCGGCGGGGTCATTGTGCTGGAGGGACTGGCAGAGGGGCCGGGCTACTGCATCCGGGTGACGGACAGCGGCAAGGGCATTCCCGCCCCGGAGCTCAGCCGCATCACGGAGGCCTTTTACATGGTGGACAAGTCCCGGGCCCGGGCCCAGGGCGGCGCCGGGCTGGGGCTTGCGGTGTGCAGCCGGATTGTGGCGCTCCACGGCGGGGAGCTGGAATTTCAGAGCATTGTGGGCCGGGGGACCCGGGTCTGCGTCCATCTGCGGGGAGGGGAGACGGAATGAAGAAGTGGAACGCGTGGCTGCTGCCGGTGCTGACGCTGCTGGTGGTGTTCTCGTCGGTGCTTCTGCCCCAGCGGCTGTCCCTGCTGGGGGACGAGGCGGCGCTGCATACGGTTCACGCCGAGACGCTGACGGCGGACAACAACCTGCCCGTCCGCCCCCCGTCCCTGGAGGAGCGGATGGCCCTCCTGGCCCGGTGGTATCTGGGGGAGGATCTGTTCGCCGCCTTCCGGAAATCGAAGGAGGAGAGCGCCGATGAGGACGAGGCCCTGGAGCGGCAGGTCCGTGCGGAGCTGGAGGATCTGGTCCAATGCGGCGCGCTCCCGGCGGCGGCCGTGCCGGACACCCTGCCCGTCCTCCGCGTCCAGCGGCTGTACCTCTGTACGGCGGACAGCTTCGCCGGGGCGGAATTCCTTCTGGTGAGCGGCCATGAGGGGAAGCGGTACCTCTCCCTGGTGCTGGATGGGGAGAGCGGTCGGGCGCTGTCCCTGGATTTGTCGATGATGGAGCAGAACTTGACGGAGACGGTCTCGGCGGCACCGGAGGAGTTGGGCGCCGCGTTCTTCCGCCGCCTGGGACTTTCGGGAAGGCTGGAGGGAACCGGCGGGGAGGAGGCGCTGTTCCGCCTGTCGGACGGCGGTGCGGCGTACTGGGTTTTCCAAAGCGGCCTCACAGTGCGCGTGATCCCCTGCGACTGGGCGGAGGAAGGGGACTCGCCGGGCAAGAGCGCGATCTCCGTCACATGATGACACTTTGATACAAAAATGAGGCGTGTTGGATGGGAAGCAGTGGGAGAATGGGAGGCAGAAACATACAAAGGAGCGATGCATATGACCAGTTTTTCTGAACGGATTCTTCCCCTGCCCGATCCGATGCCGCCGGTGGGACGGGCCGTCCCGCCTGCCCGCAGGGCCGCCCGGCGGCGCAGGCGCCGCGTGTCCCTGGCGGTGTCCGCCCTGACGGGGGTCTTTCTCTTCGGCGGCGGTTTCCTGCTGGGCCGGGCCGCCGCGGTCCAGACGGTGGACGGCCTCCCCGGGGAGGACGCGCCGCCGGTGGTGAGCCTCTCCCTCCGGGAACCGGTCCGGATGCCGGAGGAGCCCGTGACCGCCGCCCCGGCAGCCAGCTCCGCCCCGACAACCGGCCCCGCCCCGGCCGGGGAGCCGGAGACGGCGGATGACGGCGCGGACTGGGAGCTGCTGCTGGTCAACGGGGAGCACCCGCTGGCGGAGGACTTCGCCGTTCCGGAGCTGAAGCAGCTGAAAAACGGACATGCCATCGACAGCCGGGCCTACCCCGCCCTCCAGGAGATGATGGACGCCGCCCGGGCGGCGGGCTGTCAGCCGTTGATCTGCTCCTCCTTCCGCACCTGGGACAAGCAGGCGTCGCTGTTTGAGCGGAAGGTCCGCTTTTATCAGAATCAGGGCTATGGCCGGGAGGAGGCGGAGCGCCAGGCCGCCGTCTGGGTGGCCCGGCCCGGCACCAGCGAGCACCAGGCGGGACTGGCGGTGGATATTGTGGACGTCTCCTACCAGCTGCTGGACGAGGGGCAGGAGGAGACTCCGGCGCAGAAATGGTTGATGGCCCACTGCGCGGAGTACGGCTTCATCCTCCGCTACCCCACGGAGAAGAGCGACTTGACCGGCGTGGGCTACGAGCCCTGGCATTACCGCTACGTGGGCCGGGATGCCGCCCGGGAGATCACGGAGCAGGGGCTCTGCCTGGAGGAGTACTTGGCGGGATAACGCGCCGCGAGGACCCGAACTGCCCGGAGAAAGGCATCTGAGACCCCCGGAGGGCGGGAGCGCCGCAGGAAGGCGGGATATTTCCTCAGAGGTCGGGACATCCGTGAAAGGACCTGGCACAGGCATAGCGGGAGCGCTGGCGGCTTCCGGCCGGAGCTCCAGACGCATGACGGCGGCAGTATGTCACACATACTGCCGCCGTCATAATGCTTATATGAATTCGTCTAAGTAGATAAAGAATGCATAGGTGTACTACCTTGCCCATTTTAAAAAGAAGGCGAAAAATGGGTCGGTTATTGTAATGATATCGTTATCTTTTTGCCAATCAATTACTTTGGTTGAAGAAGTATCTGTGTATGAAATCTGCGCAATTTTATCAAGAACGCGTGAGACTTCGTGCTTTTGGGGAGGCTGATCAATCATGATGTTTTTGATGTTTGCGCGCAACGTATCATAGGGCATACTCTCTACCCCGGGTTGAAGTGATTTTAACGCATTCATTACCACACCGTATATATCCGTTGTGGTACCGTCTATGAGCCGCCGAGATATTCTGTCCGTTCTTGCCCGTGGCCCACGTTTTAATTTTTCAAACATGGATCGACCGCTATGTTCGGCGATTTCCGCAAAAATATCGGTAACATCAATGTTTTCGGAAATATATTGAATTTCCTTGCTGCTCTCTTGAATTTCAGAATTTACACACAATGCTTTGCAAAATTCCTGCATTAAAAAAGGACTTCCATATGCAGCATGGGTCAGCTTATCAATGAGAGACTTTTTTACCTGAACATTGAGCACCTTAAAGCCGGTAACCGCGATTTCGGCCAATTCGTCTTCTTCCCAGATTGGCATTTCAATATTTTCAATTCGACCTGTCATTTCGCGTTCCACTTCTATTGCGTCATATTTTCGATTTGGAATAGCAATAAAAATGGCGGGAAGTCCGTGCATGATTGGCGCTTTTAAAGCGCGGACAATGCTCTTTTGAGTAGGTTTCTCAATATAGTGAAAATCATCTACAACAAGTGGGATTAAACTAGTTCTTAATGCGCTGATTGCTACAGTTTTAGCACTTACACTTCTGCCATTCAAATAACCACTTGTTAAACTGGTATCAGATTTGCCGCTTACACGTACCCCGCCTTTTGCGACAAGGACGTTGCCATCCAAAGACAAATTGCTCTCAATTCCAGAACTATTGCTGTCGCTCTCCGTACGCTCAAACGAAGTAAATAAATCGAGCTTATCAACAATTAACTCCCAAAAACTATTTTCGTCAGTGATCATACCACCGTCAATCCAGATGGCTGATTCTTGCGGAAATATTTTGTCTACAAGGACGGTTTTTCCCGACTTGGTAGGCCCGGTAATCACCATGAGTTTGGTTAAATTATCTTTTGCCATGCATACACGATTTTCGAGTCCATATTCTTCTCGCGCCACATACGTTATTTTAGGAAAACCACCGGGAACAAACACATGAGAAGCACTGATTTTTTGATTTTTCATCATAGTTCCTCTTGATACAATGTTATCCGACATAGTTATGTTATCACATCACAAGGAAGAAAACAATCTGTCTGCCAATTTTTCCTAAACTTATGAAAGAGACGCTTCACCGACGCAATACCAGGGCAGGCCATCGCTTTGTTGTGCAATGCAATTTTGTACCAATAAACAATAAATCCGAACCCGTCCTAATTTGGAACAGGTTCGGATTTATCAAAATTTGGTGGAGATATGCGGGATCGAACCGCAGACCTCTTGACTGCCAGTCAAGCGCTCTCCCAGCTGAGCTATACCCCCGAGCTGTTCGGCATCGCGCCGGAACAGTTGATAGTATAACAGGGAATGGCGCTGCTGTCAACAGGGAAATTCTGATTTTTCGGGAATTTTGGAGAAATCGGGACCATTCGGGGAGAAAGGGCCTGCGGTGGGGCGTCAGTCGTCGAAATACTTGGCGATGTGCCTGCCCACGGTGCACAGCTCGCCGCTTTCGTTCAGCAGCTCCACCTTTGCAACGGTCTTCATGGCCTCCTCGTCTTTGCTCTCGATGGTATAGCGCACCGTGATGGTGTCGCCGAGGAAGACCGGTTTGATGAAGCGGATGCGGTCGTACCCGGCGGAGACGGCCCGCATGCTCTGGGCGCCCAGCGCCACGGAGGAGGCGGCGGACATGAAGCCGATGCCCAGCGCCCCGTGCATGATCCGCTGGCCGTAGACGGACTGCTTCATATACTGCTCGTTGACGTGGTTGGGGTGAAAGTCCCCGGTGATGCCGGCAAAGAGGTACACGTCGCTCTCGCTGACCGTCTTGCTATACGTAAAGGAGTCGCCGATGTTCAACTGTAGTTTGCTCATAGAGAGCCTCCATTTTCCATTTGTATTTCCCCTGAGAGGGGGACCGCGGCGGAGGTCAGAAAAACCGGCCGCCGTCTCCGACCCACAGATCGGCGTTGTCGCCCATCGCCGCCTTCAGGGCCTCCGACGCCCCCTCGATCTCATCCATCAGACCGCCGGGGACCTCCCGCTCGTAGGCGGCGATGTTCTGCTGCATCTGCTGCGGGGAGCGGGCGCCCACCAGAATGCTTTTGACGCACTGGCGACGTTTGAGGAAGTTCATGGCGATTTCCGCGGGGGTGAAGCCGTTTTTTTCGCAAAGAGATGCCAAAATATCGAGAAAGGCGAAGATTTCCCGCTCAAAGCCCGGGTCGCTGTGGCGGCCCTGTCCCCACGCGCTGCTGTAAAAGCGGGTCTCCCGGCGGCTGAGGGGGACGTCCTCCACGCGGCGGAACTTCCCGGTCAAAAGCCCCTGGGCCAGCGGGGAGTAAGCCCACACGGAAATCCCCATGCGCTCGGTGGCGGGGATGATCCGCTTTTCCGCCACCCGCCAGAGCAGGGAGTAGGGGAGCTGGTTCATGGCCACGTCATAGGACGTCTTCAGAGACTGCACGCAGGTCTCCCCGGCGTTGCAGATGCCGCTGGCCCGGATTTTCCCCGCCTGCTTCAGCGTCTCGAAGGCGTCGTAGGTCTCCTCCAGCGGGATGTCGGGGCTGGGCCAGTGGACCTGGTAGAGGTCGATATAGTCCGTTTGCAGGCGGCGCAGGCTGGCCTCACAGTGGGCGATGACGTCCTGGCGGCGCAGCGCGTCCGTGTAGACCTTGGTGGCCAGCACGGCGTCGGACCGGCGGCCCTTCAGTGCCTCGCCCACCACCTCCTCGGACTTCCCGTCGCCGTACCGCTCCGCGGTGTCCACGAGATTGACGCCGTGCTCCAGCGCGTAGTGGACGGTGCGGACGGCGGCCTGGTCGTCGCTGCCGCCCCAGAGCTTGCCGCCTGCGAAGGCCCAGGTGCCCAGGGACAAGCCGGAGACCAGAAGGCCGCTCTTTCCAAGGGTGCTCCTCTCCATGGCCGCTCCCGTCAGCCGCCGCAGGGCGCCGCCGGCCGGTGGGCGTGCATCATCAAAACCTTTACGCCGGTCTGGCAGACGGCGCCGTTTTGGTTGAGGAGCTGGAAGGCCAGCTTCAACACGCCCCGGTCGGGCTTGCTCTTGCTGGGGCGGATTTCCGTCACGGTGACGTTGCAGTGAATGGTGTCCCCGAAGAAGACGGGGGCTTTGAACTGCCAGTCCTCCACGCCCAAAAAGGCGATGCAGGAATCCCGCAGGAGGTCCAACTGGAACAGCAGCCCGTGGGCCATGGACAGTCCCAGAAGGCCGTGGACCAGGCGCTGGCCGAACTCGCCTTGCTCCATGCGCACCTTGTTGAAGTGGTTGGGGTGGAGGTCTCCGGTCAGGCAGCCGAACATCACCACGTCGGCCTCCGTAATGGTGCGGGCCGGGGTGACAAACTCTTGGCCCAGGGTGTACTCATCCAAATAAATTGACATAATCGGTCTCCCTCTGTTTCAAATGAAGAGACTGGCGGCCATGGGCCTGCAGTCCGGGTCTACGGTGATTTCAAACGGGATGTGGGACAGGATGTCCCGTTCCAGGTCCAGGCCCTCGGCGTATTCCGTCAGGTGCAGCCCGTCGTCCAATGCGCGGAAGACGGCGCGCTCGGTGATGAAGAGGATGGACTGGCCCTTGTTGCGGGCGTTCTGGCCGTTCAGTGTGATCTGCTCCACCTCCGGGACCAGCTTGAAGAACTTGCCTTCCCGGCGGATGTGCAGGCGCCCGCCGGAGACCTCCACCTCCGCGCCGCCGGAGGAGAAGGTGCCGCAGAACACCAGTTGCTTGGTCCTGTGGGCGATGTCGATGAAGCCGCCGCAGCCGGGGACTACGCCGTTGAAGCTGCTGACGTTGACGTTTCCGAAGCGGTCCATCTGGGCGCAGCCCAGGAAGGACAGGTCCAGCAGCCCGCCCCGGAAGGCCTGGAAGACCTGGGTGGGGTCCAGCAGGGCGGTGGGGTTGATGTTGGTGCCGAAGTTGGCCCGGTCCCCGGGCACGCCGCCCAGGGAGCCGTGCTCTGTGAAGAAGGTGATGCCGTCCAGGGCGTGCTCCTCCACCAGAATCCGGGGCAGGAAGCCGGGGATGCCCACGCCCAGGTTTACCGTCTTGGGCGGCTGCCCGATCTCCATGGCCGCCCGGCGGAGCAGGACCTTGCGGATGTCCAGGGGCAGGTTTTCCAGCTGGCCCAGGGGCATCCGGTTCTCACCGGAGAGGGCGTAGTTCAGCGCCCCGCCGGAGGGGGGCACGTCCTCCTCCAAAACCACCGCGTCCACCAGAATGCCGGGGACCACGATCCGCTTGGGGGGGATGGAGTCGTTGGCGACGATGCGGCTCACCTGGGCGATGACCTTGCCGCCGCAGGCCTTGGCCGCGGCCGCCATGGAGTAAATGCCCAGGCTGACCGGCTCCTGCTCCAGCGCCAGGTTGCCGTTTTCATCGGAGGTGTGGGCGCGGATGATGGCCACGTTGACCTGGGGGTTTCGGTAGCAGAGCATGGGGTGGCCGCCCAGCTCCGTCAGCTCCACAATGTCCTCCGTGGTGCGGCTGTTGAACTTGCCGCCGCCGTGCCGTGGATCGACGAAGGTGCCCAGGCCCACGTCCGTCAGGGTGTAGGGCTCGCCGCAGGAGATGTTCTGGAGCATGCGGTAGATGGTCCCCATGGGGGCCACATACGCCTCCAGCTGATTCTCCCGGACCAGGCGGCTGGTGCGGGAGGTCTTCAGATAGCTGAAGCCGCTGCCGATGGCGCGGGCCAGAAAGCCCTCGTGGGCAAAGTGCTCCAGCCCGCAGTTCTCCCCCATCCCGTAGATCACCGGGTGGATGTCCGTCAGCGCCCGGGGGTGCCCCGTGGCGACAAAGCGGTCCTCCAGGGCGGAGAGAATGCGGTCGGGCAGCAGCAGATTTTCACAGCCGCACACCACGACGGTGTCCCGGTCCTGTACCAGCTCCGCAGCCTGGACCCGGTTCATGAGTTTGCTCATTTTTTGACCTCCTGTTGGCTTAGTGCATGATGTTGAGGCCCCACATGACGAGGGACGGGGCGAAGATACAGATGGCAAGGCCGATCAGCTGGACGCCGATGAAGGGCAGGGAGGACTGGTAGATGGTCTTGAGCTGGGTGCTCTCCGGCGCGGCGCTCTTCATGTAGAACAGGGAGAAGCCGAAGGGCGGCGTCAGGTAGCCGCACTGGAGCGCCACCATGAAGCAGATGGCAAACCACATGGGGTCGATGCCGTAGCTGACGAT
This sequence comes from uncultured Oscillibacter sp., assembly GCF_900544955.1. Lineage (GTDB taxonomy): Bacteria > Bacillota > Clostridia > Oscillospirales > Oscillospiraceae > Oscillibacter. Next base: position 65,468 of record NZ_UQXD01000006.1, read on the forward strand.
CAGCGGGGTGAAGATGGGAGCGCAGATGACGATGATGGCGATGGTGTCGATGAACATGCCCAGGAAGAACACGATGGCAAGCAGGGCCAGAACCAGCCCGTAGTTGCCGCCGGGGATCATGGAGGCCACCTCCGCGACGAACTTGTTGCCGCCGATGGCCACGAACACGGAGCCGAAATAGGAGGCGGCCAGAGTGATGAAGCCCACCATGGCGATATTTTTCAGGGTGCCGGTGCTGGCGTTGAGCAGGTGCTGGAAGGTGAACCGGCGGTTGAGCAGGGCGATGACCACGGCGCCGACGCAGCCCACGCCCGCGGCCTCCGTGGGGGTGGCCAGGCCGGCGTAGATGGCGCCCAGCACCACGACGATCAGCACACAGGGCCAGAAGACCTTTTTCAGGCCCAGCAGCGTGTCCTTCAGGCCCTTGCGGTCCTCCTCCGGCATCACCGGGCAGAGGTCCTTGTTCATCGCGCAGCGAATGGCGATGTACACACAGTACAGCAGGGCCAGCACAATGCCGGCGCTCATGCCCCCGGCGAACAGGCCGCCCACGGAGACGCCGGTCATGGTGCCGTAGACGATCATGTTGGTGCTGGGGGGAATCAGCTGGCCCAGCGTGCCGCCGGAGAGCACGGCGCCCATGGACACCTTTTCGTCGTATTTGTATTTCAGCATCTGGGGCAGGGCGATGGTGGTGAGGGCGATGACGGTGCCGGCCACCACGCCGGTCATGGCGCCCATCAGGGCGCCCACCGCGATGGTGCACATGGCCAGGCCGCCCCGGACCTTGGCGGTGAGGCTGTAGAAGGCCTCGTACAGGTCCTCCACAATGCCTGCCTCAAACAGCATCAGCGACATGAACGTGAACAGGGGCGTGGCCAGCAGGTTCCAGTTGTTCATGGTGGCGATGGTGGAGGTGATGATGGCGTAGATACTGCCGGGGCCCCAGAGGACGAAGGCCGTCCCGATGGCCACCAGAGACAGGGCGTAGACGATGGGGAGGCCGATCACCAGCAGGACGATCAGCAGGCCGAACATGATGAGAGGCATATAGGCTTCCATTTACTGCGACCCTCCCTTTTTCTTGGATGGTTCCCCGCGGTGTTCGCGCAGGTAGCGGATGGAGTCCTGCATCTTCTCCAGGTAGACGATGAAGGAGCGGACCAGGAGCAAGAAGGAGCCCACGGGGATGCACAGCCGGATGGGCCAGAGGTAGGGCGCCCACAGGCTGTCGGAGCGCTGGCCGATGGAGAGGGTATTGAGGAAGGCGGAGCCGCCCCGGACGATCAGCACCACGCAGAACAGCCCGCAGGCGAAGATGGCCAGGGTGTCGGCCAGCATCTTGACGATGCCCCGGTACTTCACGTAGAACAGATCCATGGCCACGTGGGCGTGGCAGGCCTCGCCGTAGGCGCCGCCGATCATGAAGTAGGCGCCGAAGATCATGCAGCACAGCTCCTGGGACCAGATGGTGGGCCGGTTGAGAGTATAGCGCATGACCAGCGCCTCAAAGGCCGGGAGGATGAACAGAATGACGATGACCAGCGCCCAGTATTTGCCGAAGGTATCAAGCCCGTGCTTGATGCGGTCCAAAATTTTCAAAGGGATTCCTCCTTTTTGAATGTGCCGCCTGAAGCGCGTTCAGGCGGCACACGCGGTTCCGGGCGGCGGGTTATTTCTGGACCTTGGCGGCCACGTCGGGATAGCCGTTGTCGGTCAGGAACTCCACGTACAGCGTCAGGAACTGGTCGGTCAGGTCGGACTGGCCCCAGTAGCCCTGCAGCGTCTCGGCGGCGATGGACTTGATGGTGGTGAAGTCCTCGTCGGAGAGCGTGATGCACTCCACGCCGCCGTCCAGGATGATCTCCCGGGCCTCGGCGGCGGCCTCGGTCAGGCGGTCGAAGGTGTAGGCGCGGTTTTCCTTGCAGCAGTCGGCGAGAATCTGCTTGTACTCGTCGGGCAGGGCGTTGTAGGCCTTGGCGTTGACCACCAGGTTGCCCACCTCGACGCCGGAGGTGGAGTGGGGGGTGGGCTCCACGACGTACTTGCAGACCTCGTGGAGGGCGTTGCCGTAGTTGTCGGCGTAGCCGCCCACCTCAAAGGCGTCGATGGTGCCCAGCTTGGCGGCGGAGTACACGTCGCCCATGGGCATGGAGACCACGGAGGCGCCCAGGGCGCTGTACAGCTCCTGGCCCAGGCCGCCGCTGCGGATCAGGACGCCCTGGAAGTCGTCGATGGTCTGGATTTTCACGTTGGACATGAAGCACTCGCCGGGCAGGTCCAGCACATTGCCTACGTAAACCAGGCCCATCTTGTCATAGGCCTCCTTCACAAGGGGCTCGTACATGGCCAGGAAGGTCTCGTCCAGCTCCTTGTCGTTCCACAGGTCGGAGCTGCGGAAGGCCGCCAGCTTCAGCATCGGCTCAATGCCGGAGTGGTAGTCGTTGGAGGTGAAGGCGCACTCCGTCACGCCGTTGTTCACCGCCTCCACCAGGTCCTCCTGGCCGTACAGGGTGCCGGCGGAGAAGACCTCGATGGTGAAGTTGCCGCCGGTGGCGTCGCTGACCAATTGGGCGAAGTGCTCCACACAGTTCTGGCGCTCGGTGCCGGAGGTCTCGACGGACTGGGCCCGCCAGGTGATTTTGGGCTGGGCGTCGCCGGGCGCGCCGTCGGAGGGCGGAGCCTCGGGGCCGGATTTGGAGCCGCAGGCAGTCAGGGTGGACAGGGTGAGGGCCGCCGCAAGGATGATCGCAAGCTTCTTCATTTCTGTTCTCCTTCAAATGATTATTTTATTCGCCGCCGTTCGCAGAGGGCGGAGATAAACGGGGGAAGGGGGGTCACACGGGGTCGTCCCAGGTGAGGACGCCCTGGCGGCGCAGTTCCTCCACCGCCTGGTCCGTGTAGCCCAGCTGGGAGAGGACCTCCCGGGTGTCGGCGCCCTTGGCCGGCGGATTTCTGCGCAGCGGCGTGGATTCCCCGTCGTACTTGATGGGGTGGTTCAAAACCCGCACGTCGCCGGCCACGGGGTGGTGGAGGGTGAGGATGCTCTTGTTCCACTGCACCTGGGGGTCGTTTTCGATGTCCTGATACGTATAGGGCTTGATGTGCCAGATGCCCTGCTGGGTGAAGAGGCGGCACCACTCGTCCGTGGTTTTCTTTTTGAGCTGCGCTGCCACCACGGCGTCGTAGGCGTCCCGGCGGGTGAAGGCGTCCTGCTCGGTGAAGCCGTCCAGACAGCCCGGCTCCAGCACCGCCACCATGTCGGCGTGTTTGCACAGGGAGATGGAGATGTAGCCGTCCTGGGTCTCGTAGACGCCGTAGGGGGAGCTCTGGAAGCGGTTGGCCAGGCCCGTGGAGAGCTGGGTGGGCCACAGCTTCTCGGGGGTGTTTAGGTAGTATGCGTAGGGCTCCATCTGCAGATTCAGGACGGATTCCACCAGGTTGACGTCGATTTTGTGGCCCTCGCCGGTGAGCTGGCGGTGGTTCACCGCCGCCAGGATGCCCACCGCCGCCAGGGTGGCGCTGTGGGCGTCGGCAAAGGAGGTGCCCACGGGGCTGGGCCGCCCGGTTCCCGTCATGTCCACGATGCCGCCCATGCTCTGGGCCAGCAGGTCCTGGCCGGGGCGGTCCTTGTAGGGGCCAGTGGAGCCGAAGCCGCTGAGGGAGCAGTAGATCACCCGGGGATTGCGCGCCTTCAACGCCTCGTACCCGAAGCCCAGCTTTTCCATGACGCCGGGGCGGAAGTTCTCAATGACGATGTCGTAGTCGCGGACCAGCTCGTAGATGATCCGCTTGCCCTCCTCAGATTTCAGGTTGACGGCGATGGAGCGCATGTTCCGGTTGGCCAGCATGAAGAACACGCTCACGCCGTTTACGAAGGAGTCCGGACCGGACCAGCTGCGCTCGAAGGCGCCCTTGGGGGATTCCACCTTGATGACGTCGGCGCCCAGGTCGCCGAACATCTGCGCGCAGGAGGGGCCTTGCAGGTAGTGGGTAAACGCCAGTACTTTCAAATTCTCAAGCATGGTACATTCTCCTTTGATGGATGGGAGTGGTTGGAAGGGAAGACGCCTTGGAATTACGGTGGTTCATATATACGAAACTAGTTCGCAATCAAATGGAAAGAAGGGCCGCATCCTCTTCGGTGAGAGCATGCGGAGAGGTGCCGGAGACGGCGGAATGAATGGTTCAAAATTACGAACTTAGTTCGTAAAATAGAGCGCCAAAACGCCCGCCGCCTCAAAAGCCGGTATGGCCGGGGTTCAGCAGGGGAGACATTTTGGCCAGGTAGGACTGGAGCACCTGGGCGTAGTGGGGCATCTGCTCCTGGGTCATCAGGATAATGGGGGCGCCGATGCTGACGCCGGCCAGGAAGCTGCCGTCGCAGGCGAAGAGCGGGGCCGCTACGCCGCGGCAGTTCTCCTCGCTCTCCTGGTCGTCGCAGGCGTAGCCTCGTTGGCGCACCCGCAGCAGCTCCACGGCCAGGTCCTCCTTGGAGGTGATGCTGTGGTCCGTGAACTTCTGATAGGTGAGGTTGCGGAGAATCTGCATCTGCACCTCCGGGCTCTGCCAGGCCAGAAGGACCTTGCCGGAGGCGCTGGTATGCATTTGCAGGGGGGCGCCGATCTCGGTCAGCTGCATGGTGAAGACCTTGCCGGGGATTTTTTCGATGCAGATGCCCTCGTAGTTGCTGGTCAGGATGGAGACGTGGACGGTCAGGCCGGTCTCCTCTCCCAATTGCCGGATATAGGGGGCGATGATGCTCCGCCAGCCGATGTTCTGGCCGAAGGCGTTGCCCAGCTCGAAGAGCTTGTAGCCCAGGGCGTACTCCCCGTACTGGTTGATGGAGACCAGATGCAGGCTCTCCAGCGTTTTCAGAATCTGATAGGCGCTGGACTTGGCGTAGCCCAGGTTGACCTGGATCTGGGAGAAGGTGGCGGTCTTTTGCACCTTCAGATATTCCAGGACCTCGACGGCCTTGACGATGGAAGAGACAGAATAATCCCGCATGTGTGTACTCCTGGTGGGTTGTAATCACGAACTTGGTTCGCAGGGGAAATCAAAAAAACTACCACACATTTCTGTATGTGAGACCAGTGTAACGCCTTCCGCAAATTTTGTCAAGAAAAAAGGAATAATGGCCGCCGAAAAAATGCGGTGCCGCTTGTGCGGATTGCACAAAACCGCGGTTTAGATCGTCAGCATCTCCCCGAACGCCGGGTTCGTCTGGGGGTAATCCCGGCGGTAGTGGCTGCCGCGGCTCTCCCTGCGGGCCAGTGCGGAGGCGGCGATCATGCGGCCGGTGTCGATGAGGTTTTGCAGTTCCAGCACCCGCTCCACGGGAACCGGATCGGCGGCGGTGCCGGTGTGCAGCCGGGCTTCCAGGTCGGACAGGGTGTGCAGGTACGCCTCCAGCACGGGGCCGTCCCGGACAATGAGGAGCGCGGCGTCGGAGGCGCTTTGGAGCTGGGCGCGCAGGCTGTCCGCCTCCGCCTGGGAGAGGCGGCCAAAGGCGCCCAGATACGCCTGTTCCCGGGCGATGTCCCCGGCGGTGACGCCGGCGGTCCGGCTGCGCCGGGCGTGCTGCGCGGCGGCGATGCCGGCGCGTTTTCCGAACACCTGGCAGGTGACGGACATATTTCCCCCCAGCCGGTCGGCGCCGTGGGGGCCGGAGGCGGCCTCGCCGGCGGCGTACAGGCCGGGGACCGTGCTCTCGCCGTTCTCGTCGATGCGGATGCCGCCGTTGATGGCGTGGGCGAAGCAGGCGATTTCGATCTTCTCCCGGTAGAGGTCGACGCCCAGCTCCTGGAAGCGCTGGTAGGTCAGGGGCCACATGGGCTTGAGCTGGCTGTTGGGCCTGGAGAACAGCGCCTCAAAATCCACGTCCAGGAAGTCCAGATAGACGTTGCCACGCGCCGTGGGCGTGCCGCGGGTGATCTCCTGCTGGACGGCGATCTCCACAAAGCGGGAGATGTCCCGCACGCTGAAGGGGAAGTGGCCGCCCTTTGCGGCCACGACCTCCTCCTCCGTGTAATCGCCCTGGATGTAGTGGGAGAGGAAGCGCCGGTGGTCTCCGTTGGTGAGCTTGGGCGCCGCCTCCCAGAGCTGGTTGCCGAAGAGGTTGACGGCGGGCCAGGCCAGGCCGATGCCCGCCTGGACGAACTCCATGTTGCTGAGCTTGGCCCCGGCCCGGCAGGCCATGGCGTAGCCGTCGCCGGTGACGTCCGCCGGATACATGTTGTGGGCGAAGAGGGTGCTGGCGCCGCCGCAGGCGATGATGACGGCGCCGCAGTCGACGGCCAGCAGCTCGCCGCCGCAGAGGCCGACGGCTCCGGCGCACACGCCGTCCCGCACCACCAGGTTGGTGATGGTGACGCCCTCCATGGTCCGGATGCCCCGCCGGGCGGTCTCCTCCCGCAGAACCCGCACGATGGGCTTGAAGTGGTTTTCCACCACGTGGGACCGGGCCTTCTGGGAGAAGCAGGCGCGGTAACCCATGTAGCCGCCGTCCTCCCGGCGGGCGTACTGCATCCCCAGGCTCTCCAGGTAGTCCTTGGCCTCGATGGCCTCGTCGGCCACGATGCGGGCCAGCTTGGGGTCGGCCATGCCCTGGGCGGCATCCATGATGTCGTGGAAGAACGCATCCGGGTTGTCCGTGGGGTCGATGGCGCCGTCCGGGACGTTGAAGGCCCCCAGCTCCGCCACGCTGAAATAGGTTGCGCCGCTCTTTCCCACGGCGCCCTTGCTGGCCACCAGCACCTCCGCGCCGGCCTCCTGGGCGGCTAGCGCCGCCCGCAGCGCGGCGCCGCCGCTTCCGATGACCAGGACATCTGCTGTTACGGTTTGTACGTTCATATGACGCCTCCAGAATTGGTTGAGTCTGCGCGGGCGGGACGGCCCCGGCGGGGCCGCCCTGCCCGGCAGCGATGGGCTTAGGGACCCCCGGCCCCGCTGCAACGACGCAGGGAACCGGGGCGCGGGGGAGTGAAAAAGCCTATTGAAAACGCGAAATATCTGTGATACGATGGCGGTGAGCAGATAAAGAACTAAGTTCGTGATATTGAACCGCAAAAAACTTCTTGTCAGCGGGCAAGAAGCAGGGGTATGCTGAGAGGGGAAGCGGTTACGGCTGGGCTGCGGGAGACGCGCCGCCTACATAGACGGTCAGGGAGACCACGGCCACCAGGATTTCCGTGCGGCGGCCAAGGGCCTCGTCGTAGGTCCCCTGGGCCAGCAGGCCGCCCTCCTCGCAGGAGACCTCGATGGTCCCAAAGGGGAAGTGCTCCCGGATGGCGGCCTGGTCCACGGACGCGGGATGGGGACATGCGATTTGCACGGTGATGACCACGTCGCCCAGGTCCCGGCGCTGGGCGTAGTCCGGGAGGCCGCACAGGCAGCTGCGGTGGATGGCGTCGTCGATGGCCCGTTTCGCCGCCTTGGTCGGGTCGGCGCCGTGCAGGTCGATGCCCGTTCCGAACTCAATGATAAACCCCTTCAAAGTGAACTCCCTCCATTTCAGCAGAATTGTGCGGGGTTGAACCTAATTATCCATAATTGCAGGCCGATGTCAAGCCCTATCGGCCGCCGGCCGCGGAAAAGCAGCCGGGCGGGGAGTGGCGGCGGACGCGGCGGAAGAGAACGTGGTAAAGGTGTTGTCGAATGGTATGGATGCGATGGAAGTGAGAAGCGGAGCCAGCAATTGGAAGCTGACGGTCCGCCGGGAGGCGGAGGGGGTCACGCTGCTGCGGGCGATGACCTGTGATGAGCGGGCCGTGCTGCCGGAGACGCTGTTCGGCCTGCCGGTGACGGCCCTGGGCCCCCACGCCCTCAGCCCGCTGGCCCGGGCGGCGGAGGGGGAGGCGGTGGAGCTCACCTGCGGCCTGCCGGAGAGCGGCGCGGTGTGGGACAACCGGAGTTTGACGGATTTGACGCTGCCGGCCACGCTGCGGCGGGTGGGGGACTACGCGTTTTCCAACTGCGGCAATCTGGCCGCCCTCCGGCTCCACGACGCGGTGGACTACTGGGGCGGCGGCGTGCTGACAAACTGCCGGTCCCTGAACCGGTTCTACCTCACCCGGACCGGGGAGCAGGGGGCCGCCATGGCCTACTTCGTGGCGGAGCTGAGCCGGGAACTGGACGTGACCGTGTACAATCCCGACGGCTCCGTGACCCGGCTGATCTTCCCGGAGTACGAGGAGACGGAGGAGGAGGACTTCATTGCCCAGGCCGTCCAGTTCCAGTACCACATTTCCGGCGCCGGGTATCTCTACCACGGCTGCTTCCAGCGAAAGCGGCTGAACCTGAAGGACTTCGACAACCTGTGGCCGGAGTATCTGCGCCGGGACTACGACGAGGAGACGGCGCTGCGTCTGGCGTGGTACCGGTTGCAGTACCCGGTGGAGCTGACGGAGAAGGCGGCGGCTGGATACCTGGGGTATCTGAAGAGCCGGGCGGAGGCGGCGGTGGCGTGGCTGGTAGGGG